>JAIFKS010000174.1 GCA_020049465.1 bacterium | reverse complement strand
GCCCCGGTCGTGCCGTCCACGACGGTGATCAGCTTGTAGGGGTCGGTCTGGTAGCCGTCCACCCGGCTGTTCGTGTAGTTCAGCGTCAGCAACGTGCTGCGGTCCAGCACCTGGGTCATCGACAGCCCCAGGTCGGTCACGCTCTTGGCGCGGTCTTCGCCGCTGCGGGCATCGTCGTCGGCCTTATCGTCCCCGCCGCCAGGCACCGGGGGCGGCATCGGCGCCAGCGCGACCGGAATGCCGCCTTCGGGGTTGATCGTGTCCTCGAACCGCGCGGCGCGCAGCGTGAACGTCGTGTTCCTGCGGTTGAATTCGCGCGTCAGGGACGCGTTGGCGCCGAGCGACAGGTAGTCGTGCTCGGTCGAACCGTACAGGCCCAGCGAAACCGTCGTCAGCCGGCCCCAGGGCAGGCTCAGCCCGGCACTCCCGGCGAACCGTGTGTCGCGGAACGTGCTGTCCAGCGGCGTCTGGCCGGATTCGGTGACATACGAACCGTTGCGCGACGGGCTGGTGAACGTCTGCGCGGTCAGCGACGGCACGCCGCCGTTAGCCGACGAACCGCTCAGCACGTCGTACACGAAGCGGAAGCTGCCCACCTTGCCGCTGGAGAATTCGTGTTTGACGTCGCTGATCACTTCCACCGCGGACACGCGCCCCGGCTCGGTATAGCCCAGCACGCCCGATTGCACTTCGGTGGCCCGCGCCGGAGCGCCGACCACGCCGAGCAGCCCGCAGGCCGCCGTCAACGCGGCGCACAGCGCACCCTTGCGATGGTCAGTTGCAGCCACAGCCGCCGCCTCCCGTGCCCAGTCCGCCGGTGGAGGCTTCCTTGCTGAAGTAGATGTGCTCGTCCAGGGCCGACAGGACCACGTCTTCGCCCGGCGTCATGCCGGGTTCGGACAGGATGTCCCGCTCCCACGGCTGCACGCCCATCGAGGCGCAGCCGCCGGCGAAGCCTGCCATCGTCAACGCGAGGGCCAGTCCAAGCGCACCACGGCGCATCATCCGGTTCATTTCTTCTCCGCCTTCGGTTCGGCGGCCAGCAGGGCCGCGACTTCGGCTTCACGCGCGGCGATCTCCGCTTCGCGGAATCCGATGTGGGTGGACAGCACCGTGCCGGCGCGGTCGATCATCACGGAGGTGGGCATCGCTTCCAGGTTGTACTGACGGGCCAGTTCGCCCTTGGGGTCGAACACGACGATGATGCCCGGATCGATATCACCCAACCGCGAGCGCATCGCGCTCTCGTCGGTGTCCACGCTGATGGCCACGATCTGCAGACCCTTGTCGCCGTTCGCGCGCTGCAACCGGGACAGCCACGGCATTGACTGCTTGCACGGCTTGCACCACGAGGCCCAGAAATCGAGCATCACCACGCGACCGGCATGGTCGGCCAACCTGAAGTCGGCGGCGGGGATGACCGTGCGTTCAGCCGGCGCGACGGTCGCCGGCGGCGCGCCCTCGGCCGCCTGCAGACGAGACGCGCTGGCGCTGACCCAGAACAACAGGGCCGTGACGACCAGCAATCCGTGGGAAAACACGGCGGGATGACGCATGGAGCGCTCCTTGAAAATGGAATGTCGACAGGGAACCAGCTTTTGGCAATTCGGGCAAGCGCTTTCAACACCGCCGGGATCGCCCGGGTTCCCGGTGCGCGAAGGCCCGACCACCGGTGGCCGGGCCTTCAGTGCACTCGCCTCGGGAGGCGATCAGCGCGTTTCCGCGAACGTCGGCACCTTGTGCAGCCATTCCGGGTGGTGCTCGCTGCCGCCGGCGTGGATGCCGGTCAGCATCTCGCGCAGCTTGCGGGTCAGCTTGCCTTCGCCGCCGTCGCCGATGCGATGGTCGGCGCCCTGGTAGTGGATGGTCCCCACCGGCGTGACCACGGCCGCCGTACCGCAGGCGAACACTTCCTTCAGCTTGCCGCTGTGCGCGTCTTCGATCACCTGTGCGATCGCCGGCGCCTTCTCTTCCCAGGTGACGCCCATGTCCTTCAGCAGCACCCCGACGCTGTCGCGCGTGACGCCGTGCAGGATCGTGTCGCCGGCCTTCGAGGTGATGACGCGGTCCTCGTAGACGAACATGATGTTCATCGCGCCCATCTCCTCGACGTACTGCTTTTCCTTGGCGTCGAGCCAGATGATGTTGTCGTAGCCGGCGTCCTGCGCCCGCTTGATCGGCAGCAGGGCCGCCGAATAGTTGCCGCCGGTCTTCGCGAAACCGGTGCCGCCGTGCGCCGAGCGCACGTACGTCTCCTCGACGCGCAGCTTCAGCGGATTCACGCCGCCGGTGAAGTAGCTGCCCACGGGCCCGATGATGATGAAGAAGATGTACTCGGTCGAGGCGCGCACACCCAGCCCACGCTGCGAGGCGATCATCGTCGGCCGCACGTACATCGCATCCGGGCTGTCGGGCACCCAGTTGCGGTCCATGTCGATCAGCATCTCCATGCCGCGCATGAACAGATCCGACTCGATGCGAGGCATGCACATCCGGTCGCACGAACGGTGGAAACGCTCCAGGTTCATGTCCGGCCGGAACACGTGCACCGAACCGTCGGCCTTGTTGTGGTAGGCCTTGATCCCCTCGAAAATCTCCTGCCCGTAATGGAAGATCTTGCACGCCGGATCGAGACAGAACGGACCGTACGGGATGACGCGCGGGTCATGCCACACGCCGTCCTTCCAGTCGGCCACGAACATGTGGGGCGTGAAGAACTGGCCGAAGCCGAGGGCGCCGGTCGGAGGCGACTGAGGGCTGGGATTCCTGGTGACGCTGATGTCCATCCCGTACTCCTGACTGCAGTGTCGCCGACTCCGAACTGGGTGCCGAAACCGGCGGACTGGGGCCGCTCGCAGCCGTGAAAACCGGACTCAAAGCGTGCGCGAGTGCGGCGTTACGGCTGTTCCAATGTCGCCTGCGGGGATAGTGAAATCAAGCGGTGTGGACGCCCGCGGCGCGCGCTGCGGCGGGCGCCGGACAGAAGAAACCCGGGTGGTTCGTCGCCCGAAAAACCACCCGGGTCATCAGATGCGGCGGGAACAGGTTCGCCTTTCCGCCCCCGCCGCGGGGTGATCCGGTCCCTCGCTCTTAGACCGGATCCAGGAGGTGCACTGCCCATCAGCATGCATGGTTGATGCCGGAAATCTGTACGATTTCTATGTGATTGTATTTGTTGGCGTTAGCGGCGCGATCAACCAAACTGTCCCACTCGCTTTTGCCAAAATGGCTGAAATCTGTCCCGCGTGGGTGTCCCATTGACCATGGGAACGGGACGGTTTGGGACAGTCGGGGGGTGATTCGCCCCGGCGAGGCCTCAACACTTCCTTCTTTGCGCAGGCGCATCGCAACTCATTTTTTTACTTGCGGTTGTCTGTTATTTTCGCTATATTTTCGCCATCAGATCTGACGTGGATTTCCTCCCGGAAATGCGAGCCCTCATGACCGCCATTCCTCTTCCCGCGTTCGTTGCCGACCAGCCCGCCGCGCACGTCGACGCCTCTCTCCGCCAGGCGCTCGAAGCCTGCGATCGCGCCCAGGAATGCGCGGTTCTGTGGTTCGCCGAGATCCAGCGCCGCGCTCTGTACCGCGCGTTGGGCCACGCCAGCCTCCAGCTCTACGCCACGGTCGGTCTCGGTTTCCCGGACAACCGCTACTGGCAGTTCAAACGGTTGGCCGATGACCTCGATCGGTTGCCGGTGCTGCGCGAAGCGGTCGCCACCGGCGCCGTCGGCTGGACGAAGGCGCAGCAGGTCGCGCGCGTAGCGACGGTGGAGACCCAGGCCGCGTGGGTCGCCCTCGCGTCGTCGCAGAGCCGCCGCGTCCTGTCGCAGGAAGTGAAGCGCGCGCGGAAGCAACAGCCGGCGGGCCAGCTGGCCATGATGGCGCCCGCGCAACCGACCGCGCCCGCGGCCGATCCGCCGACCACCATCACGCTGCGCGCCGACGGCGTTCAACTGGCCAGATTCGAAGCACTGGTGGAGAAGGCTCACAAACTGAAACGGGTGTCGGCCGGCACGGACCGCATGGACCTGATGTTGGCTGCGCTCGAAGCGTTGATCGAAACGCGTCGCCGCGCAAACGAGTCCAGTGGTCCTGCCGTCCAGATCGTCGTCCAGCAATGCCCGGACTGCGCCGCGGCAACGGTCGTGACCAACCGTGGCGAACGGAAACTTGCGCCGGCGCAAGTCGAAGCGCTGGCCTGCGACGCGCGGGTCCAACGGGAAGGCAAACCGAACCGCGCCACCATCAAACCCTCGGTGCGCGCCGCCGTGCTGGCGCGGGACCGCCACCGCTGTGCGGCGCCGGGATGTAGGTCGACGCACTTTCTTGAGGTCCATCACGTGAAGCCGCGGCAACAGGGAGGCTCGAACCGGGCGGAGAACCTGATCACGCTGTGCAGCCGGTGCCATGGGTTCGTGCACGAACACGGTGGGGCACTTGCGCCGGCGCAAGTCGTGGGATTGAATGCGCAAGTCATGGGCTCGAACACGCAAGCCGCGGGCTCGAACGCAACCGGGTAGCGGCGCCGGAAATTCTGTGCCCGAGCGTCAAAATGCGCGCGGCCCTGTCGGGATCGGCCGCGGCAGGATCGCGCGGTTCGGCGCGCAGGTGCAGCCAGATGCGCTGGCGCACAGACCATCACGTGACGCGCGCGAAACGGGCGTGAAGCCTGGTCGCGCAAAGCTGTCATTTCCAGAGGTTCGTGCACGAACGCGGCGGGGCACTTGCGCCGGCGAAAGTCCGTTCGATTGAGGCGATCCTCTGCGGCAATCGGCCATCAGGCGAACACCCTCAATCGCATCGGAACATGCTCACAACCTCGGACAGTTCATACGTACCGCATTTTTGAAAGAAACGATACGTCCGTTGATTCCGGACGACGCCGTCGCTGTCTGGCGCCGCCGCAACGTCAACGGACACGTCAACCCAAACCCGCACATTGGAATACTGGTATTCTTCGAAATCCACGTCGCCATTGACGGAAATACGCGTTGCCGAGGCGAAACACGTAGTCGATCTGGATGACGCCAGGCATCGGCGTGCCGGACCTGCTTGCCGGGGTGTAGTGACTATTTTGCGCGGCCTCAATGGCGACTTTGCGCAGCGGTACGGGACCGTCGATGGCTGCGACATGACACGGAGCCCCGGACTCCAGGATCACCACACGCACGCAAACCGTTCAGGACACTCCTGGGCCGCGAGGGGAAGCGCGGCGGGCGCGAATGCGAGAGCGCATGATGTCATCATGATTCGCAAATGACACCCCTACGGTTCCGCACCGACGGCATCGCACACGTCACTCCCCCGATCGAACACCACCAGCCACCTTCCATCCGGACCCCGTCGCCAAATGGAGTTGAAGTCGGCGATGTGTTTGCCTTCCGCGTCGAACACCGGCCCCGAGGTCAGGGCCAGCGTGCCGGAATCCAGCACCTCGACGACTTCGGGCCGCCACGAAAACGGCGCCGCGGGCTCTGTGAAAAAGCGCTGCCAAGCCTCCTTCACCGCGGCCGCGCCGCGCAGGGGACCGCGGCCGCCGAAGAAGACGGCTTCGTCATCGATGAAGCCGCCGAACGCCGCGTGATCGCGGGCGGCCATCGTCGCGGCGAACGCCGTCTCGGCGGCACGTACCTGGACGACCAGTTCCTCGTGCGCCACGAGCGGAGCCGCCGCCGCGGCACCCGGCACCACGCAGACGGCCAACGCCGCCGCCGCCAGGCCGTTCATGAACTTCGCCCCGCCCATTAGCCGCCTCCTCGTAACGTTCAGCCCTTCTGGGCCAGCAGTGCCTTCAATTTAAGGACGGTCGCCCAGTTGCGGGTCGTCAGATCCTCGCCCATCGCCTTGCCGACTTCAGTGGCCAAGTTGTCGGCCAGAACGCCGTTCGGGCACCACAGCCAGACGGCGCCGGACTTCACGGACAGCGCCGCGGGCGACCAGTCCTGCGCAACCAGCGGTCGCAGTCGCGCCAGCGCGCCGGGCACGCGCGGGAAACCGACCAGCAGCCGGGAGGGGTCCGTCGCCCATTCAGCCAGCGGCGCCTCGCCGATGATGGCCGCCAGATCCGCGGCGCCGACCACGGTCACGCGCACCCGCAGGCCGTGGACCTCGGTGAGCGCCTTCTCGATCTCCGCCGCCATCACCGCACTGTCCGCGCCGGCCGGAGCCGTGAACGCCACATTGCCGCTGGCCAGAACGGTGCCGACGTCGCCGTAGCCGCGGCCCGCCACCAGGTCGCGCAGGTCGTTCATGGACAACCGGTTGCCGCGCCCCACGTTGATTCCGCGCAGCAGGGCCAGATATCGCGACGAATTCAAGACGCGTACCGTCCTGTCTGGCAACGGGTTAGCAAACCTGGACGCCCACTTCCGGCCGTTCGGCCTCAAGTACCTGATAATCATCAACTTTACGCCACGGCAGCCGATACCCATCACGTCAGAACCCCCGGCCCCTCGCAGCCGGGAGCGAGACGGACTGCGCGACGTGGAGGCGATTCTATGCGCTCGATGGCGACCCTGCTGCTGGCGATGGTGCTCATCACCGCCGGCGCGATGGCCCAGACGACACCGCCCCGACACGATCTGCCGGAGATCCAGGCCGCCGGCCAGCTGCGACACCTGGGCATTCCCTACGCGAACTTCGTCACCGGTGCCGGTGACGGCCTTGATGTCGATCTGGTGCGCCTGTTCTGCCGCGAGATCGGTGTCGACTATGTATACGTCGAGACGGACTGGAGCCGCACCTATTCCGACGTGACCGGCCTGGCGTTCACACGCACGGGCAACGACGTGACGATCACCGGACCGGCCGAACTGCGCGGCGACATGATCGCCCACGGCATGACGGTGCTGCCGTGGCGCGAGAAGCTGGTCAACTTCGCCGAGCCGATGTTCCCCACGCAGATCTGGCTGATCGCGCCGGCGAGTTCACCTCTGGCGCCGATCATGCCGACAGGCTCGCTCGATGGCGATATCGCCGTCACCTACAAACTGCTCAACGGCGTCAGCGTGTTGGCCAAGCCCAACACCTGCCTGGATCCGAAGCTGTACGATCTGGGCGGCCACGGCGCGCTGGTCGTGAACTACGAAGGCAGCCTCAACCACATGGCGCCGAATCTGCTGGGCGGCATGGCCGATCTGACGATCCTGGATGTCCCCGATGCGCTGGTGGCGCTCCGGCGGTGGCAGGGCAAGATCAAGATCCTGGGCCCGCTGTCCGAACCCCAGTACATGGCGGCCGCGTTCCCGAAGAATTCGCCGAAACTCGAAGCGGCGTTCGCGGCGTTCCTTGAACGCTGCCATGCCGACGGCACCTACGAGAACCTGGTCCGCAAGTACTACCCCGGCGTCTGGACGTACTTCCCCGACTTCTTCACCCATGGGGGCAGCGTGCAATGATCCTGCGCCAGGGCGCTGCGAAAGCTCCCAGCCGGCGGCCGCAGTGGGCGGCCGTCGGCGTGGGTCTGTTCGCCATCGCCCTGGTCGGCTATCTCTTCCACGGATTCTACACCGGCAGGCAGGCCCAGTACCGGGCGCTCGAACAGGACGAACTGGCCCACACGCAGGCGCTGGGTGTGTCGCTCGATCACTTCCTGTCGGGGTTGCAGTCCGAGGTCGCGGAACTGGCCGATCGCCGCGAGATCAGCGCCTGGTTCGAGAACGCGGCGCTGGGCATGACGCTGGAATACGGACTGCGCATCAATCTGCTGGACCTGGAGATGGAATTCGAC
>JAIFKS010000163.1 GCA_020049465.1 bacterium | reverse complement strand
GACGCGTTGGCCAACCGCGCCCTGGACGGCTGAGCCCGCTCCGGCGCGCCCGGTCGCCGAGAACCCCGGTGACAACTCCGTTTCGCCGCAAGGGTGGCGAGGATCTGGCCGAACACCACGAGGCGATCGGCCGCGCCACCAACAACGTGGCCGAATACAGGGCCGTGGTCACGGCGCTGGAGATCTGCCAGCGCTGGGGCGCCAGACGCGTTCATTTGAAAATGGATAGCGAACTCATTGTTAAGCAGTTGCTGGGCATCTATCGGGTGAAGAGCCCGGAACTGCGCCCTTTGTACCAGCAGGTGGTGTTCATCAGCCGCGGGATGGCCGAATTCCAGGTCACGCATGTGCGCCGCGAACAGAACGCCCACGCCGATGCGCTGGCGAACCTCGCCCTGGACGCCTGAACGGGTCCCGAACGCCCTGCCGCCGAAAACCCCGGTGACAACTCCGCTTTGGCGCGCTATCTTGACCGGCGTGAGAAGCCGGGGAGGCAGTCGCGTGCCTTCCGAATCCTGTGATACGGGAGGTCCGAGGAAAGTCCGAGCTCCGCAGGGCAGGGTGCTGGCTAACGGCCAGGGGGAGTGATCCCACGGAAAGTGCCACAGAAAATAAACCGCCATCGCGCAAGCGGTGGTAAGGGTGAAACGGCGAGGTAAGAGCTCACCGCACTTCCGGCGACGGAAGTGGCACGGCAAACCCCACCCGGAGCAAGACCAAATAGGGGAGGATGAGGCGGCTCGTCTCGTTAGCACTCCCGGGTAGGTCGCTGGAGGCCGTCGGTAACGGCGGTCCTAGATACATGACTGCCGCCGTGGGATCCGCAGGGACCACGCGGTAACAAAACTCGGCTTATGACCGGCTTCTCACGTCTGAACGCCACGACCCGCCGCCGCGTGCGACGGGTCAGGGACGGCTGTCGACTTGCAGCCGCACGGGAAGCGAGCAGGCGTGGGTGATCCTCAGGATGAATCCCTTGAGCAGGCGCAGCCTGTCGGCATGTTCACCGGACGGCCGTGGCGCCGCGGTGTGCCTGTCGACGAGTCCGTGCTGGCCGCCATGCGCCGCAAGGTGCCGCTCGACGTGCCTGTCTCGGACTGCCTGCTGCGCGTGCTGGCAGCCCGGGGTGTGACCGGCACCAGCGAGCTCGAAGGGTTCTTCTACCCTTCGCTGGACCAGCTCCACGATCCCTTCGAACTGACCGAGATGGACGGCGCCGTCGAGCGCGTGCGGCAGGCCGCCCGTGACGGCGAGCGCGTGGCCGTGCATGGCGATTTCGACGTGGACGGCATCACCGGCAGCGCCCTGCTGTTCGAGACCCTCAGTGCGCTGACCGTCGACGGGTCCCGGGTGCGCTGCGAGCCGGCCTTCATCCCCGACCGCGCGACCGACGGCTACGGCGTGGCGGGGCGGATGGTCCGCGAGTGGGCCGACGGCGGCGTGACCCTGCTGCTGACGGTGGACACCGGTTCGGCCGCGCTGACCGAGATCGCGCTGGCCCGTGACCTGGGCATGGACGTCGTCGTGCTGGACCACCACATCTTCGAGGAACGGCCGCGGGCCACCGCGCTGGTCAATCCGCGGCGGGACGGCGCCACCTATCCGAATCCCGAACTGTGCGGCGTGGCGGTGGCTTTCAAGCTGGCGCAGGCTCTGCGTCAGGTCGATCCGGCCAGCCTGCCGGACGATTTCCTGAATTCGGTCCTCGACCTGGTGGCGATGGGACTGGTCGCCGACCAGATGGCGCTGGTCGGCGAGAACCGCATCCTGGTCAAGAAGGGGCTGGAGCGGTTCAACGACCGCTCGGCGATCCGTCCGGGCCTCGCGGCGCTGCTGTCGGTCGCGGGGCTGGACCGCGGATTCCCCGTGACGACCGGCGACTTCGCCTACCAGCTGGCGCCGCGCATCAATGCCTGCGGGCGCATCGGCCGCGTGATGTCGGCGCTGGAACTGCTGCTGACGCACGACGCGGATGTGGCGAAAACGCTGGCCGAAGAGGCCGACCGCACCAACAGCCGGCGCAAGGAACAGGACGCGCGGCTGAAGGACGAGGCCATCGCCGCCGCGCTGCCGTACGTGCGACGCGGGGATCCCGGTCTGGTGCTCGCCTCGTCGGAGTGGCACAAGGGGATCATCGGGATCGGCGCCGCGCGGCTGGTCGAGCAGCACCAGCTGCCGGTCGTCCTGATCTCCATCGAGGGTGACGAGGCGCGCGGCTCCGCGCGCAGCGTCCCGGACATCGACGTGAAGGTGGTGCTGGACCGCTGCGCCCACGTGCTGGTGCGGCACGGCGGTCACGCGCAGGCCGCGGGCATGACGCTCCGCGCGCGCGACATCGACGCCTTCCGCGAGGCCTTCCTGGCCGCACTGCGCCAGCAGCCGCAGTCGGGCCCGGTGCCCGAGGCCTACGACCTGGACCTGGACCTCAACCACATGAGCATGCGCGACATCGCCGCGCTGGTGCAGGACCTGGAGAACCTGGAGCCGTTCGGCTCCGGCAACCGCAAGCCCGTCTTCCGCTGCCGCGGCCTGCGCCTGCACCAGCCGCCCACGGCTCTCAGCGGCGGCCTGCATCTGCGTTTCCGGTTCCGCGGTCCGTCACACGCCAACGGCAACGGCGAGCCGGCGCTGGCGCGCGAATTCCTGGCCTTCGGCTGCGGCGAGGCCTGGCGTCGCCGCGGCGACGGCACCCTGCCGGGCAACGGCGGCCACGGTGCGGGCTGGCAGGATCGCGACTGGGACATCCTGTTCCAGCTGACGCGCAGCACATTCCGCCCGCGCGGCGGCGCCTACGACCCGGTGCAGCAGCTGCTGGTCGACATGCGGCCGGCCGGATCGACATGAGCAGCCCGGCCGAATCCAAAGCCGTCGACCTGCAGGCCATGATGGAGGATCTGTGGGCGCGCGTTCAGGCCTACAATCCCCAGGCCGACGAGGAGAAGCTCTGGTTCGGCTTCCGCTTCGCGATGGCGGCCCACGAGGGACAACTGCGGCGGAGCGGACAGCCCTACTTCGTGCACGCGATGACGGTGGCGAGCATCCTGGCCGACCTGCGGCTGGATGTGGACACGCTGATCGCCGCCATGGTCCACGACGTGGTCGAGGACACCGAGTACGAGCTGGACGACATCCGCCAGCGGTTCGGCAAGGACGTCGCCCACATGGTCGACGGCGTCACCAAGATCAGCGGCATCCGCGCCGTGAGCCCCGAGGCCCGCAAGGCGGAGACCTACCGCAAACTGGTGCTGGCCATCGCGCAGGATCCGCGCACGGTGCTGATCAAGCTCGCCGATCGCCTGCACAACATGCGCACCATCTCGTTCCTGCCTCCGGATCGCCAGATCGACATCGCGCAGGAGACCATGGATGTCTACGCGCAGCTGGCCAACCGCTTCGGCATCGCCAAGATCAAGTGGGAGCTGGAGGACCTGGCCTTCAAGGTGCTGCTGCCGGAGCGCTATTTCGAAGTCGAGGCGGGTATCCACCAGACGCGGGCCGAGCGCGAACGCCTGATCGAGAAGATCGTGGAGCCGCTGCGCAGCTCGCTGTCCGAGGCCGGCGTTCCCTGCCAGATCAGCGGCCGCGCCAAACACTTCTATTCGATCTACCGGAAGATGAAGGCGCAGGACATCGGGCTGGACCGCGTGTTCGACCAGCTGGCGCTGCGCGTGGTCGTGGGCACCAAGGCGGACTGCTACCACGCGCTGGGCGTGCTGCACAGCGCCTATCCGCCTCTTTCGGACCGCATCAAGGATTACATCGCCACGCCCAAGCCGAACGGCTACCAGAGCATCCATTCGACCGTGCGCGTGCCCGGCGGCAAGTACATCGAGGTGCAGATCCGCACCGAGGAGATGCACGAGCGGGCCGAACTGGGCATCGCCGCGCACTGGCGCTACAAGGAAGGCGGCGGCGCCGACCGCGCCGACCTGGCCGACATGGTGAAGTGGCTGCGCCAGCTCATGGTGTGGGAAGAGGATGTCGACGACCCGCGCGAATTCATGGAGAACATGAAGGTCGACTTCTTCCGCGACGAGGTCTTCGTCCTGAGCCCCGGCGGCGACGTCTTCCAGATGCCGCGCGGCGCCAATCCCCTGGACTTCGCCTTCCGCATCCACTCGGAGGTCGGCTTCCGCTGCGTCGGGGCCAAGGTGAACGGCCGCATCGTGACGCTGCGCCATGAGCTGCAGAACGGCGATACGGTCGAGATCCTCACCAGCAAGACGCCGTCGCCCAGCGCCAGCTGGCTGGAAGTGGTCAAGACCAGCCGCGCCAAGCACCATTTGCGGCGCTGGCTGAAGTCGTCGCAGTTCGACGAGAGCGTTCATCTGGGTCGCGAGATCATGGAGCGCGAACTGCGGCGGGCCAAGGTCAACCTGAAGGTCGACGACCTGGTCGAAGTGTCGCAGCAGATGGGCTACAGCGAGCTGGACAAGCTGCTGGCGGCCGTCGGTAACGGCGAGGTGACGCCGGGCAAGGTGTCGGCGCGGGTGACGCCGCGGCAGGAGTCGGCCGCCGAGAAGGTGCTGCACAGGGGGCGCGACCTGGTCGACACCCTGCGCCGCCGCTCGACCACCGGTGTTCGCGTGGCCGGCGTCGACAACCTGATGGTCAGCTACGCACGGTGCTGCCAGCCGATCCCCGGCGACAGCATCGTCGGCGTGATCACGCGCGGCCGCGGTGTGTCGGTGCACCGCGCCGGCTGCACGAACCTGAACGACCCGAACCTGAGCGCCGACCGTCTGATCGACGTCGTGTGGGACACCGCGCCGGACCAGACCTTCATGGTCAAGTTCATCATCACCGCGAACGACCGGAACAACCTGCTGAAGGACATCAGCAACGCGTTGAGCCTGACCAACACCAACATCGCCAGCGGCGAATTCTCTTCCGAGGACGACCTGGCGCGCGTGACGCTGGTGGTCGAGGTGCGCAACCTGAACAACCTCGAGAAGATCCTCAAATCGGTGTTGAAGATTCCCGGCGTGCAGGGCGTGGAACGATACCAGCTCGGGGGCGGCGGACATGCCTGAGACCCGGATGCCCGACGCGCGGGGGATACCATGCGCTGCGTGATCCAGCGGAGCGGGCCGGCGCGGGTGACCGTCGACGGGCGCCAACTCGGTGCCATCGAGCGGGGTCTGGTGGTGCTCGCCGCGTTCGCGCCGGGCGACACCGATCGCGAACTGGAGTGGATGGCGCACAAGCTGCCGGCACTGCGGATCTTCGAGGACAGTGAAGGCAAGATGAACCTTTCGCTGCGCGAAGTCGGCGGGGAAATCCTGCTGGTCAGCCAGTTCACGCTGTACGGCGAGTGCGGCAAGGGGCATCGGCCGGGCTTCTCGGGTTCGGCGCCGCCGGCGCAGGCGCTGGATCTGTACGATCGCTTCAGCGGCCTTCTGCGGCGGCAGTGGCCGGCCGTGAGCGAAGGCGAATTCGGCGCCATGATGCGCCTGGAACTGACCAACGAAGGGCCGGTGACGCTGATCATCGACCGCGAAGCGACGCGCGTGCAGGCCGGCGAGGCGAACGGGGAAGACCGGTGAACCAGGCGACGCACCTGAGCCCGTTCGTGGCCTGGCCCGCGGACCGGACGCTGCTGCTGGCTTCGCAGTCGCCGCGTCGGGCGGAACTGCTGCAACTGGCTGGACTGCCGTACGCGATCGAACCGCCCGGCGACGTCGAGGCGGCGCTGTCGGCCCGGCTGATCGCCGCCGGCACCGGCCCCGCGCCCTACGCGCTGGCCCTGGCGCGCGCCAAGGCGGCCGACGTGGCGGCGCGGCGTCCCGGCCACCTGGTGCTGGGAGCCGACACCATCGTGGTGGTGGACGGCGACGTGCTCGAAAAGCCGCGTGACCGGGCCGACGCGGCGCTGCTCCTGGCGAGGCTGTCCGGGCGCCGGCACACGGTGATCACGGCGATCGCGCTCTGTTCGACGGGCCCCGGCCCCGGGAGTCCGAACGGGCAGGGGGCGATCGATCTGGCCGTGGCCGAGAGCACGGACGTGGAGTTCCTGCCGTTGTCGGCGGCCGCGATCGAGCGCTACATCGCCACCGGCGAACCGATGGACAAGGCCGGGGCCTACGGGATCCAAGGCTACGGCGCGATGATGGTGCGCCGGGTCGAAGGCTGCTACTTCAACGTGATGGGGCTGCCGCTGGCCCGGCTCGGGCAGTTGCTCGGGCAGGTCCTGGGCGGGCCGTCCGGAGGGATGTCATGAGCGCGCTTCCGTTCCCGTTCCCGGTGGTCGAATGGCGCGAGGGCCGGGTGGTCATCCTGGACCAGACACTGCTGCCGTCGCGGACGGAGTTTCTCGAATGCCGTGACGTGCCCGCATTGTGCGGGGCCATCCGCCGGCTGGCCGTGCGCGGGGCGCCGGCGATCGGCGTGGCCGCCGCCTACGGGCTGGCCCTGGCGGCGCACCGGGCGGCCGAGGGCCGCCTGGAGACGCCGGCGGCCCTGGCGGCGATCGAAAGCGCCAGCCGCGAGCTCGCGGCTACGCGGCCGACCGCGGTCAATCTTTTCTGGGCCCTGAACCGTGTCGCGGGTGTTGCCGCCGGGTTGGCGCTCGGTGGCGCCGGCGCCGCGGATCTGGCCGCCGGACTGCTGGCCGAAGCGCGCGCGGTGGCGGCCGAGGACATCGCCATGTGCCGGAAACTGGGAGCCGCCGGGGCGGCGCTGCTGCCGGAGTGCGCCACGGTGCTGACCCATTGCAACGCGGGCGGACTGGCGACCGGCGGCTACGGCACGGCCCTGGGCGTGATCTACGCGGCGCGCGAGGCGGGCAAGGCCGTCCGGGTCTTCGCCGATGAAACGCGGCCGCTGCTGCAGGGCGCCCGGCTGACGGCCTGGGAACTGGCCGACCAGGGCTTCGAAGTGACGGTGCTCTGTGACGGCGCGGCCGGCTCGCTGCTGAGGCGGGGCGAGATCGACGCCGTGATCACGGGCGCCGACCGCATCGCCGCCAATGGGGACACCGCGAACAAGGTGGGGACCTATCCCCTGGCGGTGCTGGCCGACCGGCACGACGTGCCGTTCTATGTCGCGGCACCCGGATCGACGTTCGACCTGGCCACGGACGGGGGCGGCGGCATCGTCATCGAGCAGCGCAGCCCCGACGAGGTGCACACGTTCGCGGACCGGCGGACCACTCCGCCCGGGGTCCTGGCCTGGAATCCGGCCTTCGACGTCACGCCGGGCGAACTGGTGACGGCCTTCATCACCGAGCAGGGCGTGCTGCGGCCGCCCTTCGAGCAGAGTCTGGCGGTTTTCCGGCAGGGCTGAGTCAGGGGCGTCCCGGGACCGTCCCGGCCGCGCGCGGGGGAGTGTCTTCGGGCGCCCGCCGGGCCGGCCTGCCTTGACAGGTTCTTTGCCGGATGCTAAGTTAGCCAGTCTGCAGCGACCGGATTTCCCTATCGATTTCGGTCCAGAAGGTGTTCCGGCGGTAGCCCGGGTAACGCCTTTCTGCTTGCAAGGCAACAGTTTACGCGGTCCGCCGACACGGGAGACGCGAGAGCGTCGACGCGTGCGCGGCGGGTGTTTCCCTGGGCGGGACCCGTGCGCGCACCGGTCCGCAAAGGACCAGTTGAGGAGTTAGCCTCGTGAAGACCTACAGCATGAAAGCGGGCGAAATCGCCAAGGACTGGCTCGTGGTCGACGCCAAGGACGTGCCGCTGGGCCGTCTGTCGACGCAGGTCGCGACCTTCCTGCGCGGTAAGCACAAGCCCACCTTCACCCCCAACCTGGACATGGGGGACAACGTCATTGTCCTGAACGCCTCCCACGTCAAGCTCACGGGGCTCAAGGCGGAGAAGAAGATCTACATCCACCACACCGGTTACTCCAGCGGCCAGCGTTTCACGCCGGTCAGCAAGCTGGTGGCGGCCGGGCGGCCGGAAGAGGTCATCATGCGCGCGGTCAAGGGCATGCTGCCCAAGACCAAGCTCGGGAAGGCGCAGTTGACGCACCTGCGTGTGTACGCGGGCGAGAGCCATCCGCACACGGCGCAGCATCCGAAGATCGTGTCGCTCTAATACGGGGTCGACCGGTTTCCCGACGGCAGACGTGATCTGCCGACAGCAGTGAAACGCGGCGGGGCGCGCCTGCCGCAACGTCATGACAAGGAGCGCGAGTTGGAAGAACGGTATTACGCCACTGGCCGCCGCAAGACCGCCGTGGCCCGGGTGTGGCTGACGCAGGGCAGCGGCAAGGTGCTGGTCAATGACCGCGCCGTGGAAGAGTACTTCGGCGAAGCGGTCCGCGAGCAGGCGCTGCGCCCGCTGGTGACCCTCGGCCTCCAGAACGACTTCGACGTCTGGTGCACCGTCAAGGGCGGCGGCATCAGCGGCCAGGCCGGCGCGCTGCGCCACGGTCTGGCCCGGGCGCTGGTCGTGGCCAACGAGGACTACCGTTCGCCGATGCGCCGGGGCGGCTATCTGACGCGCGACTCCCGCATGGTCGAGCGCAAGAAGTACGGCCAGCCGGGCGCCCGCAAGCGCTTCCAGTTCTCCAAGCGCTAGAGGCGGTTCCCGGCCTTCCGGGGTCGGACCGTGTCAGGCGCTGGAACAAACGATCCGGCGGCCGCCTCGTTGCGGACCGCCGGATCGCATCACACACCCGGCCGGAGGAACGGGGCCGGTGGCACCCAGGGCAAGAGCCCGCGGTGCTTGCCCCGTACCGTTGAAAGCCGGGGAGGAACAACCCTGTACTGTCGGGAGGCAATCATGGCCAACGTCGGACTGAGGGACCTGCTGGAAGCGGGTGTCCATTTCGGTCACCAGACCCGCAAGTGGAACCCCAAGATGAAGCCCTACATCTTCATCGCCCGGGGCGGCATCTACATCATCGATCTGCAGCGTACCCTGCGTGCCCTGAACCAGGCGATCGACTTCCTGCACGTCGTCGGCGCCAAGGGCGGCACTGTGCTGTTCGTCGGCACCAAGAAGCAGGCCAAGATTGCCATCCGCGACATGGCCGACCGCGTCGACATGCCCTATGTGACCGAGCGCTGGCTCGGCGGCATGCTCACCAACTGGCAGACGATCTACAAGAGCGTGCAGAAGCTCGAGGAGATCGAGGCCATGATGCGCGACGGCCGCATGGAGAACTTCTCCAAGAAGGAACAGCTCGACTTCAGCCGGCAGTACGAGAAGCTGAACACGAACCTCGGCGGCATCCGCAAGATGCGGAAGCTGCCCGACGCCGTCTTCGTGGTGGACACGGCCGAGGAAGAGACCGCCGTGCGCGAGGCCAACAAGCTGGGCATCCCGGTCATCGGCATCGTCGACACCAACTGCGACCCCACGCTCGTGCGCTACCCGATCCCGGGCAACGACGACGCGATCCGCTCGATCTCGCTGTTCACGCGCGTCGTGGCCGAGTCGATCGAAGAGGGCCGTCGCACCGGCTCCGAGGGTCGCGACCGCGCCGTGGGCATCGCTTCGGCAACGAAGGAGCCCGTCGCGAGCGCCACCCTGGACACCGAGGCTCTGCGCATCGAGACGCCGCGCCGCGCGGACGCCCCCGCGGACGACACTTCGGCCAGCGCCAGCTGACCGGCTGATTCCGACCCTGATCGCGCCGGCTCCCCGGGGGCCGGCGGACGGTCATGAACACGGACAGGTTCCTGCCGGTGCGCCGGACCGGAGCCGTACCGATACCACGGCCGCCTGCGCGGCCCGCGAAGCGACCCGCGGCGGACGGATTCGATACTCCGACGCCGGGGCAACTGGAGGAGCCATGGAAATCACCGCCAAGATGGTCAAGGAACTCCGCGAAGCGACCGGCGCCGGCATGATGGACTGCAAGAAGGCCCTCGCCGAATCCGACGGCGACATGGAGAAGGCCGGCGACTACCTGCGCAAGAAGGGCATCGCCTCGGCGTCCAAGAAGGAAGGCCGGGCCACGAGCCAGGGCATCGTCGGCAGCTATATCCACATGGGTGGCAAGGTCGGCGTCCTGCTCGAAGTGGCCTGCGAGACCGACTTCGTGGCGCGCACCGACGCGTTCCAGGAATTCGTGCACAACGTGGCGATGCACATCGCCGCGGCGCGCCCGGTGGCCGTCACCCGCGAAGAGGTCGACGGATCCCTGATCGAGAAGGAAAAAGAGATCTACGCCGCCCAGATGCGCGAGCAGGGCAAGCCCGAAGCCATGATCGACAAGATTGTTGTCGGCAAGGTGGACAAGTATTACAGTGACGTGGTCCTTCTGGAGCAGAAGTACGTCAAGGATCCCGATGTGACGATCGAGGAGTACCTCAAGTCCATCATCGGGTCCCTCGGCGAGAATATGCAGATCAAGCGCTTCGCGCGCTTCGAAATCGGCGGTTAGCCCGTCGCCTCTGGAGCCCGGGCCTCGTCGCCCGGGCTTTTTTTTTAGGCGCGGCGGCGGTATGATGCCCCGGTCGCCTGACCGTCTGCCGCGTCGCCGTCCCGGCGTGCGCGGTCGGTTCCCGCCAGAAAGGTGCCTACCGGTGAAATTCACGCGGGTCCTGCTCAAGCTCAGCGGCGAAGCCCTGATGGGCGATGGCGAACAGTACAGCCACGCCAAGCTCGGTTCGCTGGCCCAGGCGGTCGCCCAGGTCGTCCAGATGGATGTCCAGGTCGGCATCGTCGTGGGCGCCGGCAACCTGTTCCGGGCGCGCTCGGCCAACCTGGAGATCGTCGACCGTGTGACGGCCGACAACGTGGGGATGCTGGCGACCATCATGAACGCGGCCATCGTCCGCGACTACCTGCGGGGCGAGGGCCTGCAGAGCCAGATCCTCAGCCCGCGCGAAGTGCGGCCGCTGACCCGGTCGTTCGCGCGCGACGAGGCGATCGCCCTGCTCAAGCGGGGCAACGTGCTGGTGTTCGCCGGCGGCACCGGCAACCCGTACTTCACCACCGATTCGGCCGCCGCCCTGCGCGCGCTGGAGATCAGCGCCGACGCCCTGCTCAAGGGCACGCAGGTCGACGGGGTCTACGACAAGGATCCCCACAAGCACCCCGATGCCCGGCGCTTCGAGAACCTGTCGTACGACGAGGTCGTCGCGCGCCGCCTGCAGATCATGGACCTGACGGCGGTCACGCTGTGCGCCGAGCAGGGCCTGCCCATGTTCGTCTTCGATATCACCGACCCTGCGAGCCTGGTCGCGGTCATCGAGGGTCGTCAGCCGGGAACCTGGATCCGCAAGGAGTCGCAGTCATGAGCGCTGAAGTGAAGGAAGCCGCGGAGCTGGCCATGGACGAGGCGATCGACGGCGTCAAGCAGCGCCTGCACCGCCTTCGCACCGGCAAGGCGTCGCCCGCCATCCTCGAAGGCGTCAGGGTCGAGTACTACGGCGCGATGACCCCGCTGAACCAGTTGGCGACCATCGCCGTGCCCGAACCCCGGCTGCTGGCGGTCAAGCCGTTCGATCGCGCGGCCATCAACGCCATCGAGCGCGCGATCCAGGCCAGCAACCTGGGCCTCAATCCGTCCAATGACGGCATGATGATCCGGCTGCAGGTGCCCGAACTGACGGGCGACCGTCGCCGCGACCTGGCCAAGCAGGCGCGCGACTGCGGCGAGGAAGGCAAGATCGCCGTGCGCCGCGCCCGCCAGGAGGCCAACGACGCGCTCAAGAAGGAACTGAAGGACAGCGACATCACCGAGGACGAGGCGCACAAGGATCGCGACGAGATCCAGAAGCTGACCGACAAGTACTGCGCGACGATCGACGCGGTGACCGAAGCCAAGCAGAAAGAGATCATGGAGCTGTAAGCGGTGTCCGAAGCTCCCGGCATGGAGGCGTTGATGCGCCTCGGCGACGACGCCCTGCTCGAAGCAGTGAGGGCGCGCGGCAGCGTGCCACGGCATATCGCCATCATCATGGACGGCAACGGGCGCTGGGCCCGTCGGCGCTGCCTGCCGCGGGTGGCCGGCCATCGCGCCGGTCGTCATGCGGTGCGCCGCTGCGTGGACGCCTGCGGCCATCTCGGTGTGGAGGCGTTGACGCTCTACACCTTCAGCCAGGAGAACTTCAACCGGCCCGAGGCCGAGGTGAAGGCGCTCTGGCATTTCCTGCAGGAGACCCTCGGGGCCGAGCGCGACGAACTGCACCGGCGGAACGTGCGGCTGGTGACGTCCGGCGCGATCGACCAGTTGCCCGGGCGGGCGCAGGCGGCTCTGGCCGATGCCGTGGCCTCGCTGTCGGGCAACACCGGCCTGGTGCTGAACCTGGCGATCGCCTACGGCGGAAGGCAGGAGATCCTGCGCGCTGCCGTGCGGTTGGCGTCCCGGCTGGCCGCCGGTGAACTCACCGAAGCCGGGGTGACCGAAGCCGAATTCGCGCGCGGGCTCTACACCGCCGGGCTGCCGGATCCCGATCTGGTCATCCGCACCAGCGGCGAGTCGCGCCTGAGCAACTTCCTGCTCTGGCAGGGCGCTTATGCCGAACTGCTGATCTCGCCGGTGCTGTGGCCGGACTTCAACGGCCGCGACCTGATGCTGGCGGTCGCCGATTTCCAGGGCCGCGAACGGCGGTTCGGAGCCCTGCCCGGGCAGCCGCCGATCGACGGTCCGTCCGACCGCGCGCCCGCGCTGGATGCGGACCGCTGGCGCCGCCTGTTGAAGGTCCGGCCTTGACCGCGCCCGGGCGCCAGCCCGGCTCCGACGCCCCGAACGCCGTCGCCGCGCCCCGTCCGCCCGCCATCCGGCGCTTCCTGAACGCGGGCATTCTCCCGCGACTGGCCGTCATCATCGCGGGCGTGCCCTGTCTGTACGTCATCACCTTGCGCGGCGGCGTGTTCTTCATGCTGCTGGTTGATCTCATCGTCCTGCTCGGCCTGCGCGAACTGCTGCAGCTGCTGCGGGCCAAGGGATACCAGCCGTTCGCCGTGCTCGCCTATTCCTGCAGCGTGGCGCTGACCTGGTATGCCTGGCGCCAGGGCGTGGCCGTGCCGCTGATCCTGACCGGAAGCCTGTTGGCGATCATGGTGCGCGAACTGTTGCGACGCGAGATGTCCCAGTCGCTGGCGCACATCGCCGTCACGGTCTTCGGCATCATGTACCTGGGCTGGCTGGGCAGCCACCTGGTGCTGCTGCGTCAATTGCCGGCCACGCTGGGCGGCGACGAGGCGATGGGGGCCAGACTGGTCTTCCTGCTGGCCGCGCTGGTGTGGGCGACCGACACCGGGGCCTACCTGTGCGGCGTGGCGTTCGGTCGTCGTCCGCTGGCGCCGCGCATCAGCCCGAAGAAGACGGTGGAGGGCGCGGTCGGCGGGCTGCTGGCCGCCGGTCTGGTCGGCTGGCTGTGCACGCGCGACCTGGTGCCGTTCATGACGCCGCTGGCGGGCACGGTGCTGGGCATGGTGGCCGGCGTGGCCGCGCAGCTGGGCGATCTGGTCGAGTCGCTGATCAAGCGCGACGTCGGCATCAAGGACACGGCCCCGCTGCTGCCGGGCCACGGCGGCATCCTGGATCGGTTCGATTCATTGCTGTTCACCGCGCCGGTGCTCTACTACTACTTCCGGTTGTTCATCTTCTGAGCCGGAATCGGCCCCGGGGAGGGGCCTGACTGATGCCGATCGACCGTGAACCAGAAAGCGCGGGGTGCCCGCTGTATCCGTTCCAGAGGCCGCGGCTGTCGCTGCCGACGCCGCTGCGACTGGTCCTGCTGGGCGCCACGGGGTCGATCGGACAGCAGACGATCGACCTGATCCGGCGCCATCCCGATCGCCTGCAACTGGCCGCGGTCAGCTGCCAGGGCCGCGTCGAGGAACTGGCCGCGCTGCTGGCGGAGGTTGCCGCCGTCCAGCCGGACGCGCCCCTGCCGCTGATCGCGGTGACGGACGCGAAGGCCCGCGAACGCGCCGCCGCCGTCCCGGGCTGGGCCCCCCGGCTGCTCAGCGCCGGACCGCGCGGACTGGTCGAAGCTGTGACCGAGGCGCAGGCGCCGTCCTGCCTGGTCAACGGACTGGTGGGTGCGGCCGGACTGGGACCGACCCTGGCGGGCGCCGAACGCGGACTGCGCATCGCTTTGGCCAACAAGGAATCGCTGGTCGTGGGCGGCGATCTGGTGGCCCGGGCGGTCAGGCGCGGCGGCGCCGAAGTGCTGCCGGTCGATTCCGAACACGCGGCCATCGCGCAGTGCCTGTCCGGACGCCACGGAGCGGAGGTTGAGCGGCTGGTGCTGACTGCATCGGGCGGCCCGTTCCGCACCACGCCGGCGGCCGAACTGGCCGGCGTCACACGCGAACAGGTGCTGAACCACCCCACCTGGCGGATGGGGCCCAAGATCACCGTCGATTCGGCGACGCTCATGAACAAGGGCCTCGAGGTGATCGAGGCGCACTGGCTCTTCGGACTGCCCTACGATCGGATCGACGTCGTGGTGCACCCGGGGTCGATCGTGCACTCGCTGGTCGAGTTCGTGGATGGGGCGCTTCTGGCGCAACTGGGAACTCCGGACATGCGGATTCCGTTGCAGTATGCGATCGCCGGCGAAATCCATTGGCCGCTGGCCGGCGGACGACTAGACTTGCTGGGCATGGGGCCTCTGGTCTTCGAAGCCCCTGATCCGGAACGGTTCCCCTGCCTGCGACTGGCCCGCGAAGCCGGTCTGGCCGGAGGCACCGCGCCGGTGATCCTGAATGCGGCCAACGAGATCGCCGTGGCCGCCCTTCTGGCCGGACGTCTGCGCTACGTGGACATTCCCGGCATCATTGCCGACACCCTGGCGCGCCTGCCCCGCGGACCGGTCGACGACCTGTCCATGGCGCTGGACGCCGATGCCCGGGCCCGCACGGAGGCGGCCGTCCTGGTGGACGTGCGTGCCGCGGCCGGCCGATGAGGTCGTACGTTTGAGCAGCAATCTTCCGATCACCATCGTCGCCTTCCTGGTCACGCTTGGCCTCGTGGTGATCGTTCATGAACTGGGTCATTTCCTGACCTGCAAGTTGTTCGGGGTCTACGTCAAGACGTTCTCCATCGGCATCGGCCCTAAGTTCCTGCGCAAGCGCTGGGGCGAGACGGAGTATGCGCTGTCGGCCATCCCCTTCGGCGGCTACGTGAAAATGGCCGGCGAAGGCCTGATGGAGGAGATCCAGGACACCGGCACCATGCAGGAACGCAAGTACCCGCTGGGCACGCAGGCGGGCAACGCCGAGGCCGCCGGCCAGGACGACCATATCCCGCAGCACCGCCACTTCTACAGCAAGCCGGCCTGGCAGCGCCTGCTGGTGTTCGTGGCCGGTCCCCTGTTCAACCTGATCCTGGCCTTCGTGCTCTACACCGGTCTGGTGCTGAGCAACGGGCTGCAGAACATCCCGTTCACCCGCGTGGGGCAGGTGGCGGAAGGCTCGCCTGCCGCGACGGCTGGTTTCGCGGTGGGCGACCGCATCACCGCCGTCGGGGGGCTGCCGGTCGGCAACTGGGGTGACGTCGAGGATGCGCTGGTGCCGCCGGCGAACCGCCAGACGGTCGCGACGCCGCCGGTGACGGTGTCCGTCGAGCGCGAGGGCGCGGTTGTCGATCTGGTCCTGCAGCCGACGTTCAACGCGGAATCGGCCGTGTGGTCGGTGGGGCTCGAGCCCTGGAACACCACCGTCGGGCTGGTGCAGAAGGGCGGTCCGGCCGACAAGCTGGGGCTGAAGGAAGGCGATGTCATCGTGTCGGTGAACGGCCAGGCGGTGACCGCCTTCAGCCAGATCGCCGGCATCATCAACGAGCGGCCGGCCGAGCCCACCGACGTGGTCTGGGAGCGCGGCGGCCGGCGGATGAGCGGGCAGGTGACGCCTTCGATGACCGAGATCGCGCCCGGGCAGAACAAGGGCCGCATCTTCCTCGAGCCGTACTTCTCCTACGACAAGGTCGGCCTGGGACAGGGTCTGGTGCTTGGTTGGCAGCGGACGTCCGACACCATCAAGGTGACGCTCGGCGTCCTCGGCGATTTCGTGAAGCGCAAACTCGGGCTGGACGCGGTCGGCGGGCCGTTGCGCATCGGACAGGCGGCCGGTGAGATGCTGCGCTGGAGCGTCTCCCACCTGATGTACTTCGTGGCGTTCTTCTCGATCAACCTGTTCCTGTTGAACCTCATGCCCATCCCGGTGCTCGACGGGGGGCATGTGCTGTTCCTTCTGCTGGAAGTGGCGCGCGGCGGCAAGCCGGTGCCGGAACGGCTCCAGGCGATTGCCACGCAGATGGGCCTGATCATCCTGCTGCTGTTCATGACCTTCGTGGTGGTCCTGGACGTGTGGAAGGTGACGGGTCACTAGACCATGCCGGCGGAGCAGTCGGGGCGGTTCAGCGGCCCTCGGGCATGCGGGCCGAGGCGGGGAAGCGGGTGTCCGGCAGGCTGTCGGCGGGAGCCGGCAGAGGGGCGTCCAAAGGACGAATCCCGTCGTGGCGCAGCAGCGAATCGTGCTCGGACGCGAGCAGGCGCAGCAGCAGTTCGTGGACGCGCGCGGCCCGGTCCGGGTCATCCGGAGCAAGTTCCAGGGTCCGGGGCAGGGCGCTGTCGCCCCAGGCGGAAGCCAGGGAATCGCCGACCGCGGCGCCGAGGCGCGGGTCGGCCAACAGCCTGGCCTTCGCGCGCTCCAGGACGATGATGCGCGTCACGTAGAGGGATTCGTTGTCGCTCAGTTCACGAGCGGACAGCGGTCGGTCGCGGTCGGCGCATCCGGTCGCGTGCGCCGCCAGGGCGACAAGCACAAGCACAGCCGGCAGGCCGGCGCGACCGCCGAACGGACGGCGGAAACCGGGTGTCGCGTCCATCTGCATGCGTATCGCCTCGGGCGCCGGGACAGGGCGCGGCGTTCGGGATCCGGGAACAGGTGACCACGGGTTGAACGTGGTCGGGGATAACACCGGGACGTCCGCTTGTCACGGCAATTCCGGCAGGCGACTTGACTGGACGTTCGAACCGGCAGGGCGTTCGAACAGGCGGAGCGGTCGAATTGAGAGCGAGCACGGACGCCACCAGCTACGGACGACGGCCATCGCCTTCGGATGCGCCCGCCTGCCGTCGCGGTCGGCGTCCGGTCGCGGTCCTGGTGGCGGCGCTCCTGGCCTGCATCGCGGTGACGGCTCCGTCCGGGCCGCTGGTCGGAGCGGCCCGCGCCGACGACGAACTCGACTTCGGCCTGCAGTCGCACCGCCTGTCGGGTGTCGCATTGACCGGCAACGCCACGTTTCCCACCGACCAGCTCAAGCGCATCATGCGCCTGCAGGAGGGCAGCTGGATGCGCCCGCTGCGCGAGGCGCGCTATCAGCCGCACCTGGTCGAAACCCAGATCCGGCTGCTGAGAAACTACTACCGCAACCGCGGGTTCCATCAGGTCATCACCCGGGTCGATTCAATCACCGTGAACGAGGGCGGCGGCGATGTGCTGCATATCTCGGTGGTCGAAGGCCGCCGCACCTACATCCGGCGTCTGACGTTCACCGGTTTCGAGCCGGTCTCCGAGGCGCGCCTGCGCGAGGCCGTGACCCTGCAGGAGGGCGCTCCGGCCCCGGCGGACCTGAACGCGTTCGGCTCGGACATCTATGCGCTGCGCGAGATCCTGCGCGACGAGACCTATCTCGACGCCGCGGTCACGCCGGAGCTGACGCTCGCGCCCCTGCCCGACGACGCCGGATTCGCGGCGGATCTGAACTATCGGATCGTTACGGGAAAGTCTTATCGAATCAACAACATCCTGTTGTCCGGCAACAACTTGACGATCGACAGGCTGGTCCAGCGCGAACTCGAGGTGCAGCCGGGCGATCCGCTGCGCTGGGGACGAGTCGAAGACACGCGGCGCAACCTGCTGGGCACGAGCCTGTACCGCGACGTGAACATCAGCGCCGTCAACAGCGACACGCTGACCGGCGCCGCGGATCTGTCCGTACACGTGGTCGAGCGGAGACCGGCCTACTACGAACTGGGCGTGGGCGTGGGCAGCCTGGAACGGGTTCGTCTTCTGGCGGCCTGGGGACACAACAACCTGTGGGGCACCGGGCAGCGGGTGCAGGTGAGAGGCCGCGGGTCGTGGAACGTCGAGGACGTGGTCGGCAGTCCGATCAGTTTCGACCAGGGTCAGATCAACTACCGGGGCGAGATCAGCTACGTGAATCCGCGGGTGCGCGACGGGCGCTACAGCCTGGACACGACGGTGTTCCTCTCGCGCGAGACCCGCGGCGAATCGGGCCTGAACATGTTCGGCTGGGGCGCGAACGTGGGCACGTTCTGGCGATCGAGCCGATCGGTGACCAACAACGTGTTCCTGGGCTACAAGGTCACCGAGCCGGAGATCCACCCGCAGGCGCCCGAGGAATGGCAGGCCCGTTTCGCCGAGGTCAACCCCTCGGTCAGCCGCGTCCGTTCGCTGAACTGGGCGATGTACCTGGACCACCGCAACGACGTGTTCCGGCCGACCACGGGCGACTACACGGCGTTGACGGCGCAACTGGCCGGCGGACTGCTCGGGGGCGATTACCATTTCTTCAAGTGGACGGCCGCATGGCACGACTACCGGAAGATGCCGGTCGGAACGCTGGCGGTCCGCGTCAAGGCGGGCGGGACCAAGACCTACGGCGCCTCGCTGGATGAGGGCCCCGACGGCGTGCCCTACGACGACCGCTTCTTCGCCGGCGGCGCCTCGACCGTGCGCGGCTACGCCAACAATTCGCTGGGTCCGCAGGTGACCGATGAAGACGAATTGGACTTCCTCAATTACACCTCGGACGTGCTGTTGCCCGACAATCCGGCGCGCGGCGGCAACTACCTGTTGCTGACGAATCTGGAGTGGCGCATTCCCCTGCCCGCGCTCCGCAAATGGGGACTGGCCACCGTCGTCTTCTTCGAAGGCGGCAATGTCTGGGCGGAACTGCGCGAAGTGCAGTTGCGGGGATTCCGTCTGAGCTCGGAGCCCGGCTTCCCGACCGACCCGGGCTCGACCAAGGTCTGGGACTTCCGCTACAGTCTGGGCACGGGCGTGCGTTTCGACACCCCGTTCGGGCCGGTGCGGGTCGACGTCGGCTTTCCGCTCAAGCGGGCGCGTTACCTGAGCGAAACGCGCGACTACAAGGATCCGTCCGCGGTGTGGCACTTCTCGGTGGGGTATCCGTTCTGATGCGCTGGACGCGACCGGCACACCTGCCCGTGATGACCGCCTGGGCGGTGTTCCTGGTCGTGCTCGCCTATCTCGGCGCCAGGCCCCACCTGGTGGCGCCGGCTCTGTCGGGGCTGGTCAGTCGTCATCTGCTGCGTTTGGACGACAGCGCGCTGCGGGTGCGCGACTTCCGTATCTGGGGTCTGGACGGAGTCGATCTGTACGGCGTCTCGCTGACGCTGCCCGGCCAGGGCCGGGGCCAGGTCATCGTCTCGGCCGACACCGTCGAAGTCGACTACATGTTGAAGGAAGCGCTGGGCAAGCCGCCGCGGTTGCGGCGCGTGGTCGTTCGCCGACCGGAGATCTTCGTGCGCGCAGGCGCCGATTCGGGGCAGGCCGAACCGGCCGCCGCGAAGCAGGGGCCGCCGAAGATACCGCTGCTTTCCATCGACGACCTCGTCGTCTCGCTGGGCTACCTCGAACTGGCCGATGCGCGCGGCCGCGTGCAGGAGCGCATGCCCTACCTGTCGTGGCGCGGCTCGTTCGAGGGCGGACCCCAGGCGCGCGCCGTCCTGCGCGGATGCGACATCGACTGGCAGACGCACCAGAGCAGCCTGGACAGCCTGACCGGCGAAGTCACGATGGACGAGCAGGGCCTGCACGTGCGGGAACTGCGGGGGCGGCTCAACGGGAATCCGGTGGAGGTCAGCGGCAGCCGCGGCTGGGACGAGAGCCTGGACCTGGCCGTGCGTGCGGACGGCGTCAGCACCCTGGACATCCAGAACCTGGTCAAGCAGACGCTCGGGTTCAAGGCGAAGGGCGACGTGGTCGCGACGCTGCGGGCGCACGCCGACACGCTGGTCTATGACGGCATCTTCACGGGCGAGTTGGAAGGGTACGACATCTCGGGCATGAACTGCCGCGCTACCGTCGGCCCGGACGATGTCTGGCTGGAAAACCTGACCGGCGTCGTCAACGGGGCTTCGTTCACGGGCCGCGGTCATTTCGACATCACCGATTCCGATGCCGTGACCTTCGTCCTGGAAGGCGAAGCCACGGAGGTCAATCTGGCCAACGGCCTGATCCCCGGGGAATCGGACCTGCCGCAGACCGGCGGCGCCGGCCGGCTGCGCATCGAACACACCGATAAGCCCATGTGGACGCGGGTGACCGGACTGATGCAGGACGGCCACATCGAGATCATGCCTTATGACGCCTGCGAGATCGACGTCGAGGCCACGCCCGCCGGCGTCAGGTTCAACCACGTGGATCTGCGGCACCGGGATCTGCGGGCGCAGTTGACCGGCGCCGCCGACAGCCTGCGCGTCTTCCAGGGCAGCCTCAGCTTCACCGTCGACGACCTGGGCACGCTGCCGGCTGAATGGCGCTGGCCGGCCCTCAAGGGACGGGCCAGCGGGGAGGCCTCGCTCGACGGCCCGCTCGAGGCGCTGGGGGCGCACGGCCGGGTGCAGATCGAGAACGTGGAACTGGGACCGGCGCGCGCCGCCTACACCGTGGCGAACCTCACCATCGAGGACGTCCTGGGATCGCCGCGGCTCAGCGCTGCGGTGGCCGGCGACAGCCTGCGCATGGGCGGCGTGCCGCTGGGCAACTTCCGCGCGTTCGGTTCGGCCGACGCGGCGGGTGCAAGCCTGGACACGTTCCTGTGCGCGTATGGCGACACCGTCGGGCTGCTGCGCCTTCAGGTCGCTTTTACCGATACCGTCGCCAGCTATCGGGTCGATGAGTTCCGCGTCGACATGGAGGGAACGCGCTGGGCGCTGGACCGGCCTTTGGGCGTCGGTGTCGGCGACGGCTACCTTTCGGTCCGCGACCTGTCGTTGTCGTCGGACCAGGGCGCGGTCAGCGGGGGCGGCGTGTTCGACCGCAGGCGCCTGGTGGCCGGGGCGCTGCAGTTGCGACGCTTCGACCTGGGACTTCTCAATCCGTTCGTCTCCACGCGCACGCCCCTGACCGGCCGGCTCACCGCCGACGTGGTGCTGGGCGGCGAGCCCGACGCGCCCCAGGTGACCCTGATCGCCGATCTGGTCGAAGCTCCGTTCGCGCTGGCGGATGTCGATTCCCTGCACGTCTCGGCTGTGTACTCGCAGGGCACGATCGAACTGCAGGGACTGGACCTGCGGACGCCGTACGGGCAGGTGCTGGCTTCGGGGCGCATCTCGAACCCCGGCGCGCCGATCAAGTCCTACTGGCCGGGTGCGTCGCTGGATCTGGATCTGGAGATTCCCGACGGTGACTGGTCGTTCATGGAGCAGTTCAAGCTGCCGTCGCTGGACCGCCTCAGCGGGCGCTTCGGGGGGCAGGTCCATCTGACCGGGACCTCCGACGACCCGCGGATCGACGGACAATTGCGCAGCGTGCCGTTCAATGTCCACTGGCTGCATCTGGACGAACTGACGGGCACCGTGCAGGCCGACCGCAACCAGTTGGTGCTGGGCGACCTGAAGGGCACGCAGGACGAAATGCGGCTGACCGGGCGCCTCGAACTGCCCCTGGTCCTGGATCTGCTGAGCGAGCCCACGTCGCCGCTGGACGGACCGTTCCTGCTGGAAGTGGACATTCCCCCGGGAACCGATCTGGCCCCGCTGGCGCACGCCACCAACGCGTTCGCCACCATTCGCGGCACGGGACAGGGGCACGTGCGGGTGTCGGGTCCGCTGGCGCATCCGCTGTACGAGGGCTCGGCGCAGATCCGCGACGCTGGATTCGTCATCAGGCATCTCGAAGAGGTCTACAGCGAAGCCGCCTGCGACGCCACCTTCAGCGGCGACATCGTGCACCTGAACAACATCCGCGGGCGCGAGGGGCTGACCGGGACCTTCAAGGGCGACGGCACCCTGACCTTCCGCGGGCTGGAAATGGAAACGTTCGACATCGGCCTGGATCTCGACCGCTTCCTGGTCGCTTCGATCCCTGACCTGCGCGCGCTGGTCTCCGGCCGTGGCGGCCGCATCACCGGTGTGAAGGTCGGTCCAGATTCGCTGCTGGTACCGCGGTTCAGCGGCTCGCTGGATGTCGTCAAGGCGCGCTACACGGGCAATTTCGCCGAGACCGAGGGAGCGGCCGATCCCCGCCTGGCGACGGTGTCGCCCGACTGGCTGGCCGACCTCGAACTGCACGCGGCGCCCCGCGTGGGGCACATCGTCAACCGCGAGATGGAAATGGATCTGGGCGGGGACCTGGATCTGATCCGCACCGAAGAGGGCCTGCACATGCGCGGTTCGCTGGACGTCAACCGCGGCAGCCTGATCGTCTTCAACAACGCCTTCGAGGTGCAGCGGGGCCGGTTGGACTTCAGCCAGGAACTGGGCTTTGATCCGCGCCTGGACATCGATGCGCAGACGCGTCACCGCGTGCGCAGCGCCACCTCGACCAACACCACGATCGAACTGCTGGGCGTGCATGTCAGCGGCACGCTGGCCGCTCCGGTCGTCGATTTCTCCAGCGAGCGGGGCTATTCCCGCGAGGCGATCCAGCGCATGCTTCTGGGGCTGGAACCGGAAGGCCAGGGGCAGCCCGGCGGCGACACCTCGCGTCTGGCTGCCAGTTCGATCGCGGCCGGCCTGAACCTGATCGAGCGGGAGATCGCCCAGGAACTGGCCATGTTCGACACGTTCGACATCGACCAGATCCAGCGCGAGAACGAGGATACGGGCGGCATGGGGTTCGAACCGCTGATCGGCGTCGGCAAGTACATCGGCTCGGACCTGTACCTCAAGTACGCCCAGGGCGTGCGGCAGGACGATCGTGACGTTCTGCTTGAGTACCAGATCAACCAGCACCTGCTGCTCCAGTCGGAATTGCGCCGGCGCATCGACGAGAACCAGGGCGAAGCCACCTACAATCTGGACCTGAAGTACCGGTTCGAATACTAGAGAGCCGCGGCGCCGGTGACCGCGCCCGCGGTTGCGGCGACGGGCGATCGGTGTCATTGTTCCGCGTTCCCCGCCGTGCCCTGAACCCGAGCCGGAGCCGACCCAGCCGTGCAAGACATCCTGGCCAGCCTGAATGACGCCCAGCGGGGATCGGTCACCGCCCCGGACGGTCCGGTCCTGGTCGTGGCCGGAGCCGGCAGCGGCAAGACCCGCGTCCTGACCACCCGCATCGCCTGGCTGTTGAGCGAACGCCGGGTACAGCCCGGGGCCATCCTGGCCTTCACGTTCACCAACCGCGCCGCCAAGGAGATGCGCGAACGCGTGTCCCTGGGCGTGGGGCAGGGCCGGGCGCCGTACTGGATCGGCACCTTCCATGCCACCGGATTGCGCATCCTGCGCAGTGACGGCGCGGCGGGCGGCGTCCCGACGGACTTCACGATCTACGACACGGACGACAGCAAGCGACTGCTGAAGCAGGTGCTGGACGACCTGAAGATCGACGCCAAGCAGTTCACGCCCAGCGGCGCCCGCGCGGTGATCAGCAGCTGGAAGAACGACGATGTGAACCCGGTCGCGGCGGCCGCCCGGGCCGTCTCCTTCATCGAAGAGAAGCACGCCGCCATCTACGCCGGCTACGAGGCCGGCCTGACCCGCTGCCGCGCGCTGGATTTCGACGACCTGATCCTGCGCACGGTCCATCTTCTGGAAGAGGACGAAGCGACGCGCGCCAAGTACGCCGAGCGCTTCCAGCACGTGCTGGTCGACGAGTTCCAGGACACGAACCCGCTGCAGCTCGTGCTGATCAAGGCGCTGCAGAGCGTGCACACACGAACCCGCTGCAGCTCGTGCTGATCAAGGCGCTGCAGAGCGTGCACGGCAACCTGTTCGCCGTCGGCGACGACGACCAGTCCATCTACTCGTGGCGCGGGGCCCGCATCGAGAACATGCTGGCGTTCGACGACTACTTTCCCGGCGCGGTCACCTGCCGTCTGGAACAGAACTACCGTTCGACCGGTACCATTCTGGATGCGGCCAATGCGGTCATCGCCAACAACCGGCACCGCAAGGGCAAGAACCTGTGGACCGCCGGCGACCGCGGCGAGCAGCTGGTGGAAGAGGAATTCCTGGACGGCGAGGACGAGGCCGCCCGGCTGGTGGACATCGTGCGAGGCGAAATCGCCCGCGGCCTGACCC
>JAIFKS010000089.1 GCA_020049465.1 bacterium | reverse complement strand
AGATCCACGAAGCGCTGAAGGCGCTGCCGCCGCGCTGGCGGGCCTCGGTCCTTCTGGTCGATGTCGAGGGCTGGAGCTACGAGGAAGCGGCGGAAGGCCTGGAGATCGCGCCGGGGACGTTGCGCTCGGGGCTGCATCGGGCGCGCAGGGTGCTCTACGGCAGGCTCAAGGATTCGGCGGGCGCCAGGCAATCGCGGTCTGATCAAACCGAACCCGGGAAAGATGCGACGTGAATCCTGATCATCGATATTGCGATGTGATCCATGCCGATCCCCACGGCGCGAACTGGGACTCCGCGGCCCGCTCGCATGCCGCCTGTTGTCCGGCCTGCGTCGCCTTCCTGCAGGGTGTCGTTGAACTCTCGCTGCGGTTGAAGGCTCTGCCGGCGCTGAACGGTCCCATGCCGCAGAAGCTCCGCGAACGCCTGCTCTCGCAGCTGGCCGCCTGCCCCGAAACCCAGGATTCCGCGACGACGGCGCCGCGTTCGGGGCGAGCGCCGCGCCGCGCGATGCGCCGCTTCCTGGCGCCGGTGGCCCTGGCGGCCTCGCTGGCGCTGGGCGTGGTGTTGGGCCGCAACTTCGATTTCGGGATCTCGACGATACCGGCCGAGGTGGACCGCACCATCGGCATGTACATCGCGGATGTCACGCACGACCACTATCTCATCGAACGGATCGGCAGGCCCCTCGAAGTCGTCATCAACGAGCGGAAGGCTCTCTCGGAGTGGCTGACCGCGTCGCTCAGCTTCCCCTTCGAACTGCCGCGCACCGGTGAAGGATTCAAGCTGCAGGGTGGGCGCGTCTGGCACACGGTGGGCCGGCTGTCCGCGATGGCGGCCTACGAAACCGACGATGGGGGCCGCATCATCCTGTTCGCCGTGCCGGCCGCCAATCTCGAACTGCGCGGGGCCGACTCGGCCGTCGTCAAGGGTGTTCGGGTCTTCTCCGGCGCGGGTTGGGAGCGCGAGGCCCGCGTCTGGATCGACGGCGATCTGGCCATGGCGCTGGTGGCGACCGAAGGTGAAATGCCCACGGAGTGGGCGGAGACGTTCCTGCCTGCGGGGCGTTGACCGTCCGCGGCGGCATCCGACGCCCGGCCCCGGAACTCGCACCGGATCTCATTCCTCGAGCGTGTACCCGTAGATGACCAACGCCGCCATGGCGAGCATCACGACCACGATCAGCGCCGTCCGCGCAGCGCCGATCCGGCGGTGCTCGACGGCAAAGCCGCCTTCCTGGTCCCATGACGCGACGCCGTGACGGCTGAGGCGCTCATGGGCCGTGATCATCGTGACCAGGCTGACAATGGGAACACCCGCGCCCAGTCCCCGCCACCAGACTTGGAACCCTCTGGTCAACGCCGCGCCGTAAGTGATCCGGCCACCATCGCTGCGAACGACACGCGATCGGAACAGCCACTTGCCGGGGGTCGTGCCGGCGGAGGTCAGGTGCAGCGGCTCGATGAAGATCCAGAGGATCAGGCACACGAATCCGAACAAGTTGGCGAAGGGCTCGTTTTCGAGCGCGTTCGGCGCCATGATGCCCAGGGTGGCGCCGGCGGCCATGCACAGTATGGTGAAATCCGTCATCCGCGCGGCGTAGCGAACCCACGGTCGCGGCCGGTCGATGAGGTCGGGGTCCGGGGCCGGACTGAAGTTGCCGAAGCCGGGGTCGAAGGCCGGGACGGGGATGGGGGGTTCGACCGGGATCTCGCGTACCGCGCCGCAGTGGCTGCAGAAGCGGGCATCCGTGTTCACCGTGGCGCCGCATCGCTCGCAGTACATGACCATTACCGCCTTGTTTCATGACGGGCCATGTCGGATACATGATTGCATCAGAGCTTATCATTCGGCACGCGGCCATGGCCACGACCAAGTTGCGCCGGCGCAATTGCAGCGCTCAACAAGTGCAGCGCTCAACAAGTGCAGCGCTCAACCGTCCCCGCGCAACGCCGCCTTCGGTGACCGGTCGACGTTGAACAGGCCCCAGTGCTTCTCGACCTCGTCGGGGTGCTCGCCGCCCTTCCAGTTCTCGTCGAAGGCCTCGAAGAAATACATCAGCGTCCGCGACGCGTCGGCCCAGGCGCGGGCGGCGTCGTGGAAGACCTTCTGCTCCGTCTCGCCGACGCGGCCCTTGATCAGCCGGGCCTGCTCGCCTTCGTTGTGGCGCATCGTCGCCCAGCCGGTCTCGCCGATCACCACGGGGCGGTCCGGATGCAGCGCGACCACCACCGCCACCTGTTCCTGCAGCCAGGGCATGGCCTCGTCCAGCTGCCTGCCGTTCCACAGCGGGTGGGCATGCAGCGTGATGAAGTCGACCTCGGCGGCCACCGCGCGGCTTTCCGGCTTGTTCCAGAAGTTGAAGTCGTCGGCCGTGGTCACCGGCACGGTCGTGCGGGCGCGCATCTCGCGCAGCGCCTCGATCAGCAGCTCGGGCGGACAGACGTGGTCCGACCAGAAGACCTGCGTCTCGTTGCCCACGCACACGGCCGCCACGATCTCCGGATAGGCTGCCGCCAGGCGGACGGCGCCTTCGATCTCGCTGCGGTTGGCCAGGCTGTCATCGGGGGCGATCCAGACGCCCAGCAGGACCTTCACCGCGAAGCCGTCCTCGCGGATGATCGACAGGAACGACTCCGCGAAACCCACCGAACCGTAGAGCCGCACCTGGTTCCAGTGCTCGGACAGCACGCGCAGGTCTTCGCGGAGTTGGGCTGCCGAGGGTTCGGGGCCGCCCGGGCGCTGGCCGTCGCGATGGGGGCCGTAACAGATGGCGTTGAAGGCCATGGGACCGGTGTCCGGCGACGGGAAGGTGCGCAGCATGATGGGCTCCTCACGCGGGGGGCGATTCCCGGACGCCGCGGCGCTGCCCGTGAGGGCGACCGCGAACACCAGGGCGGACAACCAGAACCATCGACGGCCGTGCCGTCGACGGCCGTGCACTCGGTGGCAACGCGTGCGCATGGCGCCGGGCTCCAGGAGTCAGGGTAACGACAACAGTCCCGGGACGCCGGTGGACTCTATTCGGCGGCTCCCGTGCGCCCGCGGCGACGTTCCAGTTCCTGGCGGACCTCGTAGGCCTTCGCTTCGGTGATCGGGAACGTCGCCACCGCCCAGATCGCGATTCCCGAGGTCACGAACGGGACAAACGTGTCGAACAGCCGCAGTCGGATGATGGTCGCCGCGGGCTGGGCGCCGCCCAGGTCGACATTGAAACCGGTCGCGTTCAGCAGGTAACCACTGGCCGCCAGCGCCGCCGACAGGCCGAGCTTGACCGTGAACCAGAACACGGAACTGAACATACCCTCGCGGCGCTGGTACGTCTTCAGTTCGTCGGCATCCACGACGTCGGCGATCATCGAGGGCATCAGCGTGAACAGGCCGCCCAGGCCGAAGGCCAGCAGCGGCGCCGGCACCAGGACCAGCCACGGATGGTTCGGGTTGTAGCAGAACCATTTGAGGCCGTAGCCGACCATGGAGATCGCGGTCGAGACCAGGAATGCGCGTCTCTTGCCGATGCGCGTGCCGAGCCACGTCACCATCGCCACGGCGGCGAAGCTGCCGACCGCGCCCACGGTGCCGGCCAGGCCGACCCACTTCGAGCCCAGCGCCTGGTCGCCCTGCGCCACGTAGTAGATGATCACGTAGCTGGAGAACGCCGAGATCAGGATGAAGCCGTTGAAGACGAGGAAGGTGGCGGCGCACAGCTTCAGGAACGGGCGGGTGGACATCGTCGAGGCGAAGCCGGCGAAGAACTCCGAGACGTTGCGCTTGAGCGCATTGTCCTTGCGGGTGGCAGCCTCGGCCTTGTGGGCCTTCACTTCGGAGGTGGCGAGCGAGGCCATGCGCTCGCGCAGGAAGATCGCCGGCAGCACGCCCAGGATGAGCGTCGCCACCGCCACCGCGATCGCCAGCCAGCCGGCGCCGGCGACCTGGTCGCCGAACTTCCCGCCGTTCATGATCCACAGGAACCACGGCGAGACGACGTAGGCGATCTGGCCGATGAAATTCTGCGTTCCCATCAGGCGCGTGCGCTCGTGGTAGTCGGGCGTCAGTTCGTAGCCCAGCGCGACCCACGGTGCGACGAAGATCGTGTAGCAGACGTAGAAGACGATCGACCCGACCAGGAACCAGACGAAATAGAAGTTCGGGCTCGCGTCGCGCGGCAGTTGCCACATCAGGGCGAAGACGACGGCCGTCAGGATCGCGCCGACGAAGATATAGGGGCGGCGGCGGCCCCAGCGCGAGCGGGTGTTGTCCGAGACGTAGCCCATCACCGGGTCGATGATCGTGTCGACAAGGCGGGGTAGCGCGCTGACCCAGCCGACCATCCGCGGGTCCATGTGCAGGCCCAGATTCAGGATGATCATCATGCCGCCGATGGCGGCGGACAGCAGGTTGTTGACGAACGCCCCGGAACCGTAGGCGAGCCTGTGCTTGAACTTGATGCGGTCCTCGGGAGCCGTGGGCCGGTGCGCAGCTGCGTTCATGGAGGACATCTCCTGCCTGGTCCGGTCTGATGGCGTGGCGGCGCGCGGCCATGTGGCCCCGAAACGAACTTTGTACGAACGCCGAACAAAGTACCGGAATCGAAAAACGCGGTCAAGCGGTTTCTTGGGGGCGACGCGCGCCTTTCCGGCAGCGGGCCTGGCGACGTTGCACCAACCCGCGGGCGCGGTCTACGACAATCCGGGGATTCCGGAAACGGATGCCGCTGGTTTTCTTCGCTCCGCGGCCAGGGGGAGCGACCGCTTCGGGGGGGCGCCGGGAAGGGATTCGATCGCTATCCAGTTAACTTGCTGTTGCACAATTGGTTAAATTGGCGATAGTGAGGCGGGGCAAAGCCGGATTCGGGGGAGACCCGGGCCGGGCCGGGTGGCGCGGCCGGGCTGGATCAATTTTCCGCGGCACAACTTCCGAATTCTGATCATTTTGCAACACAGACGACAATTTTGACTTGATTCGGTTACCGAACATAGTTTAGAATGCTTGGACGGGGACAAGTACTCCGCGTGTTTCGGCGCGCAGCGGCGGATGTTCCGCTGGAGTTGACCAACCGCGTCCCACAACGAAAGGCTCACAACATGCGCATCAGTGTTAAGGCGATCATTGCCTTGTTGGCCTGCGTCCTGTTCGCAGGCACCGCATTCGCGGCGACCGTTACGGTCGATCCCGCGGCCATCGTCAACGGCTACATGAACGTGCACGACCTCGGCGACGCCTTCATCTGGGGCAGCGGCTGGGGCCTTCCTGCCCTGACGGCGGTGTACTCGGGTTCCAACCTGGAGCTCGGGCCCAACTCGATCGATGACCCGGCTCCGTATTGGTACCTGCCCAGCGGCGGCCCCGGCAGCGTTGGCCAGAAGATCATGCACGCCAACTGCTACGCCCAGGTGGACGGCCCCCTCGCGGGACAGACGCTGACCTTCAACGGCGAGGTGCTGTCGAACACGCTGACGTCCTCCCACGTGGCGATGGCGTTCATCAAGGACTTCGCGCCTGACTTCTCCTCGTTCGTCACGACGACCGTCGTCCTGCCGGCCTCCGGCACTTTCTCCGTGACGCAGAACCTGGTGAACGACCCGGCGCGCCATGTCCAGTATGGCTTCGAAGTGATCGGCGCCTGCGTGTGGGTCACGGACCGTGCGTCGTACGGCACGGCTGTCGTCGCTCCGTACATCGCGGTGTCGACCGAAGAGTCCACTTTCGGCGGCGTCAAGGCGCTGTTCCGCTAGTCCGGATTGATCCGACAAGGGCCGTCTTCCGTGAGGGAGGCGGCCCTTCCTGTTTGATGCGGCGGGTATCGCGGCGCCCGGGTCGACGCTGTCTGGACCGCCTTGAACTTGGTCGACTTGCGCCGGCGCAAGTGCGGCGCCGCCGGTCGGTGGGGCTGGAACGGAACCTCGCCCTTCGGCGACCCCGGAGCCCAATCCTCGACACGCCCGATCAGCGCAGCAACGTCGCCTGCATCGTCTCCGCGAAGCGGCTTCCCTTCAACTGCACCAGATAGACGCCCGACGCCACGCCCGCCCCACGATCATCGCACCCGTTCCACTCCGCGGTGTGTCCGCCCGCGTCCAGCTTGCCGCTGAAAAGCGTCCGCACACGGCGACCCTCGAGGTCGAACACCTCGAGCTGGACGACGTCGTCGTGGTCCAGTTCGAAGCGCAACGTGGTCCGCGGGTTGAACGGATTCGGGGTGGCGGGGAACAGGCGGCCGGCAGGAGCGGCGGGGATCCCGCGCGCGCTGCCGTCGTCGACGGCGGCGACCGCGGTCCCGGGGTAGAAGCGGAAGCTCCGGAACACGATCTCCTGGTTCTCTGCCGGCGTGCCGTTCAGTTTCCAGAAGTTCAGGTGCAGGCGGGGCTGCTCCGGGCGGGGGATGTGCGGGCCCGTGTAGGTCCAGGAGGCGACCAGGTTCGCCGGCGATTCATCGGCGGGGCCGCCGCGCCAGACGCGGAACTCGACCCTGTCGGACAGCCAGCGCATGGCGTGGCTGACGACTTCGCCGGCGCTGAAAGAGGGGTCGAAGCGCGTGATGTTGCCGCTGTCATCGTAGGGCTGCGCCACGAACTGGGCGATGTCGCCGGACGGGTCGCCCCAGCGGCCGTACTCGATGTCGATCTCGTTGTACGGGTTCCACCACAGGGTGCCGCCGTCGTAGCACGGGCCGTACTCCCAGAGGAAGATGCCCAGCACCGACTGCGGATCGATCCGGTCCAGGTCGCCTTCGGTCGTCAGGATGTAGTCGCCGTAGCCGAGCGCCCCGGCCGTGACCACCTCGGTGGCGCCCCAGGTGCCGCCGGAATTCATCAGCGTCAGGTGCAGCCAGCCGTTGCCGTCCACCCGGACGCGGTCGGCGGCGTCGGTGAAGTAGTTGAAGCCGGGGCCGTACCAGCCGGGGCCCTTCACGCGCCATTCACGGCCGCTGAAGGACAGGGTGCGGCCGCCCGGGAAATCGCCCCATTGCAGCTCGTCCTGCGTGGGCGAGGCGAGGCTGGTGAAGGTGACCTGGTCGTACCAGGCCTCGGGGACGGCGCTGCCGGGGGCCTGCAGCACGCCGAGCAGCAGGCGCGCCGTGGCCGTGCCCGTCGGCGCGGGGGGGCTGGTCAGGTCGAAGTCCAGGTACCGGTCCGTGGGCGAGGCGGCGGTGGCCACGTTGAACGATGTGTAGTCGAGCAGGACGCCCGCGCTGTCGCGCCACTCGACGTTGACGATGGCGACGTTCTGTCCGGTGAGGGGCTGCGAGGCGGGATGGCGCACGCGGCCGGTGATCGACCAGCGTTCGCCGGGGCTGCAGGTCCGCGGTTGCCAGAAGGCGGAGACATCCCAGCCCCCGGCGTCCGGTCCGGTGACCCGTGCCGCCTTGAAGCCATGCGAGGCGATGGTCGTCGATCCCACCGTTCCGAACTGGTTCCAGCCGCGGAAGACGAGGCCGCTGGTGCCGATCATCTCGAAGCTGGGGTTGGCCAGGATGCACTGCGCGGCGGCGCGGCTGCCGGCCAGCCCGGCGATGACCAGACCAGCGGCGCAACCGATCGCGATCCTCCTCGCGCGCATCAACGACTCCGATCGGCAGGCTCCTGACCGTCGATCCGGTGGATGTGCCGGTTGGGCAGGAGCAGGGTCTGCTCGGGAATACCCACCTCGAGATGCCGGATCCGGCCGGTGCGCGCCAGGAGTTCGGCGCTCACCTGGGCATTGAGCGTGTCGCCGGGCTGTTCGTCCGAGGTCCCGTCGGCGAAAGCGATCCTGATCCGGGCCGGGCCGGCGCCACGCCGGTAGACGACCGGCAACTCCCGCCCTTCGATGTCGTAGCACCGGAAGACAGCGGGCTTTTCCAGGAACTCGTCGCTGCGCAGCAGGATCGGCTGGAAATGCACGCGTCCGCCCTCGGCCCGCACGCCGAGCTCGCCGAAACGGGTGAGGATCTCCTCCTTCACCTGCCCGGTCATGCCGGGTTGCCGGGCCCCGCCGTCGGGGGGCGTGTGGGAGTAGGGGTCCGTCGGGAACGCGCCGTACTCGGTCACTGATTTCTCGTAGCCGAGGCCGCCGCGGATGCGGAAGTACATCGCCGCGAGATCCGCCTGCAGGTGCGCGCGGACACCGTCGCGCCCGGCGCGGAGCAGGACTTCCTGCGACGCGAGCAGCAGCTTGGCCACCATGTGCCAGTAGATGCAGCCGAGGCCCTCGTAGCCGTACATGGCGCCGGAGCGACCGGTGTAGGCCTTGTGGCGGAAGACCGATTCGTACAGGGCCAGCACGGCGCCGCGGTCCGTCGCCACGGCGTCGGCCCAATAGGGGCGGGCGCCAAGCGCGTCGAGCGCCGACGACAGGGCGCGCGCGTTGCCGAGGTCGCCGGCGAAGCGCACGACGCCGTCCGCGTCACGGGCGATGATCGTCGTCTCGCCTTCGGCCATCAGGTCGCGAAGGAGGGACACCGACAGCGCCGCGTCGATCGAGACGTTGTTCTTCGCCAGGAAGCACGGCAGCTCGCGTTCGGGGTAGAGCAGGAAACTGCGCTGGTCGGGCCGATAGAGATCGCTGGCGAACAGGCGCTGCAGGATGTCCAGGCTCTGCTCGGCATTGAGCACGCCGGCGCTCAGCACGGCGACCTGGCCCTCGAGCATCTCCTGCAGCCGTCCCACGCGGGCGGTCGTTCCCGTGTCGTCGAGCTCGAGCAGGTTGTAGGCGTGGTAGAGCCCGTCCTCGCGCCGGTTCGCGGCGATGCCGTGGTCAACCCACACCAGCGCCGTGCGGCACATGGCCGCCACCTGCGCGACGTCCACGTCGGAGCGACCGGAAAACCCGCCGGCATAGACCACGTCACGGTAGGTCGAGAAGGCGCCGCCCAGGCGATCCATCAGTCTCTTGCGGTCCCGCGGGCCCACCTCGGCGGTCGCCAGGACGCCGAGTTCCTCCGACAGGATGGCGTCCAGCCCGTGGAACCAGTCGGCCACTTCCGTCGACATGGGCAGGCTTTCGACCGGACTGCCGTCCAGCAGGTCGGCCAGGAAGGCCAGGTAGCGCCGCAGGTAGCACAGCGTGACCATCGAGACGCCGCCGCCGCCGAGGGCGTTGTTCGCA
>JAIFKS010000113.1 GCA_020049465.1 bacterium | reverse complement strand
CCGTCCCACGTCGCGTGGTGGTCGCCGGCAACCAGGTCGGCGGCCACCAGCGTGCGGACCAACCGGCCGCGCAGGTCGTGGACCGTCAGGCGTACCGGACCGTCGGCGGGGATGACGAACGACAGCACGGTCGCGGGATTGAACGGATTCGGAACGGCGGCGCCGAACTGCGCCGCGCGCCGCTGGTCGGTGCCGGACTCCACGAACGAGGCCGTCGGCGCGTGCCAGATGGCGTAGTTGCTCGAGAGCGTGCCGCCGGCCAGGCGGAACCGGCCGCCGACATGGAGGTCGCCGTGCGTGTCCACGGCCAGGGCGTTCACGTCGTCATCCACGCCCGAGCCGAGCGCAGACCAGGCGACGCCGTCCCAGCGGGCCAGGCGGGACGCCGCCATGCCGCCTGCGGATGCGAAGCGGCCACCGGCGTAAAGCATGCCTTCGTCATCGACGGCGAGCGCATGGACGTAGTTGTCGAGGCCCGCGCCCAGGGCGGACCAGGCCGCGCCGTCCCACCTGGCGACGGCGGAGACCGCAACGCCGCCGGCGGTGGTGAACCAGCCGCCCGCATAGAGGTTGCCGGCGCCGTCGACAGCCAATGTACGCACCAGGCCGTTCACGCCGGAACCCAGCGCGCGCCAGGCCGCGCCGTCCCACCGGGCGATGCGGGAAGCGGCGACGCCATCGGCTTCGCTGAAATCGCCGCCCGCGTACACGTTGCCGAAGTCATCGCAGGCCAGGGCCCAGACGGGGCCGTTCATTCCCGTGCCCAGCATCGACCACACCGCGCCGTCCCAACGGTAAATGCGGGAAGCGGCGGAACCATCGACGGACTCGAAGCTGCCCGCCGCAATCAGATCGCCGCCGCTGGCGACGGCCAGAGCCTCGACGCTTTCGGCAATGCCCGCTCCCAGGGCCGACCACTCCGCGCCGTTCCAGACGGCCACGTTGGCTGCGGAAACGCCGCCGACATCGGTGAACATGCCGCCCGCGTACAAGCGGCCCTGGCCGTCGGCGGCCAGACCGAAGAGGCCGGACCTGGAGCCCCACCCCAGCGTCGACCAGCCGGCGCCGTCCCAGTCGGCGAGCGCGGTGGCCACGACATCGCCGGCGAATCCGAAATAGCCGCCGACGAAGACGTGCCCTGAAGGGTCCGCCGCCAGGGCGATGACCTCGCTGCCTAGGCCCTGCGGCTGCGGTTCCGGAGCGCCGTCCAGCAGAACCCAATCGGCGCCGTCCCAGGCGGCGATCTCATTCTTCAAAGCGCCGCCATCGATGGCCGCGACGCCGCCCGCATGCAGGCTGCCGTCTTCGGCGCAGGCCAGGGCCATCACCGGGCCGCCCAGGCGCGTGCCCAGCGGCGACCAGCTTGCGCCATCCCAGCGGGCCAGCCCGGAGGCCGCGGATCCGCCGGCGGTGGTGAACCAACCGCCGGCAATGAGGTGGCCGTTGTCGTCGACGATCAGCCTCGCGATCGACCCATCCGTTCCCTCGCCCAGCGCCGTCCACGCGCTGCCGTTCCAGGCCGCGACATGGGACAGACCGACGAAGCCGGAGCTCAGGAAATCGCCGCCGGCATAGAGCAGGCCGGAACCGTCGGTGGCGAGGGCGCGCACGCCGCCGCCGCTCAGCCCCGTGCCGAGCGTCGTCCAGGTGAGCCCATCCCAGCGGGCGATATGGGAGGCTGCGGCGCCACCGGCCGTGCTGAACCAGCCGCCGGCGCAGATGCGGCCGTCGGGCTCCACACACAGGGCCTCCACAGAACCCGAGACGCCCGCGCCGAGCGCGGACCACGTCGAAGCGTTCCAGCGGGCCACGCAGGAAGCCTCAACGCCACCGGCGTTGGCGAACCAGCCACCGGCATAGAGGTCGCCGTTGGCGTCCACCGCGAGCGAGCAGACACGTTCGTCGGTACCGGCACCCAGCGCGGTCCAGGTCGTGCCGTCCCAGCAGGCAACGTGGGAAGCTTCGACGCCGCCGGCGATCGTGAATTCACCGCCGGCATAGAGCCGTCCGGAACCGTCGAGAGCCAGAGCCTGCACGGCCCCGTTCAGGCCTTCACCAAGGGTCGACCAGCCGGATCCATCCCAGCGGGCGATGCCCGCGGCGGGCAGGCCCGCGATGGTGGTGAAGCCGCCGCCGACGATCATGTCGCCGTCGGCCGTGAAGACCATGGCGGTGATGGCGCCGTCGGTGCCCGGGAAGACGAAGCGGTGGTCCCAGCGGGCATCATCGGCGGTGGCGGACTGTCCGAATGCCGAGACCGACACCAGCAGGACCAGGAACGTGCTCCACCATCCAACTGCGGACCGGCCGGCGGCGTGCGTGGCACCCGCGGTAGCTAGAGATTGCATGGTCCGGAGTTCCTTTCGTGGCGGTCATAGCGAACGCTGGCGATAACATCAGGCGGTGCTGACGGGCAATTCGGAGGCCAGAAGGATGGGCATTCACAATGGGACAAGGCGGGTCGTGCATGGGCGACGCCGCCAAGGAGGCCAAATGGAAGCACAGGGCGCGAATTGTGGATCGCGACTCTCAATTCCAGAAATTGAAAAGTTCCAGAAATCGAACGTTGGAAGCGATGGCTCGTACCTGGGGCCCTGATCGCCGGGAAGATATTGCCGGTGGTCGGCATCGTGCGGCGTCGCGCAGATGTGTCGGCCGGCTTCTTCGACACCCCCCGGCACGGGACCGCACAGTCTGCCGGCGCTTGTGCCGGCACCGATGCCCGCAGTATTCTGTCCCGTCATGGGACCCGGTCGCGCTCCATTGCGCCCACCAGCACCAACCCCTGAGAGCGGTCCGTGAGGCAACGCGCCATCATCCACATTTCCGGCTTCGACAGGAGCGGCAAGACCGCCTTTGTCGAGTCCCTGCTCCATGTCCTGGGCTGTGAGGGAATCGAGCGCGCCGTGCGGAGCGCCTCATGACCAAGCCACCGGCACACAAATGGGAGTTCCGCGCCCGCTTCCGCCGCGACTCCTTCGGCTGGAAATCCCAACCCGCCATCCAACGCGTCAAGCAGGCGGTGGCCGAGATCAAGAAGGTGGCCAGGACGGACCCCGTCCTCGGTGCCGAGGGTGCGGTCCTGTTTCTGGAACGCGTCTCCCCCGCTCTCAGCCACGTGGATAGTTCGTCCGGCGCCATCGGCTCGGCCGTCAACAGAGCCATCGCCGAACTCGTGCCGATCATCGCGGGTGCCGAGGCCACGCCGCCGATCCGCCAGAAGTGGCTCGAGCGTCTGTGGGAGGCCCATGCCGCTGACGAAATCCCCTACATCGAATCGCTGGACGACCACTGGGGGACGTTGTGCGGCTCACCTGAGGTGGCCTCAGCCTGGGCGGACCGGCTCGTGTGGGTGGTCAAGGAAATGTGGGCAAAGGACCGGGCGCACCGCGGCCACTTCCACGGCACTTCGGCCTGCCTCAGTGCCCTGCACGCCGCCGGGCGTCAGGCTGAACTGCTGAGCCTCCTGGAACTCGACACTCGCCGCTTCTGGCCCTACCAGCGGTGGGGCGTGCTCGCCTTGTCAGCCCTTGGCCGCGCCGACGATGCCATCCGGCATGCCGAGTCCTTGCGCAACCCCTGGACGCACGCGAGCGACCTGGCAAGGATCTGCGAAGGCATCCTCATCGACGCCGGCAAGGCAGATGAGGCCTACCGCCGCTACGGGCTCGAGGCCAACCGCACCACCACGCACCTGGCGACGTTTCGAGCCCTGACCCGGAAGTACCCCCACCTGCCGCCGCAGGACATCCTGGCCGACCTGGTGGCCAGCACGCCGGGACAGGAGGGGAAGTGGTTCGCCGCAGCCAAGGACGCCGGGTTCCGCGACGTGGCGCTGGGACTGGCGGTCACCAGTCCATGTGATCCGAGAACCCTGGCCCGGGCGGCACGGGACTACGCCGAGTCCGATCCGGCCTTCGCCGTCGGGGCCGGCCTGGCGGCGCTGCACTGGATCGCCAGCGGCTACGGGTACGAGATCACCGGCCTCGATGTCTGGGCTGCCTATTCCCCGACGCTGAAGGCCGCCGAGGCCATGGGGCAGGTCGAGGTGGTGAAAGAGAAGATTCGCAGCATCGCTTCAATCGGCGAGGGGCCGAATTTCGTGGCCGGGGTTATCGGCAGGCAATTGAACTGACTATCGACGCCGACTCACCTGATCAACGTCAGAAATGTCGTTGCCTGCTGCGCACCGGCGTCGATCCGCGCCAGATACGTCCCTGACGCAACCTGCGCACCCTTGTCATCCCGTCCGTTCCATGTCGTCTCGTGCACACCCGGCGAAAGATACTCATCCACCAGCGAGCGAACGAGCCGTCCGCGCAGGTCATAGATGGCCAACCGGGCCAGCGCGGCGTTGTGGAGATCGAAACGCAGCGTGGTCTGCGGATTGAACGGGTTCGGGGCGGCGTCGAACAACGTCACGCCGGCGCGCGCGGTGCCGTCCAGCGGGACGGGACTGGGCGTGGGTTCATGCCACAGGGCAACGTTTGCGGCAGGCGTGCCACCGGCGGTGGAGAAAGAGCCGCCGACAAAGAGGTCGGCGCTTCCTCTCAGGGACAGGGCACGCACCGAGCCATCCAGACCTGAGCCGAGGTTCGACCAGGTGGACCCATCCCATCTGGCGGTGCCGGTGTGGAGATTCCCGTGTTCGTCCACCGCCAGCGCGAAATATCCGCCGTGCGTTCCCGTGCCGAGTGCCGACCAGGTCGTTCCATCCCACTTGGCGACGCGGGCGGCCGGGATGCCGCCGGCTGTCGTGAAGTAGCCCCCGGCGTAGAGGTTGCCGTTCGCATCCACGGCCAGGGCCTCCACGCCCGAATTCGTGCCCACGCCGAGCGCCGACCAGGCGGACCCGTCCCATCTGGCAATGCGGGACGCCGGCAGGCCGCCGGCTGTGGTGAAGTAGCCCCCGACGTAGATGCCGCTGTCGTCCACGGCCAGGGCGTAGCCGCTATTGCTTTCATAGGCGCCGCCCAGTCCCGAACCGAGCGCGGACCAGGTTGTCCCGTCCCATCTGGCGACGCCGTGAACCCACGTGCTGCCGGAGTGGGAGAAATCGCCTGCGGCATAGAGGTGGCCATTCTGATCGACGGCCAAGGCGTACACCCAGCCGTCCAGCCCCGGGCCCAGTGCGGACCAGGATGTCCCGTCCCACCGGGCGATGTGGGCTGCGGTCACGCCGCCGGCTTCCCAGAAGGCACCCCCGGCATAGATGTCGCCGTTCGCGGCCACGGCAAGCGCGAAGACCCGTTCGACCATGCCCGAGCCGAGCGCCGACCATTGGAGACCGTCCCACATGGCCACCTGGTTGACGGTTACCCCGCCGGCGAACTCGAACGAGCCCCCGGCGTAGAGGCGGCCATTCCGGTCCACGGCCAGCGCTTCCACGGTATAATCCACCCCCGTGCCGAGCCCGGACCAGCTCGCTTCGTTCACGTCGGCGATATCCGAACCCCACGCAGCCTGGAGATGGCCGCTTTCGGCCGTCGTCTCGATCTGCACCCAGTCGGCGGAAGCCCTGGCGCCGCACATCGCGGTGATCAACAAGACACAAAGTGCCGTGCAGGCGAGCGCAGAATGGCGAGCCGCCATGAATCCGCTGGTCATCGATCGCCATTCCGGTTGCGCCCCATCCCGCCGGTCCCTCCCGAGAATGACGTCGGCCTTGCGCCCGTTGCGGTTACGATGAGGTGAGCATAGCAGATCCCGATGTTCAGATTCCTTCATTTTGCGCTCGCCGCCTAGGCTGGCGGCGGTACCGGCGAAGGAAGAGCCGGCGGCAGCGGCCGGGCCGCCTGATCGTCGAGGCCGAGGTTCGCGATATGATCCATCCGCAATCGACGATCCTTCTGTTTGAGCTGGATCTCCATGGACACGATCGTCCACAGGTCCAGCATGATGACGGCAGCGAGGAAGACCCCGCCGAACAGCAGGATCCAGAACACGGTGTGGTAGCAGGAGCCCAGGACAACTCCCCCAACGATCAGGGACAGCGAGAAGATCAGAAGCCAGAACGTGGTACGCATTGCATCGTCCGGGGGAGAGGCAATCCGAGCCACCATCCTGTGGCCCGCAAAATTCCGTCGGCATTGCGCCCGTTGCGGTTACCGTGGGCCGACCATAGCATACCCGAATGTTCGCGACAACCGCCCTCGCTCCCCCACGGCAATCCATTCCCGGCCGCCCGATGCCTGGTGGCCGGATCGCTTCTCCAGCATGTCCGCCAGACGCTCAAGATCCGTACGACGTGCCAAGTTTCTCAAAAGCCCTTCTCACGGAGCATCTCGCCAATCCGGTGATTGTGGTCAAAGTATTCCGCCTTGAGTCGCTCGTCCTCGACCGGGTCCTCACTGCAGAGGCGCAGGTCCTGCATAGCCGGCAGCCCCTCGACGCGCCCGTCGGCGTACAGCCGCATGTGGCTGTCACTCGTCATCCGGTGCTGGGAGTAGTAGTCGAGGTATTCGCCCTTTTCGTCGCTGCCGAACAGGTAACTGATCGACCAGCCGGCAACGGAGATGGAACCGCGGCGGCGGCAGACGACATCATCATCGGGCAGTCCGATGGACCAGGCGGCGAAGGACTCCGCAAATCGCAGCTTCAGCAATCCCAGCGGGCCGTGGGGTACATCAGCTCCGGCAGCAAGTTCAGGATACAGGCGGTGCAGGTTTTCAGTCTGCTCTCGAGCGGCTTCAGCGGCTCCCGCCTTCCAATTCCCGATCTCACGCACCCACGTTGCGACATCGCGCGGCTTCTGACTCAGCCCGATCGACGTGCTGGTCTCCCCGGAGAGCGGATCGGTGATGGTCTCACACATCAATTCGGCATGGGACACCGGATTGATCCGTCTTTGTCGCGTTACAGCCCACCCGGTTCCCGGATCGACGAACGATTCCAAGGGCGATCGCTGCCAGCCAATACCACACGTATCCAATCGGCTCCGGATGCGCCGCCAATCCGCTACCTGCTCCTCGTAACTGCGCCGCGTGTTGGTAACAAGGTTCCCGCAATGATACATGGCAAAGAGCCGAATGCCGTTCGGAAGTTCGGAGCCATCCTGCAATTCCACGGCATCGCGAAAACGTCCCGGCTGCAATCCGTATGCGCGCAGGACCGATTCATGGGCGCGTTGCCCCAGCGTTGCCACGACGCGGGGGGCAACCAGATCAATTTGCGGTCTCAGGAATCGTTCCCCGCAATTGAGGAACCAGCAATCCTTGAACCGCGGCTGCGCATCTGCTTTTCTCAAGCAGAGAACTGCGTTTGTCAGAAACAGCCCACGCGGTCCTTGTCCGTAACCATCCATCTGAACGTCGAAGCCCGCCGCCACCAGCAGCTTTTCCAACGTGCACAGAACGGGATTGTGCAGATCGTCGAGACCCCGCTGTGCTTGAAAAGCCCGCGTGTCTCCCCAGTCCTGGCCGACGATCATCAGTGGAGCGTCAAGGTCCCCGTGGATAATGCTCCATGGTCCGATTTCGAGTGAATCGCAATCGGCGAGCTCCGGTGATCCTGGATTCAACAGGCCGTCGCACGCGCGGCATTGCTTCCGCTCTTTCACGAGATCGCAATATTGTTGTCTCTTCATCGCGGTAGCCCCCGGTACTTTCGGGCTTGGCCGGGCGATCGGGCGGGAGAATTGGGGATCGGTTATGCCTGTGCCTTCCGAAAGGCTCCGTCGGCCTTGCGCCCGTTGCGATTGCCATGCGGGGACAATAGCATACCCGGATGCTCAAGATCATCCTTCTTGCGCCAGGTTCTTGCGCCAGGTTCTTGCGGCCAGGTTCTTGCGCCAGGTTCTTGCGCCAGGTTCTTGCGCCAGGTTCTTGCGCCAGGTTCTTGCGCCAAGCGTGACCTGGCGTCTTCTCCCTGATGATGCGTACCGAAGCGCGGCGCAGCAGGGTCGCGCGGCCCTACCGATAGGTCGCCTTGAGGCTGCTCCAGGTGCTGCCGTCGGCGGACACCGGCGGGATACAGGATGCCGTGTCGTTGTCCACGACCATCATCCAGTTGGAGAATAACGAGGTGCTGGTGCTGGCCGCCGAGATCCCCAGGGTGTGCTGGCCGCAGGGCACCGAGAATTCCACCGGCGTGAACGCGGTGACCCCGCCGTTGTGGTTGGCGCTGTACATCACGACGTTGTCGAGCGTGACGGTCACGGCCATGTTCGACCCATAGGTCGTGTCGGCGATATACTCGAGCGAAAGGAAGCACAAGCCGTCGCCTGTGCCGCCGCAGTTGAAGGTCTGCGTCAGCGTTGCCGAACCCGCATCGTTGACGTTGTCCCACAGACGCGCCCCGGGCGCCGGGTTGCCGTTGGTGAACACGGTGGCGGCGCCGGCGCCGTGTATCCGTGAGTGTGACCGATCGGGGACCTGATTTCAAGACCATTTCTATCTGGTTAATCGGACTCAATGGGCCCGCGCGTCATGCAACCAGCGGGTCGAGTCCGTCGCGACACGGCGGCCAACCCCATCGAACGATGCGATCTCCTGTCCGATTGAGTGATTGAGAGGCGCTTGACACCGGGTCGGCGCGAGTCATAATCGGCGCGCGACGGGGCCAATCTGCCCTGTTGACGTATCTTGGCGTCCGCCATTTGGCGCGGCAGGGAAGAGGGAACATGCACGAGCCGTCCAAGGCAGATCAGCAACTGGCGCAGAGTCAGTCCCTGCTCGAGAACCTCGCCCGCCTGGTACCCGGCGTGATCTACCAGTACCGATTGTATCCGGATGGGCGCTCAGCGTTTCCCTATTCAAGCCCGGGGATGAATGACATCTATGAAGTGACCCCGGAAGAAGTGCGCGAAGATGCCACTCCGGTGTTCGGGCGGTTGCACCCGGACGACTACGACGACGTGGCCAACGCCATCGGGGAATCCGCTCGCACCTTGCAGACGTTCTATTGCGAATTCAGGGTCGTTCTGCCGCGGCAAGGCCTGCGCTGGCGCTGGTCTCAGGCCCACCCCGAGCGCACAGAGGATGGCGGCACCCTGTGGCACGGCATCATTTTGGACATCACCGCCCGCAGGCAGACCGAGGCGGAGAAGGCGGTGCTCGAAACCCAGCTCCAGCAGGCGCGGAAAATGGAATCGGTAGGACAGTTGGCGGGCGGAGTCGCCCACGACTTCAACAACATGCTGAGCGTGATCCTCGGGCATACGGAATTGGCGCTGGAGCAGGTGAGCCCAGGGCAGCCGCTCCATGTCAACCTGATGAAGATATTCCAGGCGGCCACGCGCTCGGCCGACCTGACCCGCCAACTGCTCGCCTTTGCCCGCCAGCAGGCCATCATGCCGAAAGCGCTCGACCTGAACGAGATGGTGCAAGGCCTGCTCACGCTGCTGCGGCCGTTGATCGGCGAGGACATCGATCTCAAGTGGCATCCGGCAGCGGATCTCTGGTCCGTCAAGATGGACCCGTCCCAGATCGACCAGATCCTGACCAACCTGCTGGTCAACGCCCGGGACGCCCTCTCCGACGTGGGCAAGGTCACGCTCGAGACGGGGAACACGACCTTCGACGAGAGCTACTGCGCCGAGCACCGGGGCTTTGTGCCCGGGGAGTATGTGCGTCTGGACGTGAGCGATGACGGCTGCGGCATGGACAAGGACACGCTGTCACACCTGTTCGAGCCGTTCTTCACGACGAAACAACTGGGAAAGGGTACTGGACTGGGGCTCGCCACGGTGTACGGCATCGTCAAGCAGAACAACGGCTTCATCAATGTCTACAGCGAGCCGGGCGAGGGGTCGAGGTTCTCGATCTATCTGCCGCGGCATGCGGGGAATGCAGAGCAGGCGGGGACCAACGGCGCAGCAGCGGCGGCTCGCGGCCAGGAGACGGTTCTCCTGGTCGAAGACGAGCCGGCCATCCTGGAGCTGACGACGACGATACTCGAACGGCAGGGCTACACCGTCCTGGCCGCGCAGACACCGAGCGAAGCCATCCACCTCGCCACCCGACATCCGGGGCCGATTCACCTGCTGCTGACCGACATAATCATGCCCGAGATGAACGGCCGGGATTTGGCGAAGAACATTCTGGCCGCCAATCCGCACCTCAAGAGCCTCTTCATGTCGGGATACACGGCCGGCGCCATCGGCCGCCACGGCATGCTCGACGCCGACGTATCGTTCATCCAGAAGCCGTTCTCCATCAACGAGCTGGCCGCCAAGGTGCGGGTGACGCTGGATCGGGAGTAGGGAGGGAGGCGCGAGGTCGCGAAGCGGCGGTCGGCCGTACCGAACGGTGCGATCGCGACACGATCGCCCCCGTTTGCCCCGCGCTTTCCCGCTTACTTCCCATGAATTTCTGTCGATATATGGTGAACGCCCAATGAACCGGCAGGAGGCCGCGCACATGGTCTGCGCATTGACGACGGAATTCGCTCCGGCGGAGCGAGCCTCAGGGGACGAACTGCAGGCATCCCATCGCTCCATCACCTCGTCAACGATCCTCACGAGCGTGCTGGACGCCATGCCCCAGCAGGTCATGATCCTCAACCGGCAACGCCAGGTCGTCTTCGGCAATGCGGCGGTCAGGGCTCTGGGGTCATCGCTCGGCCACGCCTCCCTGCTGGGTATGCGCCCGGGCGAGATGCTGGCGTGCGACGTGGCCGCAAGCGCGCCATCGGGCTGCGGTACGGCCGAAGCGTGCCGTAACTGCGGCTCGGCTCAAGCGATCCTACAGGGTGTTGACGGGCACAAAGCCGAACGGGAGTTCCGGGTCAGCCGCACGGCGTGCTCCGGCGCCGAGGCTCTGGACCTGCGCATGTCGGCCACGCCGTTTCTCTGGGACGAGCAGGGCCTTGTTCTGCTCGTGGCCACCGACATCGCCGACGAGAAGCGCCGCCAGGTGCTGGAGCGCGTGTTCTTCCACGACATCATGAATACGGCCGGGAGCATCAACTCGATGACCGAGATGCTGTGCACCGGCGACCTGCTGTTCGACGAGGTCAAGGGGGACCTCGCGATCGCTTCGGACACGCTGGTCCAGGAGATCAAGAGCCAGCGCGTGCTCATCGGCGCCGAGAACCGCACGCTGGCCGTCCAACTGGCGCCGGTGGACTCGGTCGCGTTCCTGGAGGCCCTTGTCCACGGGTTTCGCAATCACGAAGTAGCGCGGGGCAAGCGGATCTTCATCGAGCCGCATTCCACGGACTGCCGGTTCGTCAGCGACGAGGCGCTTATCTCCCGCGTCATCATCAACCTGCTCAAGAACGCCCTCGAAGCGACGGCTCGCGACGGCGCCGTAAGGCTCGAGTGCTTGGCCGATGACACGGAGGTCACGTTCAGCTGCCTGAACGATGCGGTGCTCCCCCGCGAGATCCAGTTGCAAATGTTCCAGCGATCGTTCTCGACGAAGGGACGTGATCGCGGCATCGGCACCTATTCGATCAAGCTGTTGACGGAGAAGTACCTCGGTGGGCGAGTGTCGTTTCGGTCCGCCCCTGGGATGGGCACTGTCTTCGCCGTCACGCTGCCTCGGCAGCCCCGGCAGGAGCACTGAAGCCTCCGACCGCCAACTCCGGTCAATCACCTCCTTTGCGCCCGCAGGCCAGGTGACGTCCCACAAGGTGACATAGCTCATCGCCCGACAGGCCGTTGGCCCACTCGACGCGCTGCAGGAAGCTGCCCATCCGCACAGTGCACAGCTGGCAGCCTTCCGGGTTGTCCTGGCTCATGGGACAGGCCACGGTCAAGCCGATGACCTGCGCAAGAAGCCTGGTTCGTTCGGTTGTGGCTCCCCAAAACTCAATTCATGATCCTGCGATGCGGCTCCTTGCCCTTCCCCCAGACAGAAAAATCCCCCTCCCGATCCGGAAGGGGGATCTCTCTAATTGGTAGGCCCTGAGTGCCAGTGTACGAACCACCCCTGCATCGCCCCTCAGTGCCCACAGGTGCGGGCCGTGTTCCTGCCGCACTCCCGGCCCGTCCGTGGCCCAGCAATCAACATAAGAGCCAACGTGCGCGTTGTGGGGAGCCGAGTTGATGTTGGGTTGGACCACCTTATCCACGCGCCACAGGCCGTCTTGCGCGGTGCCGCCGTAGCCGACCGGCAGCCCGTCCTTCCGAACGGTGCGATCTCTTGCTCTATGGAATTGCCGGGAGGGACAACCCGCCGGATGGACCATCGGGAACCACAGCCTGACGTTCACCGGTCCGACGGACATCGGCGTTCGATTTCTTCAAACCAGTTCTGAACCAGATTCAGCCGTGTCACCTCGACCGGCTTGGTCTGCCCACGGCCGGGGATCAGGAATCTGGTGCCGTCGCGAGAAACATCATACCCTCTGACCCACGACGTTTTCGGACTCGGAGTAGAAAGCTCGAACAACTGACACGGTACCCCGATGTCGATGCGCGGCTCAAGCGTGATGTCAATCGCCATGATTGCGGACCAGTCCAGGTTCCAATAATAGATGGCTCGATTGTCCGGCGCCCATAGCGGCGCCGCCCCGCCGGTGCTCGTAATGGCCGTTCCTTGGGACGGGGTGGACATCGACGCGACGTACACCTCGGTTTGTCCGGTCTCAGTGGAACAGTAGGCCAGCCACTGGCCGTCCGGCGAAATGTCCGGGTATTGCTCGGAGTAATTGGTGTTCAACACTGGCTCCTTCCGGCGCTCCTCCCGGTCGTAGATCCAGATGTCGGATCCCGATACAGGATTGCTTTCCACAAAGAAAAGCCGACGGCCATCAGGAGACCAGCAACTGGGCTGCAGCATGTATTCGCTGGTGACCAGCGATTCCGGTTCTGCCGGGCCACTGCCTTCCACCGCCGTCCAGAAAATACTGGGGTCCCCCTCCATCGAATAGGCGAAGGTCAGGTGCCTGCCGTCGGGCGTCCAGCACAAGAACATCGGCTGTCCCTCCCGAGTGATTCGGCGGGAGGTTTGCAGTGTGAAATCGTACAGCCAGACTTCAGGAAGAAGGCCCTTCGTGCGGTATGCCAGGTACCGGTTATCCGGCGAAAGACGAACAGATCCGATCCACTTCTTTTCCAGGTGCGGCA
>JAIFKS010000158.1 GCA_020049465.1 bacterium | reverse complement strand
GCGGCTGGTCGGTTCGCCGATGTTGGAGCCGATGGCTCCGCCCAGGATGGCGCCCAGGGGGCCGAACATCATGAAACCGAGACTGCCGCCCACCAACGTACCCAGCAAACCCATGTTCTCGTGCCTTTCCGTAAGGTTCCAGGGGAGCGCATGATAGGTCCCGCGGGCTCCCCGGGCAACCATACCGCCCGATTGGACAATGTATTCAAGATTACTTTATGCAGGCCGATATTTCCGCGGAACCTGAAGGGCGCCTAAGGCATGGCGCGACCGACAAACGCGGGTGGGCCCGCAGAGTCCCGGGGAAGCATCATGAACATCCTGGTCGTGGAAGACGATTTCATCAGCCGCCGACTGCTGTGCCGGTACCTCGAGAAATCCGGCAACTGCGATGTGGCGATCAACGGCAACGAGGCGGTCGCGGCCGTCCACGAGGCCCTCGACAGCGGCAACCACTACGACCTGATCTGCCTCGACATCATGATGCCGGGCATGAGCGGGCAGGAGGCGCTGACCGCCATCCGCCAGCTTGAGGGCGAGCGCGGCATCCACGTCGGCCAGGGCGCCCGCGTCATCATGACCACCGCCCTTGAGGACCACGTCAACGTGCGCCAGGCCTTCAAGGCGTCGGCCGACGGCTACGTGGTCAAGCCCATCGAGAAGCAGAAGCTGTTCAAGCTGCTGAATGAACTGGGTCTCACGATGACCGTGGACGGCTGATGAACACGAGAACAGCATGAGCACACTCCTGGCCCCGCCCCGGACCGATGTGCCCGGCGACCGGATCAGCGACCGCGAATTCAACGCGATCCGCGACCTGGTCTATGCGCGCTTCGGCATCAATCTGGGCGACCACAAGAAGAGCCTGGTCGTCGGCCGCCTGCAGAAGGTGCTGACCCAGCGCGGCTTCCGCACGTTCCAGGAATACTTCGACTGGCTGAAGAACGACAGTTCGGAGGAGGGTCTGGCCGAACTGGCCAACCGCATCACGACGAACCACACGTTCTTCAATCGCGAGCCCGCGCATTTCGAGTACTTCGCCGACACGCTGCTGCCGGCCCTGACCGCGGCCCGCCGCGCCGAAGGCCGCCGGGAACTGCGGATCTGGTGCGCCGGCTGTTCGACGGGCGAAGAGCCCTACACGCTGATGATGCTGATGCGTGAATTCCTGGGCCCCGACGCCTCGAACTGGAAGTCGATCCTGCTGGCGACCGATCTTTCGGCCGCGGCCCTGCGCAAGGCGATCGCCGGCGTCTACGACGCTGAACGCGTCAACCAGATGCCGACGAACCTGAAGCGCCGCTGGTTCGTGCAGCAGCGCGACGGCAATGTCCGCGTGAACGACGAGATCCGCGCCGGCGTCTCCTTCCGTCGCCACAACCTCATGACGACGACCTTCCCGTTCAAGCGCCAGTTCGACGCCATCTTCTGCCGCAACGTCATGATCTATTTCGACCATCGTACGCGCATGGAGCTCGTGTCCAAGTTCCATCATCACACGGCTCCCGGCGGCCATTTGTTCATCGGCCATTCGGAAACGCTCGGCCGCGACGAGACAGCCTACGAATACGTGATGCCGGCGTTGTACCGCAAGCGCCCTTAGGGCTGAAGAGAGTGAACATGGCCCGGATCCTGATCGCCGAAGACGACCCCATGGTGCGCCGCACGATCGCCAAGGGCTTGGCGCCGCTGAACCACGACCTGTTGTTCGTCAGCGACGGCATCCACGCCATGGATGTCCTGCGGTGCAACGGCGGGTTCGATCTGCTGATCACCGACATCTCCATGCCCCTGCTGGACGGCCGCCAGCTGGTGAGTTCCGTCATGCACGACAAGGCCCTGAGCAGCATGCCGGTGCTGATCATGTCGGGCGTGGTCGGTGTGCGCGACATCGCCGACCTGCTGGATCTGGGCGCGTCGAAGTTCCTGGCCAAGCCGCTGAACATGGCCGCCCTGCGTGAAGACGTGACGCACTGCCTGGAACTGAGCCTGGCCGGCACGCGCTGAGCGGTTCTGCTCCGGCCCCTTGCCCTTGCCCCGGCCCCGTGGCCCCGGTGGTTGGCAAGGGGCCATTTCCGTCTTATCCTGCGCGGTTGAACCCGACCGCGAAGGCGCTGCCGCAACCGGAGGATCATCCCGATATGCATCCGAACCGCCACGCCACCACCGAAGCCGCCGGCGGCTCGCCACTGGAGCGCGACCTCGTCGAAGCCCGCTACAAGTGGCAGCCCGAGCTGATCTACGCCGACTGGCCGGCCTGGGAGCGTGATTTCGCGCAGTTGCAGGCCCGGTTGCCGGATCTGGCGGCCCTGCAGGGGACGCTGGCCGGTTCGGGCGCCGCGCTGCTGGCCGCCATCGACGCCATCCACGACGCCCGGCGGGGGCTCGAGCGCCTGCTGATCTTCGCCAACCTGAGAAGCGACGAGGACACGCGCGTCGGCGAGAACACCGCGCGCAAGGGCCGGGCCGCCAGCCTGTCGGTGAACTACGCCGAGGCCGTCAGTTGGTTCGAATCCGAGGTCCTGGACATCGCCCCCGAAGCCCTGGCGGCGCTGGTGGCCGCCGAGCCGGGCCTGGCGACGTACGCCCACTTCTTCGACAACATCCACCGCGGTCGCGCCCACACGCTGCCGGCCGAGCAGGAAGCCCTGCTGGCCGGCGCCGGCCTGATGGCGCGCGGGGCCAGCCAGGTCTTCAACGCGTTCGACAACGCGGACCTGAAGCTGGGCGAGGTGACCGACGAGGAGGGCCGCCGCGTCACGCTGACCAAGGCGCGCCACCAGAAGTTCATGAAGTCGCCGGACCGCCGCCTGCGGCAGGAATCGTATGAGATCTTCCTGGACGCCTACGGCGGCCTGAAGAACACGCTGGCGGCCAACCTGGACGCCAACGTCAAGAACCACGTCTTCTTCGCTCAGGCGCGCCGGCACGACAGCGCTCTGGAAGCGGCCCTGCACCCGGACGGCGTGCCGCCCGGGGTCTTCCACGCGCTGATCGAGACAGTGGATGCGAACAAGGCCGTCATCCATCGCTACACCGCGCTGAAGAAGCGTGTGCTGAAGCTGGATCCGTTGCACGAGTACGACCTGGCGGCGCCGCTGTTCGCCGACGGCGAGTTCAATTTCGACTACGACGACGCCTGCGGCATGCTGCTGGAAGCGTTCGCCCCCCTGGGCCCGAAGTATGTCGACGCGGTGCGCGGCGGCATCGGCGGAGGCTGGATCGACGTGCACGAGAACGCCGGCAAACGCAGCGGCGGCTATTCGAGCGGCTCGTACGACACGGCGCCGTACATCCTTCTGAACTGGAGCGGCCAGCTGGGCGACACGTTCACGCTGGCGCACGAACTGGGGCACTCGCTGCACACCTGGCTGGCCTCGCGCCACCAGCCCTACGTCTACGGCGACTACCCGATCTTCACCGCCGAGGTGGCCTCGACCTTCAACGAACTGTTGACGATGGACCACCTGCTGCGCACCACGACCGACCCGCGGCGCCGGCTCTACCTGCTGGACTACCACCTGTCGCAGATCAACAACACGGTGTTCCGCCAGACGATGTTCGCCGAGTTCGAACTGCGCGTCCACCAGCTGGGCGAACAGGGCGAGACCCTGACCGCCGAATCGCTCAACGCCCTGTACCTGGAGCTGCTGGTGAAGTACTGGGGCCCCGAGGTGGTGTTCGACCCGCTGCGCAGCCCGCTCACCTGGAGCCGCATCCCGCATTTCTTCTACAACTTCTACGTCTACCAGTACGCCACGGCGTATTCGGCGGCCGTGGCCCTGTCGCGCAAGGTGCTGGCCGGCGGGCCGGACGACCGGGAACAATACCTGGACATCCTGCGTTCCGGGTGCAGCCGTTATCCCGTGGAAACGATCCGGCTGGGCGGCGTGGATCTGGCTTCGCCCGGCCCCATGCAGGACGTCATCACGCTGTTCGGAGAACTGGTCGATCAGGTCGAATCCCTTCTGGAGCCGTGAACATGATGCTGAAGCGCCTTTTCCGTCCGTTTGCCGTCCGCGGGACCGCCGCTGCGGCCTTGCTGGCCGTTGTGGCCCTGGCGACTGCCGCACCCGCGTCCGCGCAAGGCGTCGTGACGGGCTCCCCGCAGAAGCTGGACGAGCTGCCCGACAGCCTGAATCCCATCGAACACACGTCGACCGACGGCCATTTCCGCGTCACCTTTCCCACCGGTTGCGCGCGCCTGCACACGAAAATGAACCTGGCCGATGACGGCTCCACCGACGTCGACGTCCGCGTGCTGTTCGTCACCTGCGAGCGCGCCAACACCGAAAAGGAAGGATGCCTGGTCAACGCCCGCCTGGGCGCCGCCCGCGGATTGAAGGGGCGCGACGCCACCGAACGGGTCCTGACCGAAGTCCGCGAACTGATGGCCGGCTACGGCGTGATCCCGGCCCGCCAGTCCCCGATCCGCCGCGATTTCGGCAAACACGGCGTGGTCGAAGGCATCGACATCCAGGCCCACCCGGAGTTCGGCAAGGGCGATGTCTGGATCCGCGGCCTGCTGCGCGGCGACGACATGTACTTCCTGGTGGCCTGGAAGGCCGCCGGCGGCATGTTCGAAGATCCGGAATACGGCATCTTCTTCCAGTCGTTCGAACCCTGGGCGGAGTGACGGGACCTGTTTGTTCAGGTTGGAGATCGACGGCGCCATGGCCCGCGGGGGTGATGGCGCTTTCGTTTGCGGGGGTGGCTGCTGCGGGTGATCCGGTCTTGCGCCGGCGCAAATGTTTCACCGCATTCGTGGTGACGCCCCGATGCCTTACCTCGCGGCCGCCAGCTCACCGTGGCGCCAGATCACGGCGCCGATGTTTCTTCCGCCCGAACACGCGGCCATGGCCTTTGCGATCTCGTGCCGGCACAGGCTTCTCTCGTGATCGCACGGACCGGGCGCGGCCAACGACTTCAGAACGGGGACAGCTTCACTGCGTCCAAGTTGACCCAGCGCCCAGATCGCACGATTGCGGACGGCTGGCTCCAGGTTCCCGTCGGCCGCGACCGCGAGCAGCGCGCTGATGGGTTCACCAGGATGATGCGACTGTGCGTCCGCTATGGCGCCGCGCACCCCGGAACCGATGACCAGACATATGGCAATGAAGGCCATAAGGGGCAGGGTGAACGAGACGACAGCGATGGCCTGCCAGTGGGATTTCAGGAATCGGCGCACGGCGTCTCTCCTTCGGTGAAGTCGCGGGGACGCGGTCGCTCCACCAGGCGCATCACTTCCACTATAGCAGGTTTTCTGCGCGGTTGGAATTGCCCGCCGGTTCGGTGGGCGGGCCGTGGCCGGGCGCCTGGACTTGCGCCGGCGCAAGTGCCCCGCCCTGTTGGCGCGCGGATCCATGACGCCGGTTGCACGAGGCGATGCGGCTTGCCCGCCCGTTGGGCCCGCCCGTTGGGCCCGCCCGTTGGGCCCGCGCGTCGCAGGCCAGCGCTCTGACTTGCGCCGGCGCAAATCGGTGCGAGCAAGTTGCGGTTCGCTGTGCTGGACCGCGAGCGGCGGCTGCGTTAGCGCGGCGGCTGTGCCGGCTCGCATTGTCGCACGGGACCGACTTGTCGCGCGGGACCGACTTGCCGCACGGGACCGACTTGCCGCACGGGACCGACTTGCCGCACATCCTGGACTTGCGCCGGCGCAAGTGCCCCGCCCCTTTCGTGCACGAACCCATGACATCGGCTGCACAACGTGATCAGGTTCTCCGCCTTGTTCGATCCGCCCTGTTGCCGCGGCTTCACATGATGGACTTCGAGGAAATGAGTCGACCGACACCCCGGCGCGACACAGCGGTGGCGGTCCCGCGCCAGCACGGACGCGCGCACCGAAGGCTTGATGGTGGCGCGGTTCGGCTTGCCGGCTCGCGAAACCCGCGCGTCACAGGCCAGCGCCTCGACTTGCGCCGGCGCAAGTTTTCGTTCGCCCCGGTTGGTCACAGCGGTGGCCGCGGCGCAGTCGGGGCATTGCTGGACGACAATCTGGACGGCGGCGCCACGGGACTCGTTCGTGCGCGGCTGCGACTCGACGAGCGATTCGAGCGCGGCCAGCATCAGGTCCATGCGGTCGGCGCCAGCCGGGGCCAGACCCAGCTTGTGCGCCTTCTCGACCAGGGCTTCGAACCGAGCCAACTGGAGACCATCCGCGCGCAGGCTGATCGTGACCGGCGGGTCGGCGACCGGCCGCGAAACCGACTCAACAAGGGGCAACTGCGCCACCGGCCGTCGCGCCTGCCGAACCTGCCGTTCCAACTCACGCCGACCGGTCACCGCCGCCTTCGCGACCCACGCGGCCTGGGTCTCGACAGTCGCCACCCGTGCCACCTGCCGGGCCTTGGTCCAGCCGATCTCCCCGGACGCCACCGCTTCGCGCAATATCGGCAAGCGATCGAGATCATCGGCCAGCCGCTTGAACAGCCAGTAGCGGTTGTCCGAGAAACCCAGCCCGACCGTGGCGTACAGAAACAGGCTGGCGTGCCCCAAAGCGCGGTACAGCCCCCGTCGCTGGACCTCGGCGAACCACAGCACAGCGCACTCCTGGGCGCGGTCGCAGGCGATCAGGGACTGGCGCAGCGAGGCGTCGACCTGGTCGGCGGGCAGTCCAGCCATGAAATCAGGCAACGTGAAGTTTGTCACAGCGACTCGCTTTTCCGGGAGGATGGCGAGGTGGAAACGATGGCGATAATATAGCGAAAACAGATGGCAAGCGCAAGTAAAATATATGTACTACAAGAACTGTATACCGTGTGCGGGACCTCAAGGCTTACCACTGGAAAGTTCCAGCCCGTTCCCGTCCCACCCGATACCATTTTGGAGTTTGATTTTCTCTGTGATTCCAATCACATTGTTAAAGGTTTGACAACTACAGCCGATACCTCAGCGGTGCAGGGCCACTGGAGGAACCATGAATCCGAAACAGCCGCTCAACCCGCCCACGCAGCAGCGCGCGCTTCCCGGTCTGACCGAGAAGCAGATCGCGCGCCTCAGCGTCTACCGCCGCTTGCTGCAGGAACTGCCGTCGGCTTCACGACCGGAGATCTACTCGCACGATCTGGCGGAGATGTCGCGCAACACAGCGGCGCAGGTGCGGCGCGATCTGATGACCATCGGTTTCACCGGCAGTTCCGCGCGCGGGTACCAGGTGGAGCAGCTGATCGCGGCGATCGGCGGCACGCTGGACGCGCCCGAGGGCCAGACCGCCGCCCTGTGCGGTGTGGGCAATCTGGGGCGGGCGCTGCTCGACTACTTCACCATCTGGCGGCCGCAACTGCGGATCGTGGCGGCATTCGACATCGACCCCGAGAAGTCGGGCCGCGTCATCCACCGCTGCCGCGTGTGGCCGCTGGCCGAGATGCCGCAGGTCGTGCGCGAACAGGGCATCACCGTCGGCGTGATCACGGTGCCGGCGCCCTCGGCACAAAGAGTGGCCGAGTCGATGCTGGGCGCCGGGATCCGCGGCTTCCTGAACTTCGCGCCGACGCCGCTGCATCTGCCGGCGCACGCCTATGTGGAAGAGATGGACATCACGACCTCGATGGAGAAGGTCGCCTACTTCGCGCGGACCCTGGCGCCCGCGCCGGTGGAGGAATCATGAGCCGCGATCAGGTCGATGGCGTGCTCGCGCACTGGCCGCTGGCCGGGCGCGATGCCCTGATCCCCATCCTGCAGGAGGTGCAGGAGTCGTGCGGGTTCCTCTCGCGCGACGCCATGCTGCGCATCGGGCGGCACCTGGATCTGCCGGCCAGCAAGGTCTTCGGCGTGGCGACGTTCTACAACCAGTTCCGTTTCCAGGCGCCCGGGCGGCACCGCATCCAGGTGTGCCGCGGCACCGCCTGCCACGTGAAGGGATCGGCGATGGTGCTCGAAGCCCTGTGCCGTCACCTGAAAGTGCAGCCGGGGCA
>JAIFKS010000047.1 GCA_020049465.1 bacterium | reverse complement strand
TTCCCGCGCCAGGCGCTGGTGAGCTACCTCGAGTCGATCGGCATGCAGTTCGGGCCCGAGGTCAACGCCTACACCAGCCAGAACGAGACCGTCTACATGCTGCAGGTGCCGACCGACCAGCCGGAGCTGCTGGACACGGGGCTGCGCATCCTCGAGGAGTGGGCGCACCGCGTCAGCTTCGAGGAGTCGGAGATCGACAAGGAACGCGGTGTCGTCATCGAGGAATGGCGCCTGGGCCGCGGCGCCGACGAGCGCATGTCCGACGCCCAGTTGCCGGTGATGTTCCACGGCTCCCGCTACGGGCAGCGCAACACGATCGGCGACCCGGAAATCCTGCGCAACGCGCCCTACGAAACGCTGCGCCGCTTCTACCGCGACTGGTATCGCCCCGACCTGATGGCAGTCATCGCCGTCGGCGACTTCGACGCCGCGGCGGTCGAAGCTTCGATCCGCGAGCGCTTCGCCGGCATTCCCGCGCACCCCGATCCCCGTCCGCTCTTGCAGCCCGAAGTGCCGGACCACGAGCAGACGCTGTTCGCGATCACCACCGATCCCGAAGCGTCCGGTTCGGGCGTGTCGCTGCTGATCAAGCACGAGCCCTGGGGCGAGACGACGGTCGGCGACTACCGCGACGGACTGAGGGGGCTACTGGCCAATTCCATGCTGCGCGCCCGCTTCAGCGAGTTGTCCCGCCAGGCCGACGCTCCGTTCAGCAGCGCGTTCGCCATGGACCGGCGCATGGTGCGCACCAAGGGCTTCTTCATGCTGCGCGCATCGGTGAAGGAGGACGGCGTGGCCCGCGGATTCGGCGCGCTGCTGACGGAACTCGAACGCGCGCGGCGCCATGGCTTCACGGCCGGCGAACTGGAGCGCGCCAAGGCCGAAGTGCTGCGCCAGGCCGAGCAGGGCGCGGCCGAGGCCGACAAGACCGAATCGCAGCGTCTGGCCCGCGGACTGCAGGCCCATTTCCTGCGCGGCACGCCGTACAGCGATGCCGCCCAGCGGTTGGCCCTGGCACGCGCGCTTCTGCCGGACATCGGCCTGCCCGAAGTCGAGGCGCGCCTGCGCGAGGTCACGGACAAGGGCAGCCGCGTGGTGACCGTCGAAGCGCCGCAGCGCGAAGGCCTGGCCGTGCCCGACGAGACGGCGTTGACCGCGGTCATGGACCTGGTGGCCGCCGGCGAGATCCCCGCCTACGTGGACGCGACGGTCGACGCCCCGCTGGTCGCCAACGTGCCGGCGCCCGCGGCCATCACCGGGCGCGCGCACGACGAAACCCTGGGCACCACGACCTGGACCCTGGCCAACGGCGTGCGCGTGGTGTTGAAGCCCACCGATTTCAAGAACGACGAGATCCTGATGTGGGCCACCAGCCCCGGCGGTTCGTCGCTCATCCTGGACGATGCGCTGTACCCGCGCGTGGCCGCGGCGTCGAACATCGTCGGCAACAGCGGCGCCGGGGCCTTCGACCCCACGGCGCTGCAGAAGAAGCTGGCCGGCCGGCTCGTGCGCGTGTCGCCCTACATCTCGGCCTACGAGGAAGGCCTGCGCGGCGCCGCCTCTCCGCAGGATTTCGAAACGCTGCTGCAGCTGACCTGGCTGCTGGTCAACTCCCCGCGCGAGGACGCGACGGCCTTCCGGTCGCTGCTCGAGCGCCAGCGCTCGTTCCTGCAGAACCGCGCCGCCGATCCCGACGCCGCCTTCCGCGACACGATCACCGCCGTGGTCACCGGCCATCACCCGCGCCGCCAGCCGCCTCGCGTCGAGGACATCGAGCTGCTGGACCTGGCCGGTTCCCTGGCCTTCTACCGCGACCGCTTCGCCGACTGCGGCGACTTCACGTTCTTCCTGGTCGGCGCCATCGACCCGGCCACGGCCGAGCCCCTGGTGCGCACCTGGCTGGGCAATCTGCCGGCCGGCGGCCGCCGCGAATCCTGGCGCGACGAGGGCGTGCCCCTGCCCGGCGGCGTGCAGGAGCGCGTTCTGCACCGCGGCACCGAGCCCAAGGGTCAGGTGCAACTGGTGTTCATGGGCCGCCAGGACTGGAACTGGCCCGCGCAGTACGCGATGGAATCGCTGGGCGATGTTCTGCGCATACGCCTGCGAGAGTCCATCCGCGAGGACAAGAGCGGCACCTACGGCGTGCGCGTGGGCAGCGACCTGAACCCGATTCCCTACGGCTACCACCAGCTGACGATCGGCTGGGGCTGCGACCCGGAGCGCGTGCCGGAATTGACCGAAGCGGTGTGGACGCAGTTGCGGGATCTCGCCGCCAACGGGCCCGACGCCGAGACGCTGGCCAAGGTGGCGGCCACCCACCGGCGTGACGACGAAACCAGCCTGAAGACCAACGGCTACTGGCTGGACCAGCTGGCCCGCCACCAGCGGCAGGGCACCGATCCGCGGCTGATCCTGCAGCGGAACGCGCTGGTCGACGGACTGTCCGCCGACCTGGTGCGGGAGACGGCCCGGGCGGTCATCGACCCGGCCAATGTCGTCAAGGTGGTGCTGCTGCCCCAGGAGAACTGAGCGGCGGACGGCACCCACCAGCCCGGACCGACACTTGCGCCGGCGACCACTTGCGCCGGCGCAAGTGCGAACCGGAGTCGTCGAAAGGAAGACCATGCCCTACGTGAACATCCGCATCACGCGCGAAGGCGCCACGGCCGAGCAGAAGGCCGCGCTGATCGCCGGCGCCACCGAACTGCTGCAGCGCGTGCTGGGCAAGAATCCGGCGACGACGTTCGTGGTCATCGACGAGGTGGATACCGACAACTGGGGAGTTGCCGGCGAAACGGTGACGGAGCGAAGGCGGCGGGGAGCCTGAGCGGGGCGGGCCGTCCGGTCGTTGTCACCGCACGGCCGATCCGCTAGGATGCGCCCATCGCCCGGCTTTCATGTGCATCGCCATCCGATCGGAATCACCATGTATTTCCTGCTCGCCAGTCTGGCGCTGTTGGCCGTCGTCATTCTCGTCCGCCGGGCAGGGAACCGGAGGCGTGTCGCTTCTATGCCGGCCCCCGCGACAAGTCCGGCGCCGACGCAGCCTTCCGTCTACGCGACCATCCAGCCGTTGATGGAAGGTTTCAATGCGTTCTCCCACCCCGCCGAAATGGCGGCGCACCCGGCGATGATCGCCACGGTGGACCTGTTCCACGAATCCGCCTGCCCGGACGAGCAACTGTTGTACTTCGCCTACGGCGATCACCCCGGGCTGCGGTGCGCGGCCTTCCTGGCCATGGCCCGGCGCGGCACGGCGTTCACGGCCATCGATCGCGTGGTGGCCGACGTCGCCACGCTTCCGTCCTGGTTCCTGTATTTCGCGCTGCAGGCGGTGGCCGCGTGCGTGCCGGCCGACCAACCGGTCGTCGGCAACCTGCTGGTCAACATCAGCGTCGATGCCGGCGGCCGCGCCTGGGCGGGCAATTCCCTGGGCGTCGAACTCCTCCGTGCCTTCGTGATCGACCGCGTGCGGGCGGGCGAACCGACGGGATTCACGCCCGGGCAGAGGCTGATCATCGACCGGAATGATGCCGACTTCGACCTCGTCCGGCTGCTTGAGCGCCTCGGGAGCGATGTGACCAGCGACTGGGCCGCTTCGCTGAGATCGGCGGCCGCCGTTCTGGACGAGCCTTCCGGCCCCGATCATGCCGGCGAAGCCGACCGGTCGCGTCAGGCGCTGGCCGAATTGGGCCGCATCTGGGATCGCTCTCCGTCCACGCCGGGCCGGCGGCTCCTGGAAACACCGGCGCAACTGGCCATGGTGGACCGGCTGCAGCGCAGCCTCGAAGCGGACCCGGCCCGCCCCTGTCTCCTGGTCGGTGAACCCGGCGTGGGCAAACGCGCGGTGTTCGAGGCGCTGGCGCGCCGCCTGCTGGCGCGACGGTGGACGATCCTCGAGGCCGGACACACCGACATCATCGCCAACCAGAAGTACGTCGGCGAGATGGAAGGACGGCTGCAGATCTACGTGCGCGAACTGCGCCGGCCTCAACGCCTGTGGTTCATCCCGGAGCTGGGCGCGCTGCGCACGACGGGCTCGCACGAGCAGAAGCGGACCGGTGCGCTGCATCTTCTGCTGCCCCATTTCGAAGCGGGCGAACTCCGCGTGGTCGGCACGTTGACGCCATCGGCGTGGGAAACGCTGCAGCAGGGCGTCCCGGGTGTCCGCGCGCTGTTCGAGGTCATCAACATCGAGCCCATGGGCACGAACGAGAGCCTGGGACTGGCGCGCGCCTGCCTGGCCGACGGCGTCAAGCCGGACGGCCCGAAGCCGGCGGACGAACGCGTGATCGACGAAGCGCTGCTTCTGGCCCGGCAGTTCCTGAGCGATCGCGCGGCGCCCGGCAATCTGCTCCAGCTGCTGGACCAGACCCGGCGCCGGGTCGCCCATGCCGGAACGCGGCCGACGTTCGACCGCACCGACCTGATCGCCACGCTGGCCGAAATGACCGGCCTGCCGCCGTCGTTCCTGGATGATCGGCAGAGCTACGACCTGCAGGCGGTGCGCGACTTCTTCCGCGAGCGCATCCTCGGGCAGGACGAGGCCGTCGAGTGCCTGGTGCAGAGGATCGCCATGATGAAGGCCGGTCTCGGCGACCCGTCGCGCCCGCAGGGCGTGTTCCTGTTCGCCGGGCCGACCGGCACGGGCAAGACCGAGATCGCCAAGGTCCTGGCCGAGTTCCTGTTCGGTTCGGCCGAGCGGCTGATCCGCGTGGACATGAGCGAATTCAACGAACGCGGGGCGGCCGCGCGTCTGCTGCGGGCCACCTCGCCGTTGACGAACAGCGGCGGCGGCTCGCTGGTCAGCCAGGTGCGCCAGCGTCCGTTCTCGGTCGTGCTCCTCGATGAATTCGAGAAGGGCGCCAGCGACGTCTGGGACCTGTTCCTGCAGGTGGCCGACGACGGCCGGCTGACCGACGACCACGGCGAAACCGTGGACTTCCGGCACACGATCATCATCCTGACTTCCAACCTGGGAGCCCGCCTGCCGACCGGATCCGGGGTCGGTTTCGGCCGCGGCGCCGAGACGTTCCGGCCGCAGGATGTCGAGAAGGCGATCGAGCGCGCGTTCCGCAAGGAGTTCATCAACCGGCTGGACCGCGTCGTGGTGTTCCGTCCCTTCACCCGCGAGACGATGCGCGAGCTGCTGCGGCTCGAGATCGCGAAGGCCGAACGGCGGCGCGGCCTGCGCCATCGCGACTGGGCCACGATCTGGGACGACTCGGCGGTCGACTTCCTGCTCGAGCGGGGCTTCACGGTCGACCTCGGGGCCCGGCCGCTGCGGCGCGCGGTGGAACGGTACCTGCTCGAACCGCTGGCGACCATCATCGCGCAGGGCCGCAACCCGGACGGGGACCAGTTCCTGTTCATCCACGCCGACCGCGAGAAGCTGCTGGCCGACTTCATCGACCCGGAAGCGTCGGCGTCCGCCGTGGACGAAGCGGCGCCTGAAGGAACGCCGGACGATCAGGCGATCACCCCGCAACGCGTGCTGTTGAACGGCCATGGCGGTGAGCGTGAACTGGCGGGTCTGGCGGCGGCCCACGCCGCGCTTTCGGACCGCGTCCGCTCGGACGACTTGCGCCGGCGCAAGTCCGACGGTCTCGCGGCCATGGCGCGTTCCGATTTCTGGGAATCCGACGACCGGTTCCAGGTGCTCGGCGGCATCGAGAACATCGATCGCGTGGAAAGCGGGCTGGAGAGCGCGGGGCAGCTGCTGGACAAGCTGACCGCGCCCGTCCGCGGAGGGCGCGGCGCGCGGCCGGCGCGCGCGGTTTCGCCCGAACTGCTGCTCAAGCTGGCCGGCAGCCTGCACCTGCTGGATGCCGCGATGACCGCGCTGGAGCGCGACGAGGCGTGGGACGCGTACCTGCTGATCGATGCCGGCGGCGACGGCGGCGCACCGTCCGCCGAGGCCGACGCCTGGGCGCGCCGCGTCGCCGCCATGTACGAAAAATGGGCGGTGCAGCGCCGCTTCAAGCGCGAAGTCCTGCTGGAAACCGGGGGGCGGGACGGTCAGCCCTGGCGCCAGGTCCTGGCGATGTCGGGTTACGCCGCCTGTCTGCTGCTCGGCCACGAGAACGGACTGCACGTGTGGGAGGATCCCGACCCGAAGCGCGAAGGCGGCTTCCGGCGCCAGCCGGTGCTCGTGCGCGCGGTGCCGCAGCCCCCGCGCGCGGCGGCCGACCGCGCGAGTTCCACGCGCGAGGCGCTCGAACTGCTCGCGGCGCCGACGCCCGACCGGTTGCAACTGGTGCGCCAGTACCGGGAGCTGCCGTCGCCCCTGGTGCGCGACCGCAGGCGAGGCTGGCGCAGCGGCCGGCTCGATCGCGTGCTCGAAGGCCATTTCGACGTGATGGACGCGGGCAACTGACGGCAGCGCCCCGCGTCCTTCATCACCTCGTCACCGCGGCGCGTCGGCCAGCAACCGCGCCTTCGCGACGCCACGTGCCAGCACGGGGTCCAGGCCGTCGCGGACATCGGCGGCCGTCGGCGCCACCGCCACATCGGGCACCAGTCCCTTGCCCACGTACTGCGTGCCGTCGGGACACCGCGCCGCGAACGTCGACGCCCGCAGCTGCCCGCCGCCCGGCAGCGGGACGACCAGCGCATTGCCCGAACTGCCGGCCGTCGGTCCTCCCACCAGCACCGCGCGACCGGCGCCGCGCAGCATCAGCGCGAAGTCCTCGGCCGTGCTGTTGGTGGCGCCCGCGGTCATGATCACGATGGGCCCCGCGTAGCGACGGCCTGCGCGGGGAGCCACCTCCCAGCTCTTCTCGGACCAGGGTTCCGGCTCGCCCCAGGCGCGCAACGCGGCCACGCGGTGCGGGTAGCGCATGATGGCGGTCGCGGCCGGCTTGTCGATCAGGCCGGCGATCATCGCCTCGGCGTTGCGGCTGCTGCCCCCCAGGTTGTATCTCAGGTCGATCACCAGCGCGCGCGTGCCGTCGACCGCCGCCGTGTCGACCAGCGCCAGGAATTCGTCGGCGAAGCGCGGCTCCCCGAAGTTCGGGATCGCCACGTAGCGGATGCCGCTTTCGAGCTGCCGCGTGATCAGGTGCTGCGCGATCAGGTTCCACTCGACGAAGCGCCAGGCGAAGGGCTCGCCGCCGGGGCCGGTGCTGTCGCGGGTCAACCCGACGGTACGTTCGGCGCCGCCCGCTTCGCGGACAGCCAGACTCATGCGGCTGCCGCGCGGTCCCTGCAGGAGGTAGTACAGATTGATGGCTTCATCGGCCTGCGACACGCCGCGGCCGTGGTAGCGCAGGACGCGGTCCTCGAAGCGGCTGCGGACCGGCTCGCCGTCCACGGCGACGATTTCCGTGCCGGGCGCAAGCAGCGCCGTCGTGATCTCCGCGGTCGGCGCCGCTCGCGCCACCAGGAAGCGGCCATCGACCACCTGCAACTCCACGGGTGGGCCGTCAAAGTCGGGACGGACATAGCCCCAGGGCGGCAGCACCAGCGTGTGCCCGTCGCCCAGGCGGGCGACCAGCTCCATCAGCACTGCGTAGTAGGCATCGCGGTCGGGCGCCGCCAGCACGCGCGGGATGGCGTCGCGCGCGGCGGCGTCCCAGTCCAGCCCGGGCCGGGCGTCGAAATGCGGGAACGCGGCCTTCGTCTCGGACCAGACCTGCATGAGGCCCCACAGCCGCTGCTCCGGCGTGCCGGTCCAGGATTCCCCGCCGGGGGATCCGGCCGGTTCGGCGGACCAGGCGGCGGGCAGGCCGCAGGCCAGCGGCAGGAGCAGGGCGACGGCGAGGACCGACGACATCAGCGATTTCATGGCGCATCCCGTGGTTCGGGTGGATGCCGCGGGGACCGGACGCGCCGTAAGCAGCCGTCCGTATCCCGCGCGGATCCGGTCCCTACGCAGGAACGGCCCGAGGGTTCGCGGATATTCCTGATCGCGGCGGGTTCGGCCGCTACTTCAGCATCGTGACCTTCCGCACGTCGACCTGCCCGTCGGTCCGCGTCTCCACGAAATACAGACCGGACGACACGCCTCCGCCCTTCTCGTCGGTTCCATCCCAGCTCACGGCGCCGGCCAACTGTTCGACGTGGCCGTCCAGCAGCGTGCGCACCAGCGCGCCGCGTGTGTCGTACACCTTCATCGTCACCTGGCCGGGGCGCGCCAGCGTGTAGCGCAGGGTCAACGACGGGTTGAACGGGTTCGGGTAGCAGGCGACCGCCAGCGGCGACGCGCCCGGCAGGACGCCGCCGACCGGCCCGATCGGATCACTCGCAACGGCGAAGTAGTCCAGGACATTGCTCAGCACAATGGCGCGCGCCGGAGCCGGAGCCGGGCTCTTGGCCGGCGTCATCACGTAGCTGAGGTCATGGTTCATCGACACGATACGGCTGGTGCCGTCGACGTTCAGCACGGCCGCGGCGTACGGGTACGGTGTCGACACGCCGCCGGGGGCCGAGAACTGGGCCAGGCGGATCGCGGCGCCGAAGGGCACCACGTTGTCGAAGTCGTTGATGCCGAAGCAGCCGCCGTACGCGACCCAACTGTCCGCCGTGAAGAACACGGGGTTGCCGGCGACATTCACGACCAGCGGAGCCGTCTGGCCGGCGATGTTGTCGCGCACGTCCGAGTCGTTGAAGGAAAGGCCCATCCGGGTTTCCAGAAAAGCCTGCGCCACGGCGCCGCTCGACGCCAGGCTGGACGCCAGGTCGTCGCCGGTCATGAACAGGTCCCGTCCACCGAGGGCGAACCAGTCGTTCAGCAGGCCGAGGTCGTTGCCCGGGTCGCCGGCGAAGTCGCCGTTCGACAGCGTCGGCGAGGAGAGATCGCCGGAGCAGTAGATCATGTCGGTGTAGCCGTCGATCTGCGAAACGGTGGCGCGGCCACCGAGACCGTTGCCGACGCCCGAGCTCGCGGCTTTGGTCGTGTAGACGTCGTAGTCGGAGCCCTTGAGCAAGCCCAGAAAACGCAGGGATGAGTACCACTCATCCTCGCCGCCGCGGCTGCCTTCGTCGTTCCAGAACAGCAGCCGGGGCTGATCCCCGGCCGCGCTGAAGATCGAAGGCAGGCCGTTGACGGTATAGACGGTCGGGTAGGCCAGCGGCTCGGCATCGCCGAAGCCGCCGCGGTCGACCGGAGCGTACGCGGTCCGGACATCGCCGCCGACATCGTCGGTGGCGGCGAAGTAGTAGTGCAGAACGTCGCCGGGGAACAGCAAGCCGGTGTCCGGCAGGTCGAAGTTGTAGCGGTTGGCCACCACGGCGCCCGTCGCGGTCCGCGTCAGGTTGCCGACCACCGGATTGGCGGGCAGCGCGCGGTAGGCGTCGAACAGCGGATTCCGCCGGGCGAAGGTCCAGTGCATGACCGGCGGGCTCAGGACGCCGCCGGCGCGCGGTGTGACATCGATCCAGATCGAGTCGCCCGGATCGTTCCGCAGGTGCGTCCGGGCCGCGATGTTGGCCGCCATGTCGAAGCGGACCGAGTTCCGGCCCAGGTCGACCAGGTCGATGTCGCCGATGGCCGGGAAGCCGTCGTTCGCCATGCGCAACTCGGTCACGACGATCCGGGGACCGGCGACCGGGTACACCTTGACGCTGACGTTGTCGAAGTACGGCGCCGGGGTGCCGTTGGTGCCGTCGCCGTAGCCGAACTGCCAGCCCAACTCGTAGACGCCCAACATCACCTGGCACTCCGTGGCGCCGGCTTCGATCAGATCGCCGACGACGTTGACCGACCGCAGCCAGTCGGGTCCGCCGTAGTACACGAAGGAGCGATCCTCCCAGCCGCGTACGTTGATGTCGCCGCCGGCGGTCGCACGGACGCTCCACGTGTAGAAGATGCCCGGGCTGTCGTTGGCGACCAGCAGCTCGTGTCGGTACACGTCGAACGCGAACGTCATCCCGCCCAGGGCGGGGTCCGGCCAGGTCATCACCGGCGAGTACACCGAGGTCTGCAGGTGAAACGAGGGGCCCAGCAGACCGCCGGTGTTGTTCACGATGTAGCCGCCCGGCGGCCCGTAGTCGTTGCCGGGGGCGCCCACAGTGGGGCCGGCGCCGGGAACCACGAGACCGTCGTCGATGAAGGCGATGAGCTTCGAGTAGTTCGAGGCGCAATCATCGAGATCGCCGAGATGGCTCCAGACGCGCGCGAAGTCGCCAACACCCACGTTGGGTGTGGCGGACCAGTCCGGACCCAGGTCGCCGTCTTCGAAGTTCTCGGTGTAGACGGCCGCGTTCACGGTCACGATCATGTTGTCCAGCCGCGCGGCGCCGTTGGTCGGCCAGAGGCAGTCGCCGTCGGACCAGCCGCCGTCGGAATCGAAGATGAAGGCCACGGCGATGTCGGTGCCGTCGACCAGTTCGGACGGAATGTAGTTGAACGTGTAGTCGACAGCCGCGGTACCGCGGAAGTCCCAGGACAGTCCCTGGCCGCCGTTGACCGGCTCGAAGTCCGGGCTGGCCGCGGTGCGCCGCTGCAGGGTCAGGTAGTCGTAGCCCGGCTCGGTGTCGTACTGCAGGTCGGCCTGGACGCGCACGACCGCGGCGGCGCCGACGGTCTTGCGGAATTCCAGGATGCCGCGCCAGCCGTTCAGGTAGCCACCATCAACGTCGCCGGATCCGCAGGACACGATCGCGATGTCGCCGCACCAGGCGAATCGGCCGGAAAGCGCCGGAAAGGCCCCGCCGCCCGTGTAGGTGTCCACATGCCAGGGACTGGGCGGGGCTGTCTCGTCGACCGAGTACCAGCCGTCAGGCAGCAGCCCGGCGCCGCCGGGACGGGCCGTCGCGGTCTCGAAGTCGCCGCGGTACGGATACAGCCCGCCGGGACCCATCAGGTCGATGGTGTCTCCGGAAGCCTTGGCCGTCGTGCCGCCGTGGAAGACGGCCGGCTGCGACGTGATGGTGCGCTCGGCTGCGAAAGCGCCCGTGGCGCATGACAGCGCCAGAGCCAGGCAGGCACAGGTCGAAATCTTCTGCACGCGAAACCCCCTGAATCATCGCCGTTCTACTTGAGCATCGTCACTTTGCGCACATCGACCTCGCCGTCCGTGCGCGTCTCCACGAAATACAGACCCGACGACACGCCTCCGCCCGTCTGGTCGGTTCCGTCCCAGCTCACGACGCCGGTCAACAACTCGACGTGGCCGTCCAGCAGCGTGCGCACCAGCGCGCCACGCGTGTCGTACACCTTCATCGTCAACGGACCCGGGCGCGCCAGCGTGTAGCGCAGGGTCACGGCCGGGTTGAACGGGTTGGGATAGCTGGACACCGCCAGTGGTGGCGGCGCCGCCGGCGCAACGCCGGACGCGCCGGTGGAACCGGGCACGGCGAAGTAGTCCAGGACGTTGCTCAGCACGACGGCGCGCCTCGGCAGCGGCGCCGGGCCCTTGTCCGGATCGATGATGAACGACAGGTCGTGGTCGAGCGACACGACACGGTTGCTGCCGTTGACCATCAGCGTCGCCGCGGCGAACGGATAGGGCGCCGAGACCCCGCCCGGCGCCGTGAATTGCGCCAGGCGTACAGCGCCGCCGAGCGGCGTCACGTTGTCGAAGTCGTTGAGGCCGGCACAGCCGCCGTAGGCCACCCAGCTGTTGGCCGTGGTGAACACGGGATTGCCGGCGATGTTCACGACCAAAGGAGCGGTCTGGCCGGCGATGTTGTCGCGCACGTCGCCATCGTTGTACGTCAGGCCCATCCGGGTTTCCAGGAAGGCCAGGGCCGCGGGGCCCGAGGTGGCCAGGCTGCCGGCCAGGTCGTCGCCGGTCATGAACAGGTCGCGCCCGCCCAGGGCGAACCAGTCGTTCAGCAGGCCGAGGTCGTTGCCCGCGTCACCGTAGTAGTCGCCGTTGGAGAGCGTCGGCGAACCGAGGTCGCCGGCGGTGTACAGCATGTCGTTGTAGCCGGCGATCTGCGACACGGTGGCGCGGCCGCCCAGTCCGTTGCCGACGCCCGAGCTCGGGCCGCGGGTGGTGAACGCGTCGTAGTCGATGCCCTTTTCCAGGCCCAGCATGCGCAGGGCGCCGTACCACTCGTCCTCGCCGCCGCGGAAACCGAAGTCGTTCCAGAACAGCAATCCGGGCTGCGTTCCGGCGGCATCGGCGAGCGAGGGCAGGCAGTTGACCGTGTAGGCGCCGGGATAGGCCATCGGCGCCGGATTCCCGAAGCCGCCGCGGTCGAGCGGGGCGTACGCGGTCCGTACGTCGCCGCCGACGTTGTCGGTGGCCGCGAAGTAGTAGTGCAGGATGTCGCCGGGGAACAGCATGCCGGTGTCCGGCAGGTCGAAGTTGTAGCGGTTGGCCACGACCGCGCCCGTCGGCGTCCGGGTCACGCGGCCGGTCACCGCACCGGCGGGCACGGTGCGGTACGGGTCGAACAGCGGGTTCTGCCGCGCGAACGCGAAGTGCATGACCGGCGTCGACAGCGTGCCGCCGGCGCGCGGCGTGACGTCCACCCAGATCGAGTCGCCCGGGTCGTTGTGCAGGTGCGACCGGGCCGAGATGTTGGTGGCCATGTCGAAGCGGACCGAGTTGGCGCCCAGATCGGCGAGGTCGAGGTCGCCGATGGCGGGGAAGCCGTCGTTCGCCAGGCGGATCTCGGTCACGACGATCCGCGGGCCGGCCGTCGGGTAGACCTTGACGTTGACGTTGTCGAAATACGGTGCCGGGGAGCCGTTGCTGCCCCAGCAGCCGAAGCAGTAAAACCAACCGATCTCGTAGGCGCCGAGTGAGACCTGGACCTGCGTCGCGCCCGTCTCGATCAGGTCGGAGACCTCGTTGACCGTCCGGACATAGTTCGGGCCTCCGTAGTACACGAAGTTGCGGTCCTTCCAACCGGCGGTGTTGATGTCGCCGCCGGCGGTCGAGCGCACGCTCCACATGTAGAAGATGCCCGGGCTGTCATACGGGATCAGCAGTTCGTGGCGGTACACGTCGAAGGCGAAGGTCAGGCCGGACAGACCCGGATCGGCGATGTCCATGACGGGCGAGTACACGGAGTTATTGAGGTGTCCGACAGGTCCCAGCAGCCCGCCGGTATAGTTCACCACGTATCCGCCCGGCGGCCCGTAATCCATGCCCGGGCCGCCGACGGTGCCGCCGGTGCCGGGGACAACCAGCCCGTCGTCGATGAACGCGATGAGCTTCGAGTAGTTCGAGGCGCAGTCATCCAGGTCGCCCATCCCGCTCCAGACGCGGGCGAAGTCACCCACGCCGAAGTTCGGGACCGCCACCCAGTCGGGGCCAAGGTCGCCGTCTTCGAAATCCTCGGTGTCGACGTCCGCGTTGACGGTCACGACGAGGTTGTCCAGGCGCGCGGCGCCGTTGGTCGGCCAGAGGCAGTCGCCGTCGGACCAGCCGCCGTCGGCATCGAAGATGAAGGCCACGGCGATGTCCGTGCCGTCGACCAGTTCGGCCGGCGTGTAGCTGAACGTGTAGTCGACGGCCGTGGTGCCGACGCCGTCCCAGGACAGGCCCTGGCCGCCGGTGACCGGCTCGAAGTTCGGGCTGGTCGCCGTCCGGCGCTGCAGGGTCAGGTAGTCGTAGCCCGGCTCGCAGTCGTACTGCAGGTCTCCCTGGATACGCACGACCGCGGCGGCGCCGACGGTCTTGCGGAATTCCAGGACATCGCGCCAGTTGTTCCCGTAACCGCCGTCGACGTCGCCGATGCCGCACGAAGCGAGCGCGAGGTCGCCGCACCAGGCGGCGTTGCCCGCGAACGGGTTGAGGTGGGCATCGACATGCCAGTGGTTGCCGGGAGCGGTCTCGTCGACGGAGTACCAGCCATCGGGCAGATAGCCGGCGCCACCCGGTCGGGCGGACGCGGTCTCGAAGTCCCCGCGGTACGGAAACGACCCGCCGGGACCCATGAGCTGGACCGTGTCGCCGGAAACTTTGGCGGCGGTGTCCCCGAACATCACGCCCGGCTGCGAGGTGGCGAGGCGCTCGGACGCCGGAGCGGCGCTCACCAGAGCCGTGACGATCGCCAAGGTGAGGGACGTCAGGAGGATCGCGCGCGTGGCCTTCATCGCTGGCTCGACTCCCGGGCCGGAGGTGGGCGCTTGGAGTCCGGACATGCCCAGGCGAGGTGGGCGCCGCACGGCGGCGATGGCGCAAATCCCTTCCCGGGGGCGAACCGGGCGTCAGCCTGACATGAGCGGGGCTGTTCTGATGATACGACATCATCGCGATTCATGGAATGGCCGCGAATATTTGTGGATATTAGTAATCATTATCATTTTTATGTAACCATGACCGACGCACAGTCGATCCGGCGCATTAATAAAGTCACGGGTTTGGCCGCCCGTACTGGCCACCTCCCTTTCATCCACTATATTTGTCAAAAATCCCACCACCGCACCGGACTACCGGAGGATCCCCACTTGTCGCAGCATTCAGCCTCTTCGGGTTTCGAGAAGGTCTGCCGCATCGGCACCCGCGGTTCGGACCTGGCCCTGTGGCAGGCCCATACCATCCAGCGGCTGCTGGGCGAGATGGGAACGACAACCGAGATCGAGATCATCAAGACGCGCGGCGACAGGATCGACGACGTGCCGCTGGCCCAGCTTGAAGGCAAGGGCTTCTTCACCAAGGAACTGGAAGACGCCCTGCTGGCCGGCCGCGTGGATCTGGCCGTGCATTCGCTGAAGGACCTGGCCACCGAGATGCCCGACGGCCTGACGCTGGCGGCGATGGTCGGACGCGAGGATCCGCGCGAGCTGCTGCTGGTGCGCCGCGAAGCGCTGGACGAGAAGCGGCTGGCCGCCGGCGAGGCGCTGCCCCTGCACGACGGCGCCCGCGTAGGCACGAGCGCGGCGCGGCGGCAGGCCCAGGTGAAGCTGGTGCGGCCGGACGTGCAGATCGTGGATCTGCGCGGCAACGTGCCGACGCGCGTGAACCGGCTGCGCGAGGGCCGCTACGACGCGATCCTGCTGGCCTTTGCCGGACTCAAGCGCCTTGAGCTGAACCTGGACGATCTGTTCACCACTCCGCTGGATCCGGCCGTGTTCGTGCCGGCGCCCGCGCAGGGCATGCTCGGGCTGCAGTGCCGCGACGAAGAGAACTGGAAGCGCACCATCGGCCGGCTGGACTGCACCGAGGCCGCGCGCGCGGTCCGGGCCGAACGCAACCTGCTGTGCCGGCTCCAGGGCGGCTGCCAGTTGCCGTTCGGCGTGAACATCACCGGCGGCGGCGCGCAGTGGCAATTGGAAGCGTTCCTGGCGCGGGAAGTCGACGATCCGGCGCCGCTGCGCCTGAGCCTCAGCGGCTCGGATCCCGAGGTGCTGGCCGAATCGGCCTGGCCGAAGCTGGCTTCGCACCGGGGGCTGTGAGATGGCCGCCGGCCGCCGCGTCGTCCTGACCCGCGAGGCGCAGGGCAACGCTCCGTGGCTGGCGCGGCTGGCCGAGCTGGGGCTGCCGGCCCTGGATCTGCCGCTGCTGCGTTACGAGACGCTGGATCCCCCCGCGCCGGCGGGTGTCTGGGACTGGGCTCTGGTGACTTCGCCCCAGGCCGCGCGATCGCTGGCCGCCTGGAGCCGGATGCCGGCGGGTGTGAGGCTGGGCGCCTTGGCGGACGGCACGCGGGCGGCGCTGGAAGCCGTCGGCCTGCACGACGAACTGGGCTGCAACGTGCCCGACGGCGCCGCGCTCGCCCAGGCCTTCCTGGCCAGCGTCACGGCGCCCTGCCGCGTGCTGTTGCCCGGCGCCGCCAGCCGCCTGTCGGAACCGGGCCGTTCGCTGCGCGCGGCCGGCTACGAGGTGCTGGAAGTGGCGCTGTACCGCACTTCGGCGGTGCCGCCGGAACAGTTGCCGCCCGCCCCCCTGGCGGCCGGCGACGTGATCTTCTTCTGCAGCCCGACGGCGGTGCGCGCGTTTGTCGCCGCCTGGCAGGAAAGACCGGACTGCGTGGCCATCGGCGCCACGACCGCGGCGGTTGCCCGCGAGGCCGGCTTCGCCCCGGAGGTCGCCGAGACCCCCGATCTGGACGCGATGCTCCGGGCCGCCGGCCTGGACCATCGTCGCATGTGACCGCCGCCACCTTCGGACCGGAGTGCACGCCATGGACATGTTCGAACGCCCCCGCCGCCTGCGCACGACCCCCGTCATGCGCGAAATGGTCGCCGAAACCAGCGTCGAAGCGCGCCACCTGATCACCCCCCACTTCGTGGTCGAGGGCACCGGCTTCAAGGACGAGATCGCCAGCATGCCCGGCATCGGCCATGTCTCGGTGGACGAACTGGTCAAGGAAGTGGCGGCCGATCTGGAGCTGGGCCTGAAGTCGCACCTGCTGTTCGGCATCCCCGACAAGAAGGACGCGCACGGCACGTCGGCCCTGGGCGACGACTCGGTCATCGCCAGGGCGCTCCGCGAGCTGAAGAAGCAGTTCGGGCAGGACATCATCACCGTCACCGACGTCTGCCTGTGCGCCTACACCAGCCACGGGCACTGCGGTTTCCTGGAGAACGGCAAGGTCGTCAACGACGCCAGCGTCGAGCAGCTGGCCGAGATGGCGCTGGCCCACGCGCGCAACGGCGCCGACATCGTCAGCCCCTCGGACATGATGGACGGCCGCGTCGGCGCCATGCGCGAACTGATGGATGAAGAGGGCTACACCGACACCTCGATCCTGGCCTACAGCGCCAAGTACGCGAGCGCCTACTACGGCCCGTTCCGCGACGCCTGCGACAGCGCGCCGCAGGGCGACCGCAAGAGCTACCAGATGGACCCGCGCAACGGCCGCGAAGGCGTGCTCGAGGCGATGCTGGACGTGGACGAGGGCGCCGACATGGTCATGGTCAAGCCCGCGCTGGCCTACCTGGACATCATCCGCCGCGTCCGCGACGAGGTGATGGTGCCGGTGGTCTGCTACAACGTGTCGGGCGAGTACTCGCTGGTGAAGGCCGCGGCGCAGAACGGCTGGGTCAACGAAGCGGCCATCGTGCGCGAGAACCTGCTGGCGATGCGCCGGGCGGGCAGCGACCTGATCATCACCTACCACGGCCGCGACGCGCTGGCGAAGGGATGGCTCAAGTGAGCAACGCGAGCTGGTGGGAGCGCGCGCAGAAGGTGATGCCCGGCGGCGTGAACAGCCCCGTGCGCTCGTTCAAGTCCGTGCCGGGCGATCCCCTGTTCTTCCGGTCGGCCAGCGGGTGCCGCTTCACCGACGAGGACGGGAAATCGTACATCGACTGGTGCCTGAGCTGGGGCCCGCTGATCCTGGGCCACGCCGACGCCGACGTGCACGCCGCCGCGCTGGAAGCGATGAACGAGGGCGCCAGCTTCGGCGCCCCCAGCCGCCGCGAGGTGCTGCTGGCCGAGGCCTTCCTGGCGCGCATGCCGCACTTCGACCAGGTGCGCTTCGTCAGCAGCGGCACCGAAGCCGTCATGAGCGCCATCCGGCTGGCCCGCGGCTTCACCGGCCGCGATCTCACGTTGAAATTCAGCGGCTGCTACCACGGCCATACCGACAGCCTGCTGGTCGAGGCGGGCAGCGGCCTGGCCACGTTCGGCACGCCCAGCAGCGCCGGCGTGCCCAAGGGCTTCACCGACACGACGGCCGTGCTGCCGCTGGACGATGTGGAGAAGCTCGAGGCGTTCTTCGCCGCCCGCGGCCGGGAAGTGGCCGCCGTCATCATCGAGCCGGTGCCGGCCAACAGCGGCCTGCTGCTGCAGCGCGCCGCCTTCCTGCAGGCCTGCCGCGACCTGACGACGAAGCACGGCGCCCTGCTGATCTTCGACGAGGTGATCACCGGGTTCCGCGTGGCGCGCAGCGGCGCCGCCGAACTGCTGGGCATCACGCCGGACATGGGCACCTACGGCAAGATCATCGGCGGCGGCTTCCCGGTGGGCGCCTACGCCACCCGGAAGGACATCATGGCGCACGTCTCGCCGCTGGGCGGCGTGTACCAGGCCGGAACGTTGAGCGGCAATCCGGTGGCCATGGCCGCCGGTCTGGTCACCCTGGAGAAGACGGGCCGCCCCGGCTTCTACGAGGAGCTGGAGCGCAAGGGCGCGCGCCTGGAGGCCGGCCTGAAGAAGGCCGCCGCCGACGCCGGCGTCACCGCCAGCCTGGTGCGCCAGGGTTCGCTGTTCTGGTGCGTTTTCCAGCCCGAAGCCCCGCGTGCGGTGGAGAACGTGGACGGCTCGAAGATGCCCATCTACGGCCGCCTGCACCGCGACCTGATCGACCGGGGCGTGTACCTGGCCCCCTCGGGCTGGGAAGTGGGCTTCGTGAGCGCGGCCCACACCGACGCCGACATCGACGCCACGGTCAAGGCCGTGGCCGACACCTTCAAGAGCTGGAGCTGACGCGCATGGCCGACCTCAAGGACTGCATCTTCCTGAAGAACCTGCGTGGCGAGCCGTGCGACCGGACGCCCATCTGGGTCATGCGCCAGGCGGGCCGCTACCTGCCGGAGTACATGGCCGTGCGCTCGAAGATCTCGTTCAACGAGCTCTGCCGCACGCCGGAGGCCGCCTGCGAGGTCACGATCCAGCCGATCAGGCGGTTCGGCTTCGATGCGGCGATCATGTTCAGCGACATCCTGACGCCGCTCGAGGCGATGGGCGCCCCGTTCGACTTCTCGCACGGCGGCCCCAAGCTGGAGCGGCCGCTGCGCGACGAGCGCGACATCCGCTCGCTGGAGCGGTACCCCTCGCTCGAGGGCGTGGGCTTCGTGGCCGACGCCATCAAGCTGATGAAGAAGGAACTGGGCGACAAGACGCCGCTGATCGGTTTCGCCGGTTCGCCGTTCACGCTGGCCAGCTACCTGATCGAGGGCGGCGGCTCCAAGGAATACGAGCATCTCAAGACGATGCTCTACACCCGGCCCGAACTGCTGCAGGAGCTGCTGGACCTGCTGGGCGACCAGATCCTGGACTACCTGCGCATGCAGGTGGACGCCGGCGTGGACGCCGTGCAGCTGTTCGACACCTGGGGCGGCATCCTGCACCCGGCCGACTACCAGCGGCACGTGTTCCCGGTGGTCAAGCGCATCCTGGACGGGTTGAAGGACTGCGGCGTGCCGCGCATCTACTTCCTGAAGGGCAGCGCGCCGTACAACCACCTGATCGCCGAGCTGGACGTCGAGTGCTTCGGCGTGGACTGGACGCAGGACCTGACGCGCGCCATCGCGCAGCTGCCCGGCCGCGCCGTGCAGGGCAACCTGGACCCGCTGGCCCTGTTCGGGTCCCCTGAACAGATCCGCAGCCGCGCGCTGGAGATCTGCCGGCAGGGCGAAGCGGCCCCCGGCCACGTGTTCAACCTGGGGCACGGCATCCTGCCGCAGGCCCCGATCCCCGCCGTGGAAACCCTGGTCCGGACGGTCCAGGACTTCCGCCGCGGTCACTGATAGATGCGAAGAGACGAGGCGGACATGTCCCTCAACATCACGGCCGAATTCGTCGAGAAGTACAACCAGCCGGGCCCGCGGTACACGAGTTACCCCACGGTGCCCGCCTGGAAGCAGGCTTTCGGCGATGCTGAATACCGCGAGGCGTTGCGCGAGCTGGCCGACAAGCCCGGCGACGAACTGGCCATCTACCTGCACCTGCCGTTCTGCGCCAAGCACTGCTTCTACTGCGGCTGCAACGCGCTGGTCTCGCGCGAGAAGAACGCCGTCGAGGTGTATCTGGACAGCGTCGAGAAGGAACTGGCGATGGTCACGGCCCTCATCGGCACGAACCGCCGCGTGGTGCAGTTCCACTGGGGCGGCGGCACGCCGAACTACCTGTCCGAAACGGAAGTGAACCGCGCCCTGGCCATGTTCCGCGGCGCGTTCGACCTGGCGCCCGACGCCGAGGTTTCGCTGGAGATCGACCCGCGCATCGCCACGCCGGAACAGGTGCATTCCCTGCGCGCGGCCGGCTTCAACCGCATCAGCCTGGGCGTGCAGGACTTCGAGGAGTCGGTGCAGGTGGCCATCGGCCGCCGCCAGGGCCGCGAGCGCACGCTGAACGTGTACCAGAGCTGCCGCGAGGCCGGCTTCCCCGGCGTGAACGTGGACCTGGTCTACGGGCTTCCCGGGCAGACGCGCGAGTCGTTCACGCGGACCCTGGGCGAGATCATCGCGCTGCAGCCGGACCGCGTCGCCTGCTTCAGCTACGCGCACGTGCCCTGGGTGCGGCCGCTGCAGAACAAGGTCGACACCACCCAGATGCTGGCCGGCTTCGACAAGTTCGCGCTGTTCATGCTGACGGTCGACATGTTCAAGGACGCGGACTACACCTGGATCGGCATCGACCACTTTGCCAAACGAAATGACGAGCTGTCGGCCGCGCTTCGTGACCGCGCGCTGCACCGCAACTTCATGGGCTACGCCACCAAGCCGGCCCCGCACATGCTGGCCTTCGGCATGAGCGGCATCGGCGACGTCTGCGACCGGTTCGTCCAGAACGACGCCGAACTGGAGCCGTGGACGACGGCGGTGGACGCCGGCCGGTTGCCGGTGGTCAAGGGCCACAAGCTGTCGGACGACGACCGCATGCGGCGGCTGGTCATCCTGAACCTGATGTGCAACCTGGAACTGCCCTGGAAGCTGACCGAGGCCGCGTTCGGCGCCCCGGCCGACAAGCTGCTGGCCGGGGAACTGGCCGCGCTGCCGCCGCTGATCGAGGACGGGCTGGTCGAAGCCGACGCGAACGGACTGCGGATCACCGACAAGGGCCGCTACTTCGTGCGCAACGTGGCCATGATCTTCGATGCCTACCTGGGCGGCGCCGGCGACAAGCCGCTGTTCTCGAGGACCGTGTAAAATGGCCTCTGCGCGGTCTTCGCTCGCCGGTCGCGTCGACTCCTACCCCACGCCGCGGCTCGACCCGGCGCGCCGCACGGGTTTGATCCTGTGCGGCATGGGCGGACCCGACGGCCCCGACGCCGTGGAGCCGTTCCTGCGCAATCTGTTCCGCGATCCGCAGATCTTCCCGGTGCCGCCGCTGCTGGCGCCCGTGCTGGGCTGGGCCATCGCCAAGCGGCGGTCGCCGGGGGTGCGCAAACGGTACGCCATCGTCAGCCCCGATTCGGTCACGCCGCAGCTGGGCACCACCCGGCTGCAGGGAAAGCTGCTGGCCGAACGGTTGAACAGGAGCGGCCTGGCCGTCGAGCCGGACATCGCCATGCGCTATTGGCGTCCGTTTCCGGACGAGACGGTCGCGCGACTGCTGAAAGACGGCGCCGAGCAGTTCCTGATCGTGCCGATGTACCCGCAGTTCTCGGCCGCGACCAACGGCAGCACGCTCGACTACGTGCTCGCCTCGCTGCGGCGACTGGCGCCGGCCGCGCCGGTGCACGCGGTGGCCGACTGGCATCTGCTCCCCGGCTTTCTGGACGCGCTGGCGGCGCCCGCGGCGGCGCAGTTGTGCGCCTGGGCGGCGGCCGGACAATCGCCGGGCGATTCGGCGCTGATCTACGTGGCCCACTCGCTGCCCTATTCGTTCATCCAGCGGGGCGATTGCTACGAAGTGCGCACGCGGGCCACGGTCGCGGCCGTGCACGCGCGCGTGACCGCCGCGGTGGCGCAAGCCGGCTACGGCCACTGGCAGGCGCTGTTGAAGGCCGGCGGGCAGGAACCCGTGCTGACCTTCCAGAGCCGCGTCGGCCCGATCCGCTGGCTCGAGCCGAACGTCGAAGCGGAGACGAAGAAGCTGGCGGCCGCCGGCTGTCAGCGACTGTTCGTGCAGCCGGTGAGCTTCACCTGCGAGCACATCGAGACGCTGCTGGAGCTGGATCTGGAACTGAAGGAGACCGCCGAGAAGGCGGGCCTGCACGCGTTCGCGCGGGGCGCGGCGCTGAATGACGACGCGGTGTGGCTGGACTCGCTGGCGGATCATCTGAAGGCCACGGTGTTCGGACAGGGGGGTGGCGGTGCGTGACGGGGAAGGCCTGAAGAGCGGACCCGGTGCGAATGTGCGCGTGGCGGTGATCGGCGGCGGCGTGGCCGGCCTGGCGGCCGCCCTCGCGCTGCGCGACCGCGCGCGCGCCCAGGGTACGCCGCTGAAGGTGACGGTGTTCGAGAAGGACACGCAGACCGGCGGCAACCTGCGCACGCTGACGCAGGACGGCTGGCAGTTCGAGTGGGGCCCCAACGGCTTCCTCGACAACGAGCCGGCGACGCTGCGCCTGGTCGATCGTCTGGGTCTGCGGCCACGACTGGTGCGCAGCAGCGACGCCGCGCGCCGGCGTTTCCTGCTGGTGAACGGCTGTCTGGAAGAGATCCCGCTGTCGCCGAAGGCGTTCCTGTCCTCGAAACTGCTGAGCCCGCGCGGCAAGCTGCGCATGGCCCGCGAACTGCTGGTGCCGCCGCGGAAGGACCTGGGCCGCGCGGCCGTCGACCCCGCCACCGACGAGACCATCGACCGCTTCGGCGAACGACGGCTGGGCCGGGAATTCGCCGACGTGATGCTCGATCCCATGGTCAAGGGCGTGTTCGGGGGCGAAGCGAAGCAGTTGAGCCTGGCCGCCGCCTTCCCGCGCATGGTGGAACTGGAGCGCGACCATGGCGGCCTGTTCCGCGCCATGATCGCCCTGGGCCGCGCCAAGCGGCGCAAGGGCCGTCGCACCGACGCCGGACCGACCGGCGTCCTGCACTCGTTCGACGGCGGCATGGCCGTCCTGGTCGATGCGCTGGCCGCCGCCCTTGAATCCGATCCCGACAGCGAGGTGGTGCGCGGCGCCGACGTGAACACGATCGCGCGCGGTGACGGCCTCTGGAGCGTGTCCTGGCCCGGCGGATCCCGCGACGGGTTCACGGCGGTGCTCGACGCCGCCCCGGCGCACGCCGCGGCCCGCCACACGGCGGAGCTGGACCCGGCGCTCTCGCGCGATCTGGCCGCCATCCCCTACGCGCCGATGGCGGTCATCGCCCTGGGCTACGCGCGGAAGAACGTGTCCCACGACCTGAACGGCTTCGGCATGCTGGTGCCCGGCCGCGAGAAGCGGAACCTGCTGGGCGCGCTCTGGAGCAGCAGCATCTTCCCCGGGCTGGCGCCCGACGGCCACGTGCTGCTGCGCTGCATGGCCGGCGGCGCGGGCAATCCCGCGGTGATGGACCTGGACGACGCGGCGCTGGTGGATCTGGTGCTGAAGGACCTGCGCGGACTGATGGGCCTGCGCGGCGAACCCGCGCTGGTGAACATCATCCGCCACCGGCGCGCCATCGCCCAGTACGTGCCCGGGCACCTGGCCCGCCTGAAGGCCATCGACGAGGCCGCGGCCCGCCACGGCTCGCTGTACTTTCTCGGCAGCGCCTACCGGGGCATCGCCGTGAACGCCTGCGTCAAGGAAACCGAGATCCTCGCCGATAAGGTCCTGACCGCGCTGACGGGCGCGCGGCCGGCCCAGGCGGAGGTGGCGCCATGAACTCGCTGTTGACCTTGTTCACCATCCTGTTGCCGATCGGCTATCTGGCCGCATGGGCCGACTACCTGTGGCTGTTCTATACGGACGACCCGCGGGCCCGGCGCACCTGTTCACGGCTGGCGGCGGCCGTCGTGCTGCTGCACATGACCGTGATGGCCGTGCGCGCGGTCGGTCTGCAGCGGCTGCCGATGGGCACGCAATCCGAGTTCCTGGGCGCCCTGGCCCTGGCCATCCTGGGCACCTATCTGGTGGTCGAGCGGCGGTTCCGCGCCAAGGGCACCGGCTTCCTGACCACCGGCGCCGCCGCCGCGCTGATGCTGCTGGCCAGCCTGGCCGGACCGGGCGCCGCGGCGACCAGCCCGCTGCTGAAGGACCCCGGCTTCGCCGGCCATGCCGTGCTGGTGCTGCTGGCCTACACGGCCCTGAGCCTGAGCTTCCTCTACGCCGTCCTCTACCTGGTCCTGGCGCGCCAGTTGATGCGGCGGCGGTTCGGGCTTCTGTTCCGGCGTCTGCCCGCGCTCGAGACGCTCGAACGAATGAGCGTCGTCGCGGTGGAGATGGGCGTGCCGCTGATGTTCCTGGCGCTGGCGCTGGGCCACCTGTGGATGTACGACCTGGCCGATCGCCTGGCCCCCGATGTGGCGCAGGCCCTGACGCCGTGGGATCCCAAGATCCTGCTCTCGTGGGTCATCTTCCTGGCCTACACCGCGGGGCTCATCGGCCACCGGTTCTTCGGCTGGCGCGGCCGCCGCATGAACATCATGGCCGTGGCGGCGTTCGTGGCCGTCATCCTGGGCATGGGCGCGATGCACCATTTCTTCCCGACGTTCCACAAGTTCCCGACGCTGGACGAATCGATGCTCGCCACCCCGTCACACGACCCGCTGGCCATGGCGAGCCGGGAGGATCGATGACCGGCGCGACGACACTGCACGTTCGCAGCATCAGCCACAAGAACGCGCCGACGGCCGTTCGTGAACGGGCGCACCTGACCGAGGAGCGCGCGGTGGAGTTGATGGACGCCCTGAGCGCCGGCAGCGCGGGAGGC
>JAIFKS010000035.1 GCA_020049465.1 bacterium | reverse complement strand
GCATGCCCGGCCCGACGCTGTCCGCCCATTTTGCCGCCCGCAAGCCCTCGGTCATCCGCATGGCCCAGATCGAATTCGCCGCCCGCACCGACGGGGTGGAGGCGCTGAACGCGGCCATCGGCAACGTCTCGTTGCCCATGCACCCGGCCATGCAGGAGCGTCTGCGCACGCTGGGCGGCGCGGGGTCGCCGTTCGCGCAGGGCGTGGTCGGCTACACCGCGACCGTCGGCCTGGCCGAGACGAACGCCGCCTTCCTGAACGTGATCGCCGCCAGCGGCTTTTCGACCGCCGGACTGTGCAGCCAGATCACCGACGGCGGCAGCCAGGCGATGGAACTCGTCATCGTGGGCTGTTGCGGACCGGCCGGATCGGACGAGCGGCCGCTGCTGCTGATCGACGCCGCCTACACGAACTACAAGGCATTTGCGGAGCGGCTCGGGCGGCGCACCGTCTCGATCACCCGCACCATGGGTGACGACGGCCGCTTCTCGCTGCCGTCGACCGGAGAGATCGAGCGCGTGATGGCGACCGAGAAGCCGGGCGCCGTCGTGGTCATCCCCTATGACAATCCGACCGGCCACCTGTACGATTTCGAGGCGCTGGCGGAACTGGCCCGGCTCTGCGTCGCGCACGACGCCTGGCTCATTTCGGACGAGGCCTACCGCGAACTCTATTACCGCGCGGGCCCACCTGTCAGCTTGTGGGGTCTTGACGACAGCCGGGTGCCGGGCCTCACGGGTCGAAGGATCAGCATCGAGACCACCTCGAAGGTCTGGAACGCCTGCGGCCTGCGCATCGGCGCCCTGATCACCGACAGCCCCGAGTTCCATCAGCGCGCCGTGGCCGAGAACACGGCCAGCCTCTGCTCGAACGCGATCGGCCAGCACATCTTCGGTGCCCTCGCGCACACGCCGCATGCCGAACTGCAGGACTGGTTCTCGCGGCAGCGGAACTACTACGGGGCGATGCTGAAGGATTTCACCACGCGCACGCGCGCGCTGATTCCCGGAGCGATCGTCTCGAGTCCGGATGCGGCCATCTATTCGGTGGTGGATCTGCGGGCGGTGGTGCCGGAGACGTTCGACGGGGTGGAGTTCGTGCGCTGGTGCGCGCGTCAGGGGCGGCGCGACGTGGATGGTCGCGCGCTGACGCTGTTGACCGCGCCGATGGCCGGCTTCTACAGCGTGCCGGCGGGCCGGCCGAACCCCGGCCGAACGCAACTGAGGATCGCCTACGTGCTGACGCCGGAGAAGATGCGCCTTGTGCCGGATCTGCTGGCCGGGCTGCTGGGGGACTATCTGCGCTGAGCGGTCAACGACCGCGGGCGGCGCGCGCGAATTCCGCCGCCGCCGCTTCGGTCAGGTCGTCCCGCAACAGGGCGTCGGCCACCGCGGGACCGAAGGTGAACGTGTCCAGTCCCAGCCGGGCCAGTTCCACGAGGCGGTCGGCACCGCGCAGGCTGGCCACCAGCAGGCGCGTCCCGGCGCCGGTGGCGCGCAGGATCGCGTGCATGGCCAGGACGGCATCGCGTCCATCTCTGCCCGCATCTTCCAGCCGGCCCAGATAGGGCGCCGCATACGCCGCGCCGGCGGCCGCGGACGCCAGCAACTGCGCCGGGTTGTACACCGCCGTGAAGGTGATCGCCTGGCCGTCCGCGCGCAGCCGGGCCGCTGCGCGGAATCCGTCCGCCGTGGCGGGCACCTTCAGCAGCACCGTCAGCGCGCCTGTCGCCGCGTTCCTCGCCGCGTCGGCGATCCGCCGGCCGGTGTCCACCATGGCATCTTCGTCGTCACCCCAGGTCTGCAGATGGATCTCGCGCATGCCCAGCGACGCTGCGCGTTCCGCCAGCTGCGCCAGCCTGCCTGTTTCGCACGGCACGCCCGCCCGTTCGAGCAGCAGGGGATTGGTGGTCACGCCGTGGAAGATGCCCGTCGGCAGCAGCCGCTCCCAGGCCGCGGTATCGGCGCTGTCCAGATAGAGGCGCGGTCCGGCGGTGGCGGGCGCGGGAAGATCGTGTGGAGACATGGCCGCTTTCAGGGCTGGGTTCAGCCGAACAGGTTGTACTGGCCGCGCCGCTCGTCCTCGACCGGAACGACGCATTCGGGGCCGTCGAAGGCGGGACTGCCGACGCGCGGCGTCACCGGATGCGACAGCAGCAGATCGTTCCCGGCCGGCTGCAGCAGGTCCAGGAGATTCTCCGCCTCTTCGGGCGGCGCGCCAAGCCACAACTTCCAGACCGACGGCGGCAGGATCACCGGCATGCGATGGTGCACCGGTCGCACGACGGCATTGGCGGCGGTCGTCATGATCGCGCAGGTCTCGAAGCGCCGCTCTCCGGGCTGCTCGCGCGGCTCCCAAAGTCCGGCCAGCGCCAGGGGGCGGCTGTCGCGCGCGCGGAAATGGAACGGCTGGTTGCCGGCGTCGCGTTTCTGCCATTCGTAGAAGCCGTCGGCGGGCACCAGACAGCGCCGATTCCGGAAGGCGTCGCGGAAAGCGGCCTTGTCCAGCACCGTTTCACTGCGGGCGTTGATCAGTTGCGGGCTGCCGCCCGCTCCCCGGTCCCAGGGCGGCACCAGGCCCCAGCGCAGCATCCGCACCAGGTTGCCCGGGCTGCCGGGATTGGGAACCACCGCAGCCACGTCCTGTCCCGGCGATATGTTCCAGCGCGGGGCCAGATCGGGCACGACGTCCAGATAGAACGTCTCGGCCAGAACATGGGGGGCGGAACTCAGGACGATGCGGCCGCACATAAGATCGCGTGCCATCCTTGCCGGTCGACACCGGTCGCCGGCCGTCACGGGTCGTGGGCCGGCAGAAGAAGCCGTCACGCCACCCGGGCGGATCGAATCAGGGCAGATCGAACAGAAGTAAGGCGCACTCGCCGTCGGCCGCCAGGTCGATGCGCGTGACGTCCTCGATGGCGGCGCCGTCGCCCGCGCAGAGTCCGACGGCATTGACCGCGACGCGTCCACCGGTGACCTGGATCCAGGCGCGGCGACCGGGCGCCAGCGCGTGTTCGACCGTCACGTCGGCGCCCAGTTCGGCCACCCACAGGCGGGCGTCCTGGTGCCAGCGCAGCGAGCCGTCGGCGCCGTCGCCGGACACGGCCTGCCGCAGCCGGTTCCTGCGCTCGGGCAGGGGCAGATGGCGCTGCTCGTATTCGGGGCGGTGGCCCGGGCGGTCCGGACGCATCCAGATCTGGACCAGTCGCACCGGCAGGTGTTCCGAGGCATTGGCTTCGCAGTGCTCGATGCCCGTGCCGGCGCTCATGCGCTGCAGCAGGCCCCGCCGGATGATCGATTCGTGGCCCAGGCTGTCGCTGTGCGCGAGTTCGCCCTCGAGCACCCAGGTGACGATCTCCATGTCGTGGTGCGGATGGTTCCCGAAGCCGCCGCCGGGGGCGATGATGTCCTCGTTGATCGCGCGCAGCGGACCGAAGCCCATGTGCGCGGGGTCGTGGTAGTCCCCGAACGAGAAGGTATGCCGGGTGTCGAGCCACCCGTGGTTCACATGGCCCCGCTCGTTGCCTGGACGGACCGTCACCATGCTCCGGCGCTCCCGCGGCAGGCCGCCACGGCCCGGGGACATCCCGCGCCGCCGGCCCGGCCGACATCACAAGAGGTTAGGCGGTTGACCGCAGGGTGTCAATTGCGGCCGGTCGTGCGGGTATCGGCCGTCGGCGTTCGGAACCGCGCCGGGGCGGCGGCCTTGATCGCCGTCTGTTTTCGCGATATTTTCTCCCGGCGGCGCCCGCTCCGGGTTGCCGCCGACCCTCTGGCGCCGGGAGACCCCAGTGACGATGCCCGCCTGGGACTGCGGCCACGACCGCGCCATCCTGCACGTGGACATGGACGCCTTCTACGCGTCGGTCGAAACGCTGGACGAGCCCGCGCTGCGGGGACGGCCGGTCATCGTCGGCGGCACGCCCGAGGGCCGCGGCGTTGTGGCGGCGGCCAGCTACGAGGCACGCCGGTTCGGCGTGCGCAGCGCCATGAGCGCCGCCCGGGCCCGGCAGCTGTGTCCGGAGGGAGTGTTCCTGCGCCCGCGTATCGACCGCTATTGCGAGGTCTCGCGCGCGCTGATGGCCCTGCTGCGCGGCACCACCCCGCTGGTCGAGCCGTTGTCGATCGACGAAGCCTTCCTGGACGTGAGCGGGTGCCGCCGTCTGCTGGGTTCGCCGCCGGAGATCGCCGCGGACATCAAGCGGCGCGTGCGCGCCGAACTCGGTCTGACGGCCTCGGTCGGCGTCGCCGCCAACAAGTTCCTCGCCAAGCTGGCGTCCGATCTGGAGAAGCCCGACGGTCTGGTCGTCATCGAGCCGGGAAGCGGCCGCGAACGCATCGCCGATCTTCCCATCGAGCGGCTGTGGGGCGTCGGCCGCGTCGCCTCCGAGCAGTTCCGCTCTGCCGGTCTGACCCGCATCGGCGATCTGCTGCAGGGCGATCCCGCCGGTCTCGAACAGAAGTTCGGGCCGCACGTGCGTCACCTGATCGAACTGGCGGCCGGTCGCGACGATCGTCCGATGGTGCCGGCCCACGAAGCGAAATCGGTCGGCAACGAGGTCACGTTCGCCGAGGACATCGGTGACGCCGCCCAGCTGCGCGCCATCTGCGACGAGCTGGCCGACAAGGTGGCGCGTCGACTGCGGGCCGATGATCTGCGGACCCGCACGGTCGTGCTGAAGGCCCGCTATCCCGATTTCACCACGCTGACGCGTTCGCTGACCCTGCCGGCGGCGACCGACGGCGGCGTCGAGATCCGCGACGCGGCACGTGAACTGCTCGAGCGCAAGCTGGGTCGGGGCCGGCGTCCGTTGCGGCTGCTGGGCGTCACCGCGGCGAACCTGGTGCACGGCCATGAGCCGGGGCAGGGCTCGCTGTTCGGGGAACCCGGCCGTGAGCGGAACCAGCAGGTGGACCGGGTCCTGGACCAGGTGGCCGACCGCTTCGGCCCCCTTCTGCGGCGCGGGACCCGTCCGCGGTCGGACCCGGAAAAGGGCTGAGGGGCGCCGAATCCGGTCGCTGGGGGCGTTCCGAAAACGAGAACTCAAGGAACCCCTTGCTGATCCGATGCTTGAGCTTGAGTCGAAGCGCCGGCCCGGGGCCGGTTCGGTGTCGCGTACGTCAGGGAGCCTGGTCAACGTGAGCGTGGACCGCGTCAAAGCCCGGATCATGTCCGTCATGCGGAACCTGCCGCCGTTGCCGGCGGTCACGCGTCAACTTTTGACGACGTTGGGCGACGAGAACGCCTCGTCCGCCGACGTGGCCAGGGTCCTGTCCAGCGACCAGGCGCTGGCCGGCAAGGTGCTCAAGCTGGTCAACTCGTCGTTCTACGGCGTGCCGCGCGAGGTCACCACCATCACCCGCGCGGTCACGGTGCTGGGCTTCACCGGCGTGCGCAATCTCGCGCTGGGCTTCGGTTCGGTCGAGATGATGCGCTCGATGAACACGGCGGTCGACATGCGCGCCTTCTGGGCCCACGCGCTGGCCACGGGTGCCGCGGCGCAGTCGCTGGCCCTGTACGGCACGCGACGCATCGATCCGGAGGAGGCGTTCCTCGCCGGCCTGATGCACGACATCGGCGCCTACGTGCTGGCCGCCGCGGTTCCGGACATCTACGCACCCATCCTCGAGGACCACACCCGCGAGCGGGAAGTTGTCGAAGCCGAAGCCATCGGCATGACCCACGCCCAGGTCGGGCAGGGACTGCTGCAGTTCTGGGAACTGCCGGAGGCCTTCGGGAACGCCGCCCGCCACCACCACGACATCGCGCGGGCGACCGACGGCGCGGAACCGCTGACCGGCCTGGTGGCCCTGGCCGACGTGCTGGCCACGGTGTGGGCCCGTCCCTCGGAGCCGACACCCAGCGAGGCCGACCTGCGCGCGCTCATCAACGCGCACTGCTCCAGCCCCGACCGCCTGCGCGCCGCCCTCGAGGGCATGCAGCAGAAGATCGTCGACACCGCCGAATTTATGCAACTGGCGCTGCCGGACCTGGGGCTCGAGGTCGCCGGCAAGGGTGGCCAGAGCGCCCTGTGCGTGGTCATCACCACCGAGGACGACCGCCGTGAGTGGGCCGAACTGGTGTTGACGCAGCTCGGCCACCGCATCTGCCCCATGCAGCCGTTCTTCAACCAGGAGCCGGGCACCCAGGACGTCGAACTGGCGCTGTTGGATACGCAATGCCTCTCGCGCCAGCAGCTGGACCAGCTCCTGCCGTTCCTGAGGGACGCCTCGGTCAACGCGGCGCTGATGATGGACCAGGGTGTTCACACGCCCCGCGGCGCCGAACATCTGCCCACGGTGCCGGCGGTTTTCACGCGGACGGACATCGAACAATTGCTGGCGCTGCAGCCGGCGTGAGCGGCGGCTTCCGGCCGGAATCAGCGCGGACCTCGAATCACTTGCCCCACCCATTGTCGAATCCCTTGCCCGGATCGCCGGCCGTTGCGATCGTGTGCCCTTCCACATCGTGAGGCGCCGCGTGCGGTCGCCTGAAATCGATCCCAGGGGGCGTTATGCGCAGGACCGTGGTCGGAGTGATGGGCGGGACCGAAGCCGACGAGGCGACCGCCGCCGTGGCGTTCGCCGCCGGAAAGGCGATCGCCGAACAGGGCTGGGTGCTGCTGTCGGGCGGCCGTCCGGGCGGCGTGATGCAGGCCTCGGTCGCCGGCGCGCACGCAGGTGGAGGCCTGACCCTCGGCATTCTCTACGGTGACGACCGCGATGACGCGGCCGAGGGCCTGGACCTGGTGATCCCCACCGGGATGGGCGCGGCGCGCAACGTCGTCAACATCCTGGCCAGCGATGTGGTGGTGGCCTGCCGCGGCACCGGCGGCACGCTCAGCGAGATCGCGCTGGCGCTGCGTTTCGGCCGGCCGGTGGTGCTGCTGGACTTCGATCCGGGAGCGGCGTTCCTGGACCAGTGCGCGGCACAGGGTCGCTGGTCGCTCGCCGGCGACGTGCCGACGGCGATTGCGCAGGTCTCGTCCTTCCTCCGGGAGTTGGGCCGCGCATGAGCGAGACCATCGATTTCGATCGGCCCATCGAACGCCGCGGCACCGACAGCGAGAAGTGGCAGCGCTGGCAGGATCGCGACGTGCTGCCGCTGTGGGTGGCGGACATGGATTTCGCGGCGCCGCCGCCGGTCGTGGCGGCGCTGCGCCGGCGCGTCGAGCACGGTGTCTACGGCTATGCGATGCCGGACCGGGAACTGGGCGAAACGCTGTGCGGGGCGCTGGCGCGGTCGTGCGGCTGGAAGGTGGAACCCGACTGGCTGGTCTGGCTGCCGGGGCTGGTCTGCGGGCTGACCGTCGCCTGCCGCGCCGTGGGCGAGCGGGGCGACGGCGTCCTGGTGACGCCCCCGGTCTACGGGCCGTTCCTGCGCGTGCCCGGCCTGGCCGAACGCGAAATGCGCGCGGCGCCGCTCGGCGGCGACAACCTGTCCGGCTGGCGTCCGGACCTTGACGCGCTGGGCGCGGCGACCGACGCGCGCACGCGTCTGCTGCTGCTCTGCCATCCGCACAACCCGGTGGGACGCGCGTGGCGGCGCGACGAGCTGCTGGACCTGGCCGCGTTCGCCGAGCGCCACGACCTGGTGATCTGCAGCGACGAGATCCACAGCGAGCTGCTGCTGGAGCCCGACCGGCCCCACATCCCTCTGGCCTCGCTGTCGCCGGAAACGGCCGCGCGCACGATCACGCTGCTGGCCCCCAGCAAGACCTTCAATGTACCGGGCCTGGGCTGTGCGGTGGCCGTCATCAGCGACCCGGCGCTCCGCGCCCGCTTCACGAGGGCGATGGCCGGGATCGTGCCCCACGTCAACGTGCTGGGCCTGGTCGCGGCGAAGGCGGCGTGGGAGCAGGGAGGACCTTGGCTCACGGCGCTGCGGGCCTATCTGCGCGCGAACCGCGACTACCTGGCCGGGCGACTGGCGACGATGCCGCCGTTGACCATGGCGCCGGTCGAGGCGACCTACCTGGCGTGGATCGACGTGCGCGGCTGGCCGGTGGCCGATCCGGCCGCCCACGTCCTGGGTCACGGTCTGGGGCTGAGCGACGGCCGCGACTTCGGCGCGCCCGGCTACCTGCGCCTGAATTTCGGCTGCCCGCGGACGACACTGGCCGCGGCCTGCGATCGTCTCGCAGCCGCGGCCAGCGCCGCCATCGGCTAGATCGCGCGAGGGGAGAGTTCGCTCACTTCCCCAGCAGGTACTTGTCGAACCAGGCCAGATCCCATTCCATCTTGGCCATGCGGTTGTGCCGCGTGGTCAGGCCGTGGGGTTCGCCCGGGTATTCCACCAGCTGCGTCGGCACCTTCAGGTAGTGCTGCAGCGCGCGGTAGAGCGCGCGGCTGTGGGCCACCGGGACCCGCGGGTCGGCGCCGCCGACGTGGATCAAAGTCGGCGTCTTCACGCGATCCAGCGCGTACAGGGGCGAGGCCTTCCGGTATGCCTCCGCCTGCTGCCAGGGCAGTCCGCCCACGAAGTTGATGACGTGGCCGGGCGTGTCCTCGGTGCCCCACTGGATCACCATGTCCAGCACGCCGGCGCCGCTGCTGGCGGCGGCGAACATGTCGGGCTCGGCCGCGATCAGGCAGTTGGTCAGGTAGCCGCCGTTGCTCCAGCCCATCACGCCCAGCTTCGCCGGATCGGCGAGGCCCTGGTCGATCAGCCACCGGACGCCGGCGGTGATGTCCTTGACCTCGATGTCGTTCTCACGCCCGACCAGTTCCTCCAGGAAGGCATCGCCGTAGCCCGTCGAACCGCGGTAGTTCGGGCTGAGCAGCGCATAGCCGCGCGCGGGCATCAGGCCACGCCCGTACATCCACACGCGCAAGCCGATGCGCGTGGAGGCGGTGGGCCCGCCGTGCAGATCGATGATGGCCGGCAGCGGCCCGCTGCCGGGCTGGTAGCCGGCCGGCAGTTCGAGGATGCCCCAGCACGTCCTGCCGCCTTCGCCCGTCCAGCTGACATGGCTGATCTGCGGCAGCTTCCAGGAATCGACCTGCGGATTCACGCGCGTCAGGCGGCGGTGCTTGTCCGGGGCCGACACCAGGTAAACGTCGTTGGCGTCGGTCGTGGTTTCCCAGATGGCCGCCAGCGCCGCGCCCTTGCGGTCGAAGCCGAAGCCCGCGACGACCAGGTCGCCTTTCGTCAGCTCCGCTGTGCGCCCCTGCGTGCCGCCGGCGACATTCTCGATCGCCACGACGTGCACGCGCGCCATCGTCTCGCCGCGGTAGCAGAGCGTGCGGCCCGGGCCGCGCCAGGTCAGGCCGCCGTCGTAGTGCAGCGGGTCCGGCCGGACGATCTTCTGGAGCGGCCAGCCGCCGTCGCGCTCTTCGGCCACCCAGATATCGGAGGCGAAGCCGTCGTAGGCGATGGCGAAGGCGAGCGCGCGCCCGTCCGCGGACCAGGCCAGGTCATCGATCCATCCGTAGGGCGACTTGTGGCCGTCGCGCCAGGTCTGGTCGGTCAGTTCGGTCACCGCGCCGCTGGCCAGGTCCAGCACATCGACCCGCGACCAGCCTTCCTTGAAGATCAGTTCGTTGTCCGAAGTCGTGATCATCGCCAGGCGACGGCCGTCGGGCGACAGCGCCATTTCGCCGATCACGCGTGCGGCGCCGAAGGCCGTGTCTTCGCGCCAAGTGGCCAGATCCAGCCGCCGCACCTCGGTCAGTTCGGTCACGCCGTGGCCGTAGTGCAGATCGTCGTACTTCTTCAGCAGTTCGCTCCACGCCTCGTCGGTTTGATCCTTCCCGACGGCGTAGTAGATGGACTGTCCGTCGGGCGACAGTTCGAAGGCCTCGACCGGTTCGGCCGAACGGGTGACGGCGACCGGCGTCCCGCCTTCGGGCGACAGGCGCCAGACCTGCGCGCTGCCGTCGCGGGGCGGCGTGTCGCGTCCGGCCTTGTCGCGGCCCAGGAAGTACAGCCAGCGGCCGTCCGGTGACCACGTGCATCCCGAACCGCCGAAGCCATCGAAGGTCAGCCGGCGGGGCGTGCCGCCGGCGGTCGCCGTGACCCACAGATCCGTGGCGCGGCCCGTTTTTCCTTCGCCCCAGCGGGTCTCGGTGTAGGCCACGGCGGCGCCGTCGGGCGCCACGGCGAGATTGTCGAGCGCGGTCAGCGAGAAGGTGTCTTCCGGCTGCAGGTCGTGGTCGCGCGTGGCGGCGGCCGCACCGCCGGCCAGAACCAGGAGCGCCAGACACAGAGAGGTTGTGGTAAGTTGTTTCATCTGTTCAGGTTCCTCCGTGGTTGGGGGTTGTTTCAATGGTGCGCTGCGCACCATACCACTTGTGCCCGTCGTCCCGCGAGCGCGTTCCTTCGCCGGGGCGGGATGATCACCGGTCGCGCGGGTAACCTTGCGTTTGATCACAGGATCAACAATACCGATATGGTATTATCATGTTTCAGTGATCCTTTGGCGAATCAACCGCCTTCGCAGATATATTTCTTGTGCATTGGATATTTGGGCGTGCTATAATCCCATACAAAGGTGACTCGTTCCCGGGGTCAGGATCCCGGTGGAACCTCCCCTTGCAGCGTGAAGCCCCCTGTTCACTGTCATCACCTCCAAGGAGCGACAAAATGAAGAAGCTGGCTCTCGTCCTCGCGCTCACCCTGACTGCCTTCGCTGGCAGCGCTATGGCTATCGACTACTCATCGAACAACGTCGGCATCTATTCGGATGAAGCCGGCACCGAGAATTGCATCACCTCGGCGATCTTCACGCCGATCCCGGCCTATCTGGTCTTCACCCAGATGACCGCCACCGACATCAGCGCCTGGGAAATCGCCCTCAGCTACGAAAACGTTCTTTTGCTGAGCTTCACGCCGCGTGGCCAGCACATCATGGCGTCCCCCCGCGCCGGTGAAGCGATGGTCGGTCTGGCTGCCCCGGCGCCCGTGACCGGCGGCACCTACGTGGCCGCGGACGTGTCGCTCATGGTTCAGAACATCAACCCCGCCGGCGTCAAGGCTGCGGGCGTGTTCTTCCACCTGCTGCCCTACCGGGCCCCGGCCTACATCAACAGCCTGGATGTGCCGTTTGAGCTGTACCCGATCGGCGAGCCCGGCGCGCCGATCATGACCATCAACGGCGGCTGCGTGGTCAGCGAAGAGACCACCAGCTTCGGCGGCGTCAAGAGCCTGTTCCGGTAGTCCGGTTCCAGCTCTGGCAGAATGAACAGGGGCCCGGGCATCACGCCCGGGCCCCTGTTCATGTGTGTGGCGGCGGACGGCTCGCCGATGCCCGCCATCCGGGCGCCGTCGTTCCGTCGGCCATCCTAATCGTCGTTCTCGTCCCGCCCGGTCGCCGCTTCCAGGCTCGGAACGCGCCCTTCCCGCCAGGCGCGCAGACCTTCGCTGGTCTCGTCCGAGTCCCAGCACTGCTGCTGCGATTCCCATTCGAGCGCCAGCATCGAGGTCAGGTCCAGCACCGACGCCTGCTGCACCGCCAGCTTGGTCAGATGCACGGCAGGCTGGGGGATCTGGCTGAGCCGCCGCGTCAGTTCGAACAGCTCCTGCTCCCACTGGTCGTCCGGCAGCAGGCGGTCGACCAGTCCCATCCGGAGCGCCTCCGGCGCCGTCACCGTGCGGCAGGACCAGAGGAACTCCAGCGCGCGGCCGGGCCCCAGCAGGCGCGGCAGGATCAGATTCAGGCCCCAGCCCGCGACCAGCCCGCTGGACATGTCGGGCGCCGTGAACGTGGCCGACTCGCTGGCCACGCGGATGTCCGCGGCCAGGAACAGGCCCATCCCCAGATTGCGGATTTCGCCGCGGGTGGCCGTGACCACGGGCTTGGGACACTCCGAGGTCAAGGTGACGATCTTGCGCGCGATCTCGTCGCCGGCCGCCAGCAGTTCGAAGCCGCCGCCGTGGCTGCCGCCCTGGCCGCGGCAGCCGGCCAACCCTTCCAGGTCGCGCTGAAGGTCGAAGGCATGGTCGCCGTCCGTGATCAGGATCACGCGGGCGGCGCGGTCTTCCTGCAGACGCAGCATCAGGTCGATGAACTCGTCGCACAGCGCGCCCAGGTCGGGCGTGCCGGGTCCGATCAGGCGGACGGTCGCGCAGCCGTCGGCGACCTCACAATCGAAATTGTCGTACTGCATCGTCATCTCCCGGAACGTTGGCGGACTTTCGCCCATTATCGCCCCCGCCAGGCCGCCCGGCAACCGCCGGGTGGACAGTGCCGGGCCATTGACGTATCGTGCGGGGCCGGTCGCCGGGGCGACCTTTGCTGCAGAAGGGATGCGGGCATGCGGATCTTCGTGACCGGGGGAACAGGGCTGGTAGGTAGGCGCGTCGTCGGTCTGCTGGCCGCACGCGGCGACCAGGTCGTGTGCCTGACGCGCAATCCGGTGACCGCGCGGGAGCGCCTGCCGGAGGGCGTCGAGGTCTGCGAAGGCGACCCCGGGCAGGGCGGGCCGTGGCAGGACCAGGCGCGCCTGGCCGACGCCGTCATCAATCTGGCCGGCGAGTCGGTGGGCGAAGGCCTGTGGACGCGCGGCAAGACCCGCCGCATCCGCCGTTCGCGCCTGGCCGGCACCCGCAATGTCGTGACGGCAGTGGCCGCGGCCGACCATCCGGTGACCCTGATCAACGCCTCGGCCGCCGGTTTCTACGGCGACCAGGGCGACCGGGCGCTGGGCGAGAGCGCCGCGCCCGGCGAAGGGTTCCTGGCCCGGCTGGCCGTGGAATGGGAGAACGCGGCGCGCGAAGCTGAACGCGAGGGCGTTCGTGTGGTGCTGCTGCGCATCGGCGCGGTGCTGGATCCGGCCGGCGGCATGCTGCCGAAGCTGCTGGCTCCGGCGCGCGCCGGCTTCGGCGCCAGGCTGGGCAGCGGGCGTCAGTACGTGTCCTGGATCCACGCGGGCGACCTGGCCCGCGCCATTGTTTTCCTCCTGGATCACCCCGCGATCAACGGCCCGGTCAATGCCGTGGTGCCCGATCCCCCGACCCAGGCCCAGTTCACCGCCGCCCTGGCCCGGCGGATCGGCCGGCCGGCGCGCCTGGCCGCGCCCGCCTTCATCCTGAAGCTGCTGCTGGGGCGCAAGGCGGAAATCGTGCTGTCGAGCCAGCGCGCGGTGCCCAGTGTGCTGCGGGCGGCCGGGTTCCGCTTCGAATACGGTGAACTCGACGCCGCCCTGGCCGATCTGCTCGGCGCCTGAGCGGTCCCGCTCCCGTTTCCCTGTCCTTAATTTGGCGCACCGGCGGCCGGTGTCTATATTTCGCGCGCCAGTGCCCCGATATCGGGCGCCATGGCTGTCGCTTGACGGGCGATGGCGACGGATCGATCCGACCGAGTCGCGAAAGGCGTGACATGACCCAGAAGAGCTTCCTCGATGTCCGGCGCGAAGCCGAAGCCCGCAGCATCGAGTTCATCGACCTGAAGATGCTCGACCTTGCCGGGCGTCTGCACCATCTGTCGCTTCCCCTGGCGCGCTTCACCGAGGACATCTGTGTCGAGGGCATCGGCTTCGACGGGTCGAGCTACGGTTTCCTGAAGGTGGAAGCCAGCGACATGGTCATGATCCCCGATCTGTCGACCGCCTGTCTGGATCCGTTCCGCAAGCGACCCACGCTGACGATGTTCGCGCAGGCTCACCTGACCGATGCCGAGCGCACGCCCTTCAAGCAGGATGGACGGCATCTGGCCCGCCGCGCCGAGCAGGCTCTGCGCGACTCGGGCATCGCCGACCGCTCCCAGTGGGGTCCCGAGTACGAGTTCCACATCTTCTCCGAGGCCAATCATGCCTCCGGCACCAACGGCGCCGCGCTGAACCTGCAGAGTGGCGAGGCGTTCTACCAGAACGCCTACCACGCCTGCAACCCGCACGACCGCTACGACGATTTCCGCGACGAGGTCTGCGCCTGCATGGCGGACTTCGGCATTCCGGTCCGCTACCACCATCACGAAGTGGGCGCGCAGGGGCAGCAGGAGATCGAGGGCTGGTTCGACGATCTGGCCACCACGGGCGATCACGCGGTCCTGTCCAAGTACATCCTGTTCAACCAGGCCGAGCGCCACGGCCTGAAGGTCACCTTCATGCCGAAGCCGCTGCTGGACAACGCGGGCAGCGGCTGGCACCTGCACCAGTTCCTGACGAAGAACGGGCGCAACATCTTCCACGATCCGGACGGCTACGCCGAACTGTCGCGCGAGGCGTTGAGCTATATCGGCGGCATCCTGATGCACGCGGACGCGCTGTGCGCGCTGACCAACCCGAGCACCAACAGCTACAAGCGTCTGGTGCCCGGCTTCGAGGCGCCGACGGTGCGCACGTTCGGCAAGAGCAACCGCGGCGCGGCCATCCGCATCCCCAGCTACGTGTCCGACCCGAACTTCCGCCGCGTCGAGTACCGGCCGCCCGACCTGACGGCCAACCCGTACCTGTGCTGTTCGGCGATCCTGCTGGCGGGACTCGACGGCATCGAGAAGGGCGTCGACCCGGTGGCGTTGGGCTTCGCGCCCGAATCGGGGTCCGCGACCGAACGGAAGCCCACGGACTTCCTGCCGCGCTCGCTGGCTGACGCGCTGGACGCGCTGGAGAATGATCACGCGTTCCTGCTGCGGGGCGCCGTGTTCGACGAGGCCCTGATCTCGCGGTGGCTGACGATCAAGCGCGACGAGATCGCCGCCATGAACCGGCGGCCGCACCCGTACGAGTACACGATGTATTTCGATTTCTAGGCGCGGAAAGCCGCGTGCGTAGCCCCGGCCCGCCTGCCCCTGGCAGGCGGGCCGCTCTTGTCGGCGGTGGTGCGACTAGGGAGCCAGCGCGGTGATCTGCGGCATGGTGGTGTGCGCCGTCAGCGTGTAGCGCCCTACATGCAGATCGCGGTCCGCCGGACCGAAGGCGCGCGGGGACAGGCTCACCGTACCGCGGAAGCCCAGCGACTGGCTCAGGCTGTCCAGGGCGGGGGATGCGAAGCCGTACGGCCAGGCCAGCCAGGGCTGGCGCCGGCCGATCAGCGGCGCGATCCGCGCGCGGCTGGTCGTCAAATCGGCGGCGACCGGGGCCCAGCGTCCGGTCGGCATGTCATCCGCAGACAGGCGTCGCTCGAGCGGGATGTTCTCCGGCTGCAGGAACGCGGGGACCGGCTCCCCCGCCAGAGGCAGTTTGTAATGCAGGTCGTGCGTGTGTGAATCGATGAGCACCAGTCCGGAGGCTGCCATTTCCCGCAGTTGTTCGTTGTCGCAGATGCGGAGACCGCTCCAGGAACGGCCCACCTGTGCCGTCGGCACGAAGAGATGGGCGCGCATGCCGTACTTCTTCAGGAGCGGGAAGGCGTGCCGGTAGACGCTCTGGTCGGCGTCGTCGATCGTCAGGATGACGGCCCTGGCCGGCACCGGCCGGCCGGCGGCGATCAGGTCGGCCACCTCGTCCAGCGTCACCACAGCGGTTCCATTGTCCCGGAAATGACGCAGGTGGCGTTCGAACTCGCTGGCCGGCGTCGTCCAGAATTCACGCGGCCCCAGCGCGGGCAGTCCCAGGACCACCGCGCCGAGCACGCGCAGCGCGTAGCCGGGCGCGATCGTGCCGCGGAAGTAGTGGTAGCACAGCACGGGCACACCGCCGGCCACGGCCGTCTTCGACAGTTCGGCCAGCGCCGGCGGATCGAGCTGGTTGCCGGGCGCCATGGCCGTGCTGTTGGCCGCCGTGGCGGCCGAGTTCGCGGCCCCGGACCGGGGGCGGTCACCACAGCCGGTGACCACGACGAATAGCGTCAGCAGAGCCGCGGCGCGGCGCCGATCGCGCGGGCGCCACCCGGGTCCGGATCCGAGGTTCGATCTGCGCACCATCAGAAGTACGCCCGCACGTCCAGACTGATGGACGTGCGGTGGTAGCCGCTGGCGCTGGTCAACGAACTCTGGGAGTAGCCGCCTTCCAGACCGGCCAGCCAATCCCGGGCGAAACGCCAGCCCACGCGGCCGCTGACGCCGCCCACGGTGATCGCGTCGGAGTCCGCTTCCTTTTCCCGGGCCACGGAGCCGGAAAGCTTCCAGGTGACCACGCGTCCGCGCGTCCGGACGGCGGCCTCCAGGCCGGCGCTCCGCATGTCCGCCGGCGCCCAGTAGCCGCCGGGATACGGCGTGCGGAAATCGAGCAGGGTCAGGACGGGTCCGGCCTGCCAGATCCAGGCGCCGTCGTGGCGCCAGGTGGCGCGTGCGGTGAGGCGGTCGCTGCGGTTGCCGTCCGTGTAGTCTCCGGCGATGCCGGCCAGTCCGGCCGACCAGCGGCGGGACAGACGGTGCTCGACCGACAGGCTGCCCTGCCGCCGGACAAGGTGCGATCCGAGGGCGGCGTAGGTTTCGACGGCCTGCGAGCCGGCCCCGAAATCCAGACGCCAGCGCGGGGCCGGCAGCCAGGTGAGCCAGGCGTCGCCGCCGCCGTGGTTCCAATCCAGTTCGCTCCCGGTGGCCGGCAGCGGTTCTTCGCTGGCGAATCGGTCGACCCAGCCGTAGGCGTGCAGCGTCCAGCGCGGGGCAAGCCCGGCCACGAGGCCCGCGCCCAGGCGCAGCGCGCGGGCGTCCGGCTGTCCCGGCTGTCGGTACCAGGTCTGCGCCGGCATGATCTGCAGCAGGTTGTCGCCGCCGACGGACACCGTGCCCGTCGCTCCCAGCCGCGTGATCCGCAGGTCGTCCGAATCCCAGGTCGAACCCAGGGCGATGGAAAGGGGCGGCGTGTACTCGTCCAGCGCGGTCAGCATCACGTCGCCGGCGGCGCGCGCCGTGGCCGTTTCACCGGCCGCTTCGGCGGTCCGCAGTGTACGCCAGCCTTCACGCAGCCGGTTGTCCCACAGCAGAGCGCGGCCCAGGCCGACCTGCGCGTCGCCGTCGGTCGCAACCTCGACCAGCACGGCGCGGTAGAGCGACGCCGCCTCCGCCTGCCGGCCGTCCCAGCTGCAGGCCAGGGCCAGACCCCGGCGCGCCTCGAGATCGGAGTCGGCTCCGGGGCCGGCCAGGTACGCGCGGAACAGGTCGATGGCGCGCGGCGTGTCCTCGTTCCAGAGAGCGGCGAACGCCTGCCCGCGCAGCGCCGTCGCTCCGCCGGGTTCGGCGGCCCGGACGGTTCCGGCACCCTGGAACGCGAACAGGACCAGGAACGCGAGTGCCGCGATCGCGCCGTGACGCAGCGGGAGCGGGCAGGGCAACGCGGCGGTTCGGTGAAGGCGCATGGCTACTCCCGCACGGGTTTCCAGAGCGTGATGCGACGCTTCTGACGGTTGACGGACAAACCCTGCGGCGCGGTCACCACGGTGATGACGGCCATCAGGATCCAGTAGACCAGCGGATAGAACACCGCGACGAAGAAGTACTTCTTCAGGTCACGGTCGTACGGATTGTCCAGTAGCACTCCGGTGGCCAGCTGCACCAGGCAGACCGTCGCCACGAGCATGCCCCAGAAATTCGGAATCGGCGACACGCCCACCGGAGGGTAGCCCACCATGTAGCTGATCAGCCAGACGACCGTCAGGAACACGTAGATGTAGGCCCAGATCACCGACAGGGTCGCCTCGACCAGCACGGGCCAGAAGCGCCGATGCTTCCAGTCCATCAGCTGGCGCCAGTGCCGGGTCAGCACCTGGCTCAGGCCCAGCGCCCAGCGCCGCCGCTGACGCACCAGGCCGGACAGCGACTGCGGCACGCGCATCCACATCACCGCGCGCGATTCGTAACGCACGTCCCAGTGGCGCAACTGGAGACGCCAGGTCAGGTCGATGTCCTCGGTGGCCATCTCGGGGCTGTAGAGGCCGACGTCGAACAGCGCCTGCCGGCGGAAGATGCCGACCACGCCGCTCATCGTCATGATGCGTCCCCAGACGCGCTGGGCGCGGCGCAGCATGGAGATGATCGAAGCGAACTCGATCGCCTGCAGCTTGGCCAGGAAACTGTCGCGGTTGGCGACGCGCGGATTGCCGGTTACCGCGGCGCAGCGCGGGAAGCGGAAATGCGGGACCAGGTAGCGCAGGATCTCCGGCACCGGCACGGCATCGGCGTCCTGCACCAGCAGCAGTTCGCCGCGGGTCACCGGGATGGCGTCGTTCAGCGCCATCGCCTTGCCTTCGTTGATCCGCTTGCGGACCAGACGCACGCGTGGGTCGGCCAGGAAGGGTTCGATCGCCGCCAGGGTGCCGTCGGTCGAACAGTCGTCGATGACGACGACCTCGAACTCCGGATAATCGACCGCCAGCACGCCTTCCAGCGTGCGGGCGATGTTGCGTTCCTCGTTGAAGGCCGGGATCACGAAAGAGACCAGGGGCGTGGCCGGCCATTCGTAGAACGGCTCGTGCAGGCTGGCGTCGCCGGCTTCGCGACGGCGGTAGAAGACGAGCGCCGTGAAGATCCACATCGCGCTGGTGGTCAGCGGGTACCAGGCGAAGTAGACCAGGAGCGCCCAGTAGAACGTCGTGTCCTCGAACGACACCATCAGGTCATAGACGGACATCAGTCGCGCACCCCCTGAGCAGCGGCCAGCACCTTGCGACCCTGTTCGTCCAGGTTCACCGTCACGACCTTGGCCGTCAGGAGATCGGCCGCCGCGACGCCCGTCATGGGGCGCCCCAGATGGTCGGTCGGCAGGATCTCGGACACGGCCGGGCGTCCGCCGCGGCGGCGGTTGCGCGCGGCGATCCGCTTGTTGTGTGCCACCCAGCCGATGGTCACGACCAGACCCACCGCCGAAATGACGAACAGCAGCCCCACCGAGCGCAGGGAAGACGGGCTGACCTGACGCTGCATCACCAGGTACCAGTACCAGGAGAAAAGCACCCACATCAGGATCGACGCCACCAGGTGGATGGCATGGCGCATGTGCTTGCCTGCCCTTCGTCGCGGCGGGCGGCGCCCTCGCGACATCCTGCCCGGGGGGCCGCCGGTTGACCCGGCCCCGCAGGCGTCTTACACTGTTCCGTCCGGTGGGTGACCTTCACGGGTCAACCCCCTGTCATCATTGTCTTTCGGCCGTGATCCGGCCGGATGAAACGAAATCAACGCCAGCTCAGCGGGGGCACCTCTTGAAAGCCAGGGACATTCGCGCGCGTTTTCTCTCTTTTTTCGCCGAGCGCGGCCATACCGTGGTGGCCTCGTCGTCGCTGGTGCCCCATGACGACCCGACGATCAAGTTCACCAATGCCGGCATGAACCAGTTCAAGGCCGTGTTCCTCGGTCTGGAGAAGCGGGACTACGTGCGGGCGGCCTCCTGCCAGAAGTGCATGCGCGTCTCGGGCAAGCACAACGATCTGGAGGAAGTGGGCAAGGACGCGCGGCACCACACCTTCTTCGAGATGCTGGGCAACTGGTCGTTCGGCGACTACTACAAGCGCGACTCCATCGTCTGGGGCTGGGAGTTCCTGACCGGCGTCATGGGCCTGGACAAGAGCCGCCTGTGGGTCTCGGTCTACAAGGACGACGACGAGAGCTTCGACATCTGGCGGGACGTCATCGGTCTGCCGCCCGAACGCATCATCCGGCTGGGTGACCTGGCCGCCGGTGACGAGGAGAACTTCTGGTCGATGGCCGACACCGGCCCCTGCGGTCCGTGCACCGAGATCTACTACGACCAGGGCGAGTCGATGAAGTGCGCGCACCCGAAGGGCTGCTTCGTGGGTGTCTGCGACTGCGACCGCTGGCTGGAACTGTGGAACCACGTGTTCATGGAATTCGACCGCCAGCCCGGCGGCGCCCTGAATCCGCTGCCGATGAAGAGCGTCGACACGGGCATGGGCTTCGAACGGCTGGTCGCGGTCCTGCAGGGCAAGCAGAGCAACTACGAGACGGACATCTTCACGCCGATGATCAGCGCCATGGAGGCGATTTCCGGCAAGCGGGCCGAAGGCGAAGCGCGCATCTCGATGCAGGTGATCGCCGACCATGCCCGCGCCTGCGCCTTCACGGTGGCCGACGGGGCCATTCCCGGCAACCAGGACCGCGGCTACGTGGTGCGGCGCATTCTGCGACGGGCGGCGCGGCACGGACACCTGCTGGGCGTGGAAGAGCCGTTCCTGTGGCGCGTGGCCGATGTCGTGATCAACGAGATGGGCGACGCCTATCCTGAACTGGTCGAGCGCCGCGCGCGGATCCTCGACGTGATCCGCAAGGAGGAGGAGCGCTTCATCCGCACGCTGCGCTCGGGCCTGCTGGTCTACGGCGAGATCCGCGACGCCATGCGCGCCGGTGGCCGCACGCAGCTCACCGGCGAGGAAGCGTTCAAGCTGCACGACACGTTCGGTTTCCCCGTCGACCTGACCGCGATCGTGGCCGAAGAGGACGGCTTTACGGTCGACCAGGCCGGCTTCGAGACCTGCATGGAGCAGCAACGCGCCAAGAGCGGCGTCGAGACGGTCTACCGCGAAGGGCTCGGCGCCTGGCGTCCGCTGCCCGGGCGCGAACTTGCCGGGTTCCACAGCCTGTTCACCGGCTACGATGCGGTGGAAGGCGAAGGGGCCCCGGTGGCGTTGCGGCCGGCCGGCCATGACGAGGAAGGCTTCGAGGTGGTGCACCTGCTCCTGGACCGGACGCCGTTCTACGGCGAGTCCGGCGGCCAGGTGGGCGACCGCGGCATTCTCGAACTGCTGCCGGTCCGGTCGCGGCTCGAGGTCATCGGCACGATCGTCGTCGAGGAAGGGCCCGCGCTGATCGTCCGCGGCGGCATCGAGGAACTGGCCGATGCGCTGGCGGCCGCCACCGGTGTGCGCCAGCGGGTGGACAGTCCGGCCCGGCTGGCGACGATGCGCCACCACACGGCCACGCACCTGCTGCATGCCGCCCTGCGCCAGGTGCTGGGCGACCACGTCGAACAGGCCGGCAGCGTGGTGGATCCGCATCGGCTGCGCTTCGACTTCCGGCACGATCAGCCGGTCAAATCCGAGGAACTCGCGCGCGTCGAGAGGCTCGTGCAGGAGCGCGTGCTGGACAACCGCCCGGTCATCCGCCACCAGGATCTGGCGCTGGAGGAGGCGCGCAAGCGCGGGGCGATGGCCCTGTTCGGTGAGAAGTACGGTGAGCGCGTGCGGGCCATCGAGATCCACGCCGGCGCGCAGCCGGTGCCCGGCGCCGCTTCCGACGCGGGCAGCCTGTTCTCGCTGGAATTGTGCGGCGGCACGCATTGCCTGGCCACGGGCGACATCGGCCCCTTCCGCATCGTCAGCGAAGGTTCGGTCTCGGCCGGCGTCCGGCGCATCGAGGCCGTGGCCGGCGATGTCGCCCAGGCGCTGATCCAGCGCGAGCGCGACGAGTTGCGTCAGCTCGGCGGCCTGCTGCGCGCCGACGGCGGCGGCTACGCGACCCAGGTTTCGGCGCTGCTGGCCGAGCAGAAACAGCTCCGGCGCGAGCTGGCCGGACTGAAGCAGGATTCGGCGCGGGCCGGCCTGGAAGAAGCCCTGGCCAGCCCCGCCCCGGTGGCCGGGCTGCGGATGGTCTGCGCGATGGTCGCTTCCGCCGACAAGGACGCCTTCCTGAAGCTGGCCGACCACGCTCGCGACCGCCTGGGTCAGGGCGGGGTGGTGGTGCTGGGCGCGGATCTGGACGGCAAGCCGACGGTTCTGGTGACGGTCACGCCCGATCTGGCCGACGGCGGCCGGTTGCACGCGGGCAACCTGGTCAAGGCGTTGGCCGCCTCGGTCGGCGGCAAGGGCGGCGGGCGGCCCAACCTGGCGCAGGCCGGGTTGCCGGACGCGGCGGGCCTGGACAGGGTGCTGGCCGGAGCGGCGCACGCGGTGGCGGCCCACCTCGACGCCTGATTCCGTTGCCGGCCCGGACACGCTGAAGGCCGCGTCGCCCTGCCGGGCAGCGCGGCCTTCGCTGCGTCACAGTCCAGGGGGACGGACTCGCCGCGCGGTAGCGGTGGTCAGGCCATCAGCAACTGCGCGGCGATCTCGCTCCGTCGCCCGGGTCCGCACAGGTGGGCCACCACCGCCAACGTGAACTCGAGGGCGGTGCCCGGTCCCTGGCTGGTCAGGAGATTCCCGTCCTGGACCACGCGGCCCGGGCGGCGCGACGCGGCTTCCATCTGTTCGCGCATTCCGGGATAGCAGGTCGCGCCGCGGCCACGCAGCAGGCCTTGCGACTGCAGCACGACCACGGGCGAGGCGCAGATCGCCGCGACGAGTCGGCCGGCCCGATCCTGATCGGCGAGCATGCGGGAGAGGGCCGGGCAGTCGCGCAGATGCGCCGCGCCGGGCATTCCACCCGGAAGGACGATGGCCGCGTAGCTGTTTCTTTCGCAGGACTCGATCGACTTGTCGGCCATGAGCCCGACTCCCCGTGACGCCGTGAAGTGCAGCGAGGCCGCGGGCCGGCCGGCCGTTCCGACGCCGGCCACCGTGACCTCGACGCCGGCGCGGCGCAGGACATCGATGATGCTGACCGCTTCGATTTCTTCGGTGCCGTCGGTGATGGGAACCAGCGCCTGGGGATGGAACGGAGTCGACATCGCATACCTCCAGGGTCGAGACCGGGCGGCGACGTATGCAGATCATACTAGCGCGTCGTCCGCGCCTCGGCCACCGACCGGCCGGGAGCGCCGCCGGTGGGCGTTGCTGCCGGCTGGCGAACGGCCGGGCCGCGCCCTATCGTCAGCCCATGCGACCCATCGACGACCTTGCCTACGGGGCGTTCCGCGCCCTGATCCTGATCTGCCGGCGCTTGCCGGCCGGCGTGTCACTCGCGGTGTGGCGGGCTCTGGGCTGGCTGGCAGGCAATGTCCTGCGCCTGCGGCGCGGCGTGGTCGACCGCCAGTTGGCGTCGTGTTATCCGGACCGGTCGTCCCGCGAACGCACGCGCCTGGCCAGCGGCGTCTACGACCATCTGGCGCGGACGATGGCGGAACTGCTGGGACCAGCCACGCCCGACGGCGCGGCCGCGGTGCGCGTGCAGCCGGGCTGGGAAGCGGTTGATCTGGCCCTGGCTTCCGGGCGCGGCGCCATTATCGCCTCCGCGCATCTGGGCAACTTCGAACTGGGCGGACGCGTGCTCGCCGCGCGCTATCGTCTGCTCGACGTGGTGAAGCCGATGCGCAACCGCCGCTTCGACGGGTGGCTGCAGGCCGAGCGACGGCGCCACGGCATCGGCACGGTCACCGTCGATGGGGCCGCGCCCGCCGTCCTGGCCCATCTGCGCGGCGGTGGTCTGGTCTCGCTGCTGCTGGACCAGGATGCCGGCGCGGGGGGCATTCGTCTGCCGTTCCTCGGTCGCGAGGCCTCGGCCTGGCCCGGTGCGGCGCGGTTCTCGCTCCAGACCGGTTGTCCGGTCATCCCCATGGGCATCATCCGCCAGCCGGACGGCAGCCATGTGCTGCACGTGGGGCCGGTCCTGGATCCGGCCGGCCGCCGGTCCGACGAACAGGGCATCCGCCTGTACGCCGCCGAGATCTCCCTGGCGGTCGAAGCCTGGATTCGCCTGGCACCGGAGCAATGGTTCTGGGTCCACCGGCGCTGGAAAGAGGTCGAGCGTTCCGGCCGTCGTTCCTGATCCCAATCCCGATCGGGTCCAGCCTGTCTGGTGTCGCGAGGGGGTGGAAGCCGGTGCTCAGCCTTCGGCGGCCAGCGCGGCGGTTCCCGCGGCTGAAATCGCCGGCAGGTGGAAATGGAACGTCGCGCCTTCGCCGGGCCGGCTCACGACGGCCAGTTCGTCGCCGTGCGCGGCCACGACCTTGGCGGCGATGGCCAGGCCCAGCCCGGAACTGAACTGCAGGTGCGCCGGCGCAGTGCCCCGGCGGGTGCGGCTGGTGTCACCGGTATAGAAACGTTCGAAGATGTGGGGGAGATCGACTTCGTCGATGCCCTGTCCCGTGTCGGCGACGGTGATCCGCACCCGCTTGCCGTCCGGCTCGCGGCCGAGCGTGATCGTGACCCGTCCCTGGGGCCGGTTGAACTTGATGCCGTTCTCGATGAGGTTCTGCAGAACCTGGGCGATCTGCAGGGGATCGGCCTCGACCTGGGGCAGGCCCGGTTCGGCACGCACTTCGACGATGATGCCCGCGGGCAGGGCCAGGTGCTCGCACCGGCGCACCACCGAGTCGGCCAGCTCGACGACGGAGAATTCCTCGGCCTGGATCGCGGCCTGTCCGGCGTCGAGCCGCGACAGCACCAGCATGCGTTCGACAAGGCGGTCGAGATGCTCCAGGTTGCCGCCGATCGTCTCCAATGCGCGCGTCCGCTGTCCCGCATCGAGCTGTTCGAACCGCAGGCTCAGTGATTCGACGTTGCCGCGCAGGCAGGCCATGGGTGTGCGCAGATCATGGCTGACATTGGCGATGAGCTGGCGCTGGAACTGTTCCTTCTGGCGCAGGGAATCCACCATGGTCGCGATGTGCCGCGCCATGTGGTTGAAATGGCGCCCGAGATCGTCGATCTCGTCCGTGCCGCCAT
>JAIFKS010000084.1 GCA_020049465.1 bacterium | reverse complement strand
ACGTGGGCGCCCGCCTGAAGGACCTGCTGGTGGACCTGCAGGGGCTGCGCAACGGCGTGGCCCGCGAGATGGGCTACTCGTCCTACTTCGGACTGCAGACCGACAACTACGGACTGAGCGCGGGCGAGATGGTGGCGTTGATGGACGAGCTGGTCGTCGGCATCATGCCGCTTTACGAGCAGCTGCACTGCTGGGTCAAACACGAACTGGCCCAGCGGTACGGAGTGCCGGTGCCCACGCGCATCCCCGCGCACTGGCTGGACAACCGCTACGGCCAGGCCTGGCCGGGCGTCGTCGAGGACATCGACATGGACGGCATGTTGCGCAACTCCCAGCCGAGCTGGCTGATCGACCAGGCCGAACGCTTCTACGTTTCGATGGGCTTCCCGAACCTGCCGCCGGATTTCTGGGCGCACAGCGACCTGTACGAACTGCCGCCGGACGCCGTGCGCCGCAAGAACACGCACGCCTCGGCCTGGCACGTGGATCTGGACCAGGACGTGCGCGCCCTGATGAGCGTCAAGGCGGACTTCGACTGGTTCAGCACCACGCACCACGAGCTCGGGCACGTGTACTACTACCTGGCCTACAGCCGACCCGAGGTTCCGCCCATCCTGCGCGAGGGCGCCAACCGCGCCTTCCACGAAGGCATCGGCACCCTGATCGAACTGGCCGCCGGCCAGGTCCCCTACCTCCAGCAGGTCGGCCTGCTCGAGGCGACCAGGGCACCCGACGAGATCCGCTGGCTGCTGAACCAGGCCCTGACCGGCCCGATCGTCTTCCTGCCGTTCGCCTGCGGCACGATGACACACTGGGAATACGACCTGTACGAGAAGGACCTGCCGCGCCATCTCTACAACACCCGCTGGTGGGAGTACACGGCCCGCTACCAGGGCCTGGAACCGCCCACGCCGCGCGGCGAGGAGTGGTGCGACGCCGCCACCAAGACGCATGTCATCGACGACCCGGCGCAGTACTACGACTACGCGCTGAGCGAGGTCATCCTGCATCAGCTTCACCGCTACATCTGCCGTGAGATCCTTCACCAGGACGTCCACGCCGCCAACTACTACGGCAGCCGCGAGACCGGGATGTATCTCGACTCCATCCTGCGTCTGGGCGCCACGCGCGACGGGAACCAGGTGATGCGCGAAGCGACGGGCGAGGATCTGTCCAGCGCCGCGCTGCTGGAGTACTTCGCCCCGTTGCAGGCCTGGCTGGAGGAACAGAACGCGGGACGCGACGTCTCCTTCTAGAAGAAGGACGCGCGGGAGAACGGAGAATCCGCTCTCTCGCGCGTCGGTGACAGGCCCGGCGTCGCCGCCTACTTCCTGCCGATCACGATCCTGCCGTTGAGGCTGTTCAATTGGATGTCGGCGGCGCCTCCGCCGTTGGTGAACTTCAGTTCCTGTCCCGGCACGTACTTGTCGGCGCGTTCGGGCATCTGGCCGAAGGCGTTCTCGATCGCGCCGTTGAAGGTCGTGACCTCGAACGAGGCGCTGACGTCGGCGGGCACGTTCAGGGTCAGGCTGCCGTTGATGGACTCGGCCTCGATGGACGCTCCGGCCGCCGGGCGGCCGGACATGGTGACCGAACCGTTGACCGTGTTGACAGACAGGCTGCGCAGGCTGGCGCAGTCGACGTGCGCATCGCCGGTCACGGTTTCGACTTCGAGATCGGCATCGTCGCAGCGCACGGTCAGCGAACCGGAAACAGTGCCGACTTCCGTCCGCGAACCGGCGCCGTCGATCTCGACGTCACCACTGACACTCTGCACCTCGAGTTCACGGCAGGCGCCGCGCACATCGACCTCGCCGCTGACCGAATTGACGGCGATCACGCCGTTCAGGTCCGCCACATCCACGTCGGCGGCCACCACATCGATGTCCAGGCGACAGCCGCGGGGCACCTGGATGGTCAGGTCGGCGCCGTCGGCGCCCTTGAAGACGTCCTTGTCGGACTTCTTCTCGCTGCGGTGGTTGTCCTTGTAGTGCACGATGACCTGGCTGCGTTCGCCCGCGGAGAATTCCAGCTTCTCGACGCTCTCGCCCAGCGTGCCGGTCACGCGGATCTGGGCCTGGTCCCAGCCCACGACCTTGATCGAGCCGGCGATGTTCTCGACTTCGACGCGGCCGTCGGCCGGCATGGCGCCCTGGTGCTCGACCGGGCGGGTGGCGGCCGGCGCCGAACCCGCCAGGGTCAGGCAGAGAACCGCCGCCGGGATCAGGGTCCGGCGCGGCCGGATGGCGTTCATCAGCGTGTTCATGTTCGAACTCCTTCGGTTGGGCGCGTTTCAGTTCCGGCCGTGGAATGCGTGCCGGACGCCGTCTTCCGCCTGCTGGCGGAGCAATCGGCCGCGCGAGTGGTGGATCATCAGGACCAGTCGGGACAGATCGGGGTCGTTGGGCGACCGCTCGAGCGCGGTCTGCAGGTCGGCCAGCGCCACATCCACGGCGCGCAGGGCCAGTCGCATCTCCGAGGGGCCGGTCACGGACGCCGGCGAGGTCTGAACGGCCAGGGGGCCACCCGGAGCGGAGCCCGGCGCGGCGCCGCGGCCGAGCACGCCCAGCCCCACCACCAGCAGCACGGAGGCCGCCAGGGCCGCTGACGCCCATCGTCCGCCGAACACCGGACGCCGCCGGGCGGCTGCCGACGCGAACCCTCCGGCCGCGGCCCGGTCCAGGGCCCGTTCAAGGTCGGGCCAGAGATCCCGCGCCGGCGGCACGCCCTCGTCCCGCAGCTGGGCCGACAGGCCGGCCAGTTGCCGCGAGAAGGCATCGCCGGCGGGCGTTGCAGGCCGTTCAGGCTTCATGGTGGACCCTCCGGGGCTCGGTGAACATGGCGCGCAGCAGCGCGCGCGCCCGGTGCATCTGACTCTTGATCGTGCCCTCGCTGACGCCCAGCAGAGCGGCGACCTCGTCCTGCGGGTAACCTTCGATCCCGTGCAGCACGAAGACCGTGCGGGCGCCGTCCGGCAGCTTCGCCACCGCACGCTCCAGATCCATCGCCGCCAGCAGGGGCAGGATGCTCGCGTCGCTGGCGGCGGCTCCGCTGCCGCGGCCCGGCGCCGCGATCCGCTCGAGGCTGCCGTCGTCGCCCGTCTCGACCAGCCACCGGCGTGCGCGGCGGTCGGCCCGCCACTGGTCGCGCCAGTGGTTGACGGCGATGCGCCCGAGCCAGGCCCCCAGAGGCGACGTGCCGCTGTAGCCGCCCAGCGCCAGCCAGGCTTTGACGAACGTGTCCTGGGTCAGGATCTCGGCCCGTTCACGGTCACAGGTCAGGCGCAGGCAAAGCCCATGGACGCGCGCGGTGTGCCGCCGGTAGATCTGCTCGAAGGCCCGGCGATCGCCGGCGGCCGCCCGCTCAGCCAGGACGGCGTCGGTGGCCGGCTGGTCCGGCCTTTCGCCGACGGGTCCCGGGTGGATGCGTTCGGATGGCATGCGGACGGGCCTTTCCGGGAATCGATGGCGGACGGTGAACGTGCATCAGCCATCAAGACGACGGCCAGGCCCTGAAGGTTGGCAGGCCAGAGCGAATTATTCAGCACCGCGCGCCGCATCGCAGGACAGCTGTTGACTTATGATGACATTATGATACCATTTCACTCGGTTTTTACCCGCAACCTGAGGGGAATCTGATGCGCAATATGGTGATCGCCGCGATGTGCCTGGCCTGTCTGACCGGCGCGTTGCCGGCCTCGGCGCAGATCGTCAACGGCTCCTTCGAACCGGCAACCGGGACCGTGAGCTGGGCCCTGGTCGCCGGCGGACTGTCCACCATTCCCGGCTGGGAAACCACCGACTACGGGGTCGAGTGGGTCCTGGGCACGAGCGGCGGCGCTCCGGCGCCCGACGGGCTGCACGTGGTGGACCTCGCCACCTACGTCTGGTCCGCCGGCGGCATCCAGCAGACGTTCGCGACCATCCCCGGCGAGGCGTACACGATCACTTTCCAACTCGGCACGCTCCAGGCCTCGGGCCGCGACGGCACCTGCGAGATCGTCGTCGACGCCGACGCGCAGTCGCAGATCTTCTCCCACGTGAACCATTCCGGCGTGATCACCTACGCGGAGAAGGCCTTCGTTTTCCTGGCCGACGACACCAGCGCCACGCTGCGCTTCCGCTGCCTGCAGAACGCGAATCTTCATTTTGCCTATCTCGATGCGGTCGGCATGGGCGCCGTGGTGGGCGATGAGATCTCGTCGTGGGGAGATATCAAGGCGGGCTACCGCTGACCACCGAGATCGAAGACGATACGGGCCGCCGTCGCGCAGGACGGCGGCCCTTTTTCGATCACGGCGCCCGGAACCTCAACTGATGGTTGCGCCCCCGTACAGCTTCTCCAGTTCGGCGCGCAGCGGGGCGAAGTCGCCCTCGTTCGTCGTGCGGATCACGGCGCGGCGCGAGCCCTCGGCCATACCCTCGTACGAGGTCATGATGCCGCGCATGTGGAAACCGTGCTTGCGGATGATGTCGGCGACATCCTTCACCGAGCCGGGGCGGTCGGCGATCACCACGCAGATGCGGTGTCCGCCGTGCCGAACGCCGGAGATGTCGACCAGCGCCCGGTAGATGTCGCGGTCCGAGATGATGCCGGCCAGCGTCTCGCCGGCCACCACCGGCAGGCAGCCGATGTTCTCGTCCAGCATGACCATGGCCGCCTGTTCGACCGCGGCGTCCGGCGCGATGCTCACCACGCGCTTGTGCATCGCCTCCTGCACGGTCGCCTTGGACAGCAGGTAGTTGATCTCGTAGACATCCAGGGCCGTCGCCTTCGACGGGCAATAGGCCTTGATGTCCCGGTCCGAAATCACGCCCACCAGCTTGCCGCCGTGGACCACCGGCAGATGCTTGATGCCCCGGTCCCGCATGAGGTGCATGGCGTGCAGCACGCTCTCGTGGGGCTCCACCGTGATCACCTGACGCGTCATCCAGTCCGCGACGAACATGACTTCCTCCCCTGTTCCAGCTCGGCACGGGAGCCGGTCCGGCTACAGTCCCAGATAGGCGGCCTTCACGTGCGGGTCGCGCAGCAGGTCCTGCCCGCTGCCCTCCATCTCCACACGGCCGGTTTCCAGCACATAGGCGCGGTCGGCGATGGCCAGGGTCTGCCGCACGTTCTGCTCGACCAGCAGGACGGTGGTGCCCTCGTCGCGGATCCGCTTGACGACGTTGAAAATTTCCTGAACCAGGATGGGTGCCAGACCCAGCGACGGCTCGTCGAACATCATCAGCTTCGGCAGCCCCATCAGCCCGCGGGCGATGGCGACCATCTGCTGTTCGCCGCCCGAAAGCGTGCCGGAAGCCTGGCGCCGGCGCTCCCTCAGCCGCGGGAACAGGTCGAAAACCTCTTCCTTCGTCTGACTGCGGCGCTTGCGGGCCTCGCCTCGCAGCGCGCCCAGATCCAGGTTCTCCTCGACGCTCATTTCCACGAACAGACGCCGGGCCTCCGGCACGTGCACCAGCCCCCGCTCCACGAGATCGTAGGGTTCGATGCTCGTCAGGGACTCGCCGCCGTAGAGGATTTCGCCGCGACGCGGGCGCAGGATCCCGGAAATGGTCTTGAGCGTGGTCGATTTGCCCGCGCCGTTGGCGCCGATCAGGGCCACGATCTCGGCCTTGCCCACCGAGAAGGTCAGGTCCCACAGCACCTGTACGTCGCCGTAGTAGACGTCGATGCCGCGGACCTCGAGCAGGGGCGCGCCGCCGCTGGCGGCGCCGGATGCAGCTGCGGCGCTCATCAGTCGTCGCCCTCCCCGAGATAGGCCTTGATGACTTCCGGATTGGCGCTGATCTCGGCCGGGCTGCCGTCAGCCAGCTTCTGGCCGTAGGTCAGGACGACGATGCGGTCGGAAATCGACATGATCACCTTCATGTGGTGCTCGATGATCATGATCGTGATCCCGCGCTCCTTGATCCGGCGGATGATGCCGATCGACTCCTCGAGCTCGGACGGATTCAGTCCCGCGCAGGCTTCATCAAGCAGCAGCATATCGGGCTCCGTGGCCAGCGCACGGGCGATCTCGAGACGCTTGCGCAGGCCCAGCGGCAACCGCTTGGAAACCGTGTCGCGCACGTCCCAGAGGTTCGTGAACTTCAGGATCTCTTCCGCGTTCGCCACGGCCGCCGCACGGTTGGGCGCTCGCAGGAAGGCCGAGCAGACCACGTTGTCCAGCGTCGTCATGCGCTGCAGCGGCTTGACGACCTGGAACGTGCGCGCCAGCCCGCGTCCGCAGATCTGGTAGGGCTTCAGGCCGGAAATGCGCTCGCCCTTGAAAACGACCTCGCCGCGCGAAGGTGCATAGAAGCCGTTCACGACGTTGAACATCGTGGTCTTGCCGGCGCCGTTGGGGCCGATCAGGCCCAGCACCTCGCCCTTGCCCACCGTGAAATCGACGTCCGTCAGGGCCGCCAGGCCGCCGAAGAACCTCGAGACGCCTTTGACTTCCAGCAGCGCGCTCATGCCGACCTCCCCGGGCGCAGCAGGCGCCGCAGCTTGGCCGCGTCCCCGACCACGCCGTTGGGCAGGAAGATGATGACGACGATCAGCAGGACGCCGAACAGCGTGTGGTGCGCGGTGCCGACCTTCGGGATGGTGCGGATGATCTCCGCCATCAGGATCATGATCACCGCGCCCAGGACCGGTCCCCAGCGCGTGGCGACGCCGCCGACCATGACCACCATGATGGCCATGACGGAGATGTCGTGCAGGGCGAACACGACCTTGGGGTCGATATAGCCCATGTAGTTCGTGTAGAAGGCGCCCGCGAACCCGCACAGCACGGCGCTGAGCACCAGCGCGATCGTCTTGTAGCGGGTGGTATCGATGCCCAGCGACTCCGCGGCATCCTGGTCCTCCCGGATGGCCACGAAATAATAGCCCAGTTTCGAAGCGATGATCCGGTCGACGAACCAGAAGGTGCCCGCGGCCAGCGCCAGGATGATGTAGTAGTACCAGGTCTTCTCGACCCAGGTGCGCTCGCGGATCATGATGCCCATGTCGCCGCCGGTGAACCCGGTCAGGTTCTCGGCGACGATGCGGAGAATGACCCCGACGGCGATGGTGGCCAGGGCGAAGAACGGCCCTCGCAATCGCAGGCAGACGAAACCGATGAGCAGGGCCGCCGCGCCCACGACCGGGATCGAGGCCAGCATGCCCCACCAGGCCGAAAGGCCGAACTTGACGTACAGCAGGCCGGACGTGTAGGCGCCGATGCCGAAGAACGCCGCGTGTCCGAACGAAACCTGTCCGCAGTACCCGGACAGCAGGTTCCACGACATGCCGATGATCGTCCACATCACGACCAGGATGAAGTTGTGGAGCCAGTAGTTGGCGTTGACGCCGGGCACCGCCCGAATGAGCGGCAGCACGGCCAGCAGCGCCAGGATGAGCAGGGGTTTCCGGTAGGTCACGGGACAAACCTCATTTGCCGAACCTCATTTGCCGAATCTGCGCCTGCGCAGCAGCGAGGCAACGCCCCCGGGCACGAAGACCAGGACGAGCATGAACACCACGAAGCGGCCGACCGGCGCCCAGCCCATCCCCACGTAGGTGGCCGTCAGCGACTCGAACACGCCGAGAATCAGGCCGCCGATGATGGCGCCCACGGTCGACCCCAGACCGCCCAGGATGGTGATCACAAAGCCGGTCAGGGTGAACTGGCCGCCAACGTCCGGATACAGGTAGTAGATCGGCAGGAACAGGCATCCGGCCGCCCCCACCAGCGCCGACCCCAGCCCGAACGTGAAGACGCGCATGCGCTCGACGTTGACGCCCATGAGCATCGCGGCGTCCTTGTCCTGCGCCGTGGCGCGGATCGACTTGCCCATGTCCGTGCGTGACAGGAAGAACCACAGCGCCGCGGTGATGCCCACCGCGAACAGGAACGACACCGTCCACGGGAACGAGAGCGAGAGTTCGATCGGAGAGTCCTTCCACAGGTCCGTCAGGTACCAGGCCTTGGTTGCATAGTCGACCGGCGTCGTGCGGTAGTCGGACTTGAAGATGATCGTCGCCAGGTTGGCCAGCACCATGCCGATGCCGACGGTCAGAATGACCTGGTTCTCCGGCAGGATGGCGTCGACCTTCAGCACCGGGTTGACCAGGTACTTCTGCAGCGCCACACCCAGGAAGAACAGCAGCGGCACCGCCACCAGGATGGACAGGTAGGGATCGATGTGCGCCCAGGCGAAAAGGAGATAGGCGACATACATGCCGACCATCATCAGTTCACCGTGGGCCAGGTTGATGATCTTCATGACGCCCATGATGATCGTCATGCCCAGCCCGATGAGGGCGTACAGGCCGCCGAGCAACAGCCCGGAGATCAGCGTCTGCAGCAGGACTTCGATTTTCGCGGCACTCATGTCGCCATCCCGGCCAGGGTCAGGAACGACCGGCCGCCGCCCCCCGGCACGGCGGGAGGCGGCGGCGCTATCGGTGTCGTGCTATCGCCGCTCGCGCCAGGTCGGCACGGGGAAGACGAAGGGAGCGCTGGCCTGGTCCTTCGGCCAGATCGTCTCGAACTCGCCCTTCTGCACCTGGATGGCGAGCGTGCCGACGAAGTTCTGGTTCTGGTAGCCTTCCTTGTCCTCGAATTTCACCGGGCCGAACGCCGTCTGCATGTCCACGGCCTTCATGCCGTCGCGGATGCCCTCGGTCGACCAGTCCTTGGCGCCGGTCATGGCTTCCTTCAGCACGAACAGCGAAGCGTAGGCCGAAGCGCCGTGGTACGACGGGTAGTCGCCGTACTTCGTCTTGTACTTCTCGGCATAGGCCTGCGCGCCCGGGTAGCTGAGCTTGGGCGTCCACAGCGTGGCGCTGATCACGTACTCGGCCGCTTCCTTGGCGTTGCCGACGAACTCGGGAATGGCGAAACCGGCGGCGCCGCCGGCGAACAGCTTGGCCTCGAGGCGCAGCTCCATGATCTGCTTCATCAGCAGCGAGGCGTCCATGACGTAGGACACCATGTAGACGACGTCCGGCTGCAGCGACTTGACCTTGGACAGGATGGGCTTGAAGTCGGGCGCGCCGGCTTCGTACTTCTCCTTCAACACGACCTTGATGCCCAGCTTCAGGGCATCCTTCTCCATGGCGTCGGCGCCGGAAGTGCCGAAGGCCGTGGTCTCGTAGAGGATCGCGATGGTCTTGGGCTTGACGACTTCGCCCATGAAGCTGACGAAGGCGTCGGCGTAGTGCGCGTTGACCTGGTTCTGGCGGAACACGTAACGGTAGGTCTGCTGCGTGATGGCGTCATCGGCGCTGGCGACGACCAGATACGGCGTCTTGCGCTCCTCGGCCACGGCCGCGACGGCCTTCGCACAGGCCGACGTGTACTCGCCGACGATGACCGGCTGACCGCCCTCGATCAGCTTCTCGACGATGGCGCGCGCGGTCTCCGGCTTGCCGGCGGAATCCTCGAAGCCCAGCACGAGCGTCGAGCCCTTGATGCCGCCGGAAGCGTTGATCTCTTCGGCCGCCATCTCGAACGACTTCTTCATGATCTCGCCGAACTTCGCCACCTTGCCGGTCAACGGCAGGGGCACGACGAGCTTGAATTCGGAGGCCAGGGCGCCCAGGGGCAACGAGAGCGCCAGGACGAGGATGGACAAAGCGGTCACGAGGGGACGTTTCATGACGGTCTCCTTCGGTTGCCCGGTGCGGGGTCCGCGGCCCGGAAGGTCGGCTGCGGCGGCGGAATCGGTCTGCGCGTGAAGCGTGAAGGCAGTTTGTCCGAATCCTTACATGAGTGTCAAGCCTATTTCCCACGCCGCAGACGGCCTTTGTTCCGCTGCCGCGGCGCGCGCGCGGTCCATTCCTGGCTGCCGTCCTCATTGTCAAAATGAGCAAACCACAGTTAGCCCAAGGGATATCCGCTCGGAACGGCCGCCGCGTCCGCGCTGCGCCGACCATTGAATTGAGCCGGCGCGCGCCCTATAAATGTCCTGAACGTCGGCGCGGACCGCCGAGCCAAGAGACGTATCGTCGGGCGATCATGATGCGGGAGGCTCCATGAACTATCCGGTCTGGGAACTGCCGATGGGCGGCGGCGTGCTGATCGCCATCGTCTCCATCCTGCACGTGTTCGTGTCGCATTTCGCCGTGGGCGGCGGCTTGTGGCTGGTCATCACCGAACGACATGCGCGGAGAACCGGCGACGACGGACTGCTGGCTGTCGTGCGCATGCACAGCCGCGTCTTCCTGCTGGTGACGCTCGTGTTCGGCGCCATCTCGGGCGTGGGCATCTGGTTCACGATCGCGCTGGTGTCGCCGTCCGCCGTCTCTGCCCTGATCCACGCCTACCTGTGGGGCTGGGCCATGGAGTGGACTTTCTTCGTGGTCGAGATCGCCGCGGCGATGGTCTACTGGTACGGCTGGGACCGGTTGGACGCCCGGACGCACGCGATCGTCGGCTGGATCTACTTCGTGGCCGCCTGGGCCAGTCTGGCGATCATCAACGGCATCGTCACGTTCATGCTGACGCCGGGCGGCTGGCTGCAGGGCCATGATTTCTGGACCGGCTTCTTCAACCCGACCTACTTCCCGTCACTGGTGGCGCGCACCGCGTTCTCGCTCGTGCAGGCCGGACTGTTCGCGCTGGTGACGGCCGCCTTCCTGCCCCGGACGCCGCTGCGCGCCTGGTGCGTGCGGTACAACGCCGCCTGGGTGCTCGTCGCCACGCTGGCCGGGGCCGCGTCCGGGCTCTGGTACCGGGCGGCCTTCCCCGGCTGGAGCGAGGCGATGCTGGGCGCGCTGCCGATCCTGCCGGTGGTGACCCGCTGGCTGGTGCTGGGCACGGCCGCGCTGGCTCTGCTCTCGCTGTGGCCATTGCTGCAGCCACGACGCTGGCGCGTTGTCGGAGCCGTGCCGCTGGTGGCCGCGGCGTTGCTGGTGTTCGCGACCGCCGAATGGGCGCGTGAGGCCGGGCGCAAGCCGTTCACGATCCACGGCTACATGTACAGCACCGGCCTGCGCGTCGCGGACGAACCGCTGGTGGCGGCGGAGGGCCTGCTCGCCCACACGTCCTGGGTGGATCCCGCGGCGATCACCGCCGGGGATCCGGTCCGGCTCGGCGGCGAGCTCTACCGCAACCACTGCGCACCCTGCCACACCATGGACGGCTACAACGGCCTTCGCCGCTGGTTGACCCTGGCCGACGAAGCCACGATCGCCGGGATCCTGCCGCGGCTAGCGGTCCTGCGCGGGCGCATGCCGGCCTGGCACGGCAACCCCGCGGAGACCGGCGCCCTGGCCGCCTGGCTGGCGACGCGCCGCTCGACGGAGTCCCCGGTGCCGACCGGGGCAACGCAGGCACGCCGGCAGGCGTGGGACGTGTCGTGCGGCCTGTGCCACACGACCGACGGCTATCGCCCGCTGCGCGACAGCCTGGCCGGGCAGTCGCGCGACGATCTGGCCGCCCTGGTCGACTCGATCCAGGACCTGACCGACGAGATGCCTCCCTACTCGGCCGACGAGGCCCAGCGCGAACGCCTGCTGGATTATCTGGCCGAACTGGCGGCGACCCCGGCCGGCGGCGGCGCCGCCATCGCGAAAGGCGCGACACCATGATCAGCCCGGTCCTTCCGTTCATCCCGGCGCCCGACGCTCTGCCTCTGCCTGCGCCGGCACCCCTGCTGCAGGCTCTGCTGCTGCTGACCTTCACGCTGCATCTGGTGGCGATGAACGCACTGGTGGGCGGCGCCGTGCTGGCCGTGTGGCTGCGCCGTCCGGGCGCCGACCGTCAGGGCGAGGCGGCGCGCACAGCCACGCGCATCGGCAAGGTTCTTCCGGTGTGCGTGGCGGCCGCCGTGTCGTTCGGCGTGGCGCCGCTGCTGTTCCTGCAGGCTCTGTACGGGCGCTGGTTCTTCACGTCGAGCGTCCTGATGGCCTGGCCCTGGTTCGCGGTCGTACCGTTGTTGATCATGGCCTACTACGGCACCTATCTGGAGTCGTTCCGGGGCACGCGGCTCGGCCGCCTGCGCACGCCGCTGGGCGCGGTCACCGCCGCCGTCTTCCTGCTGGTCGCCCTGATCTACGTCAACAACACCACGTTGATGCTGCGGCCCGAATCCTGGCCGCAGCTCCACTTCGGCAATCCGGGTGGACTGCAGGGGCATACCGGCGAGCCGCAACTGCTGCCACGCTGGCTTCACATGATGTTCGGCGCCGTGGCCGTCGCGGGACTGCTGCTGGCGTTGTGGGGACAACGGCGTCGCGCGACAGACGGCCCGGGCGGGATGCACATGCGGCGTCTGGGTCTGGGCGCGCTGTGGACCGGGACACTGGCCAACACCCTGGCCGGCACCTGGTACCTGCTGGCGCTGGCCCCCGGGGTACGGCCGGCCTTCCTGGGCGGATCCGGCCACGCGACCGGTCTGCTGGGGTTGGGAGTTTTTCTGGCGGCCGGCCTGCTGATCCTGGGCTGGCGGGCCTGGCGGCGCGAGACGGTCGCGTTGGCGCCGGTCACGGTCACCGCGGTCCTGGCGCTGGTGGTCATGGTCGCCATGCGGGACGCCGTGCGAGGGTTGTATCTGGCGCGTCACGGCCAGGCGCCGGCGGCCGCGGTGGAGACCCAGGGACTGAACATCGCCATCTTCGCCGCACTGCTGCTGGGGGCGGTGGCGACAATCTGGTGGATGCTGCGGCAGTTCGCGCGGCCGGCGAAGTGAGCGGGCGGCAACGGGGAAGGGACCCGACGGTCCCTCCCCCGCGAAGGCGTCAGCCCAGGAACGGCAGGGCCAGCCGCGCCAGCGCCTGGATGTGCTGGCCCGTGTCGTAGTCCAGCGTCGAGCCGTGGATGCTGTGCGGAATGCCGTAGATCACGAAGATCACCAGCATGGCCGCCACGGCCCACCAGCGTCCTGCGGTCGGCTTGTTCCGCGCGCCCAGACAACGCCACGCGGCCACCAGCCAGACCAGGGCGCCCACGGCCAGTTTGTTGTCCGTCCAGTCGGAGCCGAGAGGCCAGCCGGTCCAATAGGCGTCGAAGGCGTACTTCTGCACCACCGGCCCCAGGATGCAGCCGCCCAGCAGAAGGAACAGGAACGTCAGCTGCGACAGCACGCGCAGCGAGGCGCCTCCGCCCAGCAGTCCGGTCAGCCCGCAACTCGTCGAGAAGAACATGCCGATGATCATGCAGGTGACGTGGAAGACCAGCACCAGGGCCGGAACATCGCCCTTGTAGCGCGCGACGGCCGCCTCTTTCGCGGGCACCTCCACCTTCTGTCCGTCCTTCTCGATGTGGACGTGGTACTCGAGCTTGCCGGCCATCTTCTGGCGCGGCAGCGTCGCCCGCAGCATCTGTCCGTCGCGCACCATCGGCAGTTCTTCCCAGGCGTCATCGGTGGGGTACCGCCGCCAGACCACCGTCGCGGTGACGGCCTCGTCGGGCGCGTGCACGGTGACCGGCATGTCGCCGTTGATGCTGTGCGTGCGCAGCAGTTCGCCCGAGGCCCGCGCCCCGGCCACCGTCTCGTCGAACTTCACTTCATACGTCGGACCGGAGACCTTCTGCCAGACCAGGAAAGCCAGGGTCATGAAGAAGGACACCGACCAGATCACGATTGCGCGTTTCACAGGCACTCCTCGCTATGGCACAGGGGCCCGGCGTTCCCGCCCGAAGGCTGCGAAAGCCGGGCCCGCGTTACGTTCACCGACGGCGTCTCCCCGGCCTAGTGCGCGCCGTACTTGCGGATGGCCGCGTCAAGCCGCGGCAACATGACGAAAATGAAGCCGGCCACCAGGAGGATCGCCAGGGCCAGCACCACGAACATGACCGTTCCCGGCTCCAGACCGCTGATGAACCCGCTCATCTTGTTGCCCACGGCCGTGGACAGGAACCAGCCGCCCATCATCAGACCCACCAGCCGCGCAGGGGCCAGCTTGGTGACCAGCGACAGGCCCATCGGCGACAGGCACAGCTCGCCGACCGTGATGATCATGTAGTAGGCGACCAGCCACATCATCGATGTCTTGGCGGCGCCGTCATGCCCCATGCGCGAGCCGAGGGCCATCACCAGCAGACTCACTGCGGTGATGAGCATGCCGTAGAAGATCTTGCGCGCGGTGCTGACCGGCTTGCCGGCCTTCACGCGGCCGGCGAAGAACCAGACCACGACCGGCGTGAGCACCACGACGAAGAACGGATTCAGGAAGCCGGTCAGGATCTCGGCGTTCAGCAGACGCACATAGCGGCCGGGCGCCACCCGCGGCGTTTCGGCCCCGGCATTGGCGTAGACCGCATCGTAGGTCCCCTGCGAGACGACGATCACCGGCGCCGGCGATCCCTGCACGTTCCGCGTCAGCACGACCTCGCCCAACGGCGCGGTCTTCTCCGGTTCGATCTTCACGCTGGTCACGGCCACGCCGTGCGCGTCCTGCGACTGCGACAGCGCCACGTTGCCGTCCGGGAACACACGGCAGGCCAGGGCGCCGTCGATGCCCGGCGTGCCCGGCCAGTCGTTCACCGTCACATCCAGAACGGCATCGGACTTCAGCGTCGCGACCGCTCCCTGGCTGAGGATGCGGGCGCCGAACATCGCCTCGGTCTCTTCGGGCATGACCACCAGCGTGCGCTCGTCCGGCCGCGGCACAGTCGTTCCGGCGTTGGCGAAGTAGCTGGGCATGGCCTTCTGCGCGTAGAATTCGGTGACGCTCGGGATCCACTCGGCCCGGCGGTCGGTGCTGCGCTCGGCGAACACCGTCATCAGGCCGCCGCTCAGGTGCAGGATCATGAAGAACGTGCCGCCGGCCACGTAGACCGGGATCAGGGCGGCCAGCCCCGGCTTCTCGTCGGCGTTGGCGCGACGCACCAGCGAGGCGAAGTAGCCGGCCACCGGCAGCATGCCGACCAGGAAGCCGAAGGTGATCGGCCCGATGCTGTCCATCACGAACGGCAGCTTCTGCCCCACGAAATAGCCGAGCACGCCGAAGCCCACGGCCGGAGCGAGGATGGTCAGGAACATCTGCTTCAGGCCGAAGTCGCCCGCCTTGTTCGCCGGCCTGCGGTCGGCCCCTTCCAGCCGCTTCCAGTTCAGCAGCAGGATGCCCACGCCGACCAGCATGCCCACGCCGGCCGCCGCGAACGCGGTGTTGAAGCTCCACAGGTTGCGCAGCGGCGCGGCCAGCAGCGCCGAGACCGAGGCGCCGATGTTGATGCCCATGTAGAAGATGTTGAAGCCCGCGTCACGCCGCGAATCGCCGGGCGCGTAGAGATTGCCGACCATCGCCGAGATGTTCGGCTTGAACAGGCCGTTGCCCAGGCACAGCAGAGCCAGGCCCGTGTAGAAGGTGGGCATCGAACGGATGCCGAGGCTGAAGTACCCGGCCGCCAGCAGCAGGCCGCCGATCAGCACGCTGCGCCGGTAGCCCAGGATGCGGTCGGCGATCATGCCGCCGATGAACGGCGTGAAATACACGAACGCCATGTAGGTGCCGTAGATCTCGCCGGCGATGGCGTTGGTGAAGCCCAGCCCGCCGCGCTCGGTGTCGGTCACGTACAGGAAGAGGATGCCGAGCATGAGGTAGAAGCCCAGGCGCTCCCACATCTCGGTGAAGAACAGCGGTTTCAGGCCGCGGGGATGGCCCTGCGGCGGGCTGGCCGCGGCGGCGGCGGACGCGGTGGACGACATGCTGGCCTCCGGATCGGGTCCTGGGTGGGGCTCGGGCATCAGCGGCTGACGTTAGCCCATCCGGCGGGCCGCGGCCACCGAAAACCGGTCTTCAGCGGCACCCCGTCAGGTCAGAGCGCGTTGCGCGGCGGCAGCAGCACGTTGGCCAGCAACAGGCCGGCCACCAGCGTCACGCCCACCAGCAGGGCGGTGACCGCGCTGTCGATGCCGGCGACGATGTTCCTCTCCATGAGGAAGGACAGGCTGCGGTAGCCGATCGCCCCGGGCACCAGCATGATCAGCGACGGCAGGATCATGACCACGGCGGGACGGCGGCCGCGGCGCTCGTAGAGATTGCCGACCAGGCCGGCCAGCAGCGCGCCGAGCAGCGCGCCGAGCGCCGGCCCCATCAGATGCACGCCCAGGCGCGCGCCGCCGAACGCGGTCACCACGCCGGCCAGGATCCAGGGCAACTCGCGCCAGTGGGCCCGGAACAGCACCGCGAGCGCGGGCGTGGTCAGCAGCAGGGCCGGCACCAGCGTCCATTCCGGCAGCGGCGTCGGCGCGGCTTCGGGCCGCACGGCCAGCGCCGGCAGCAGCGTCGCGAGCTGCTGCCCCAGCCCCACGCCGAGCCCCAGCTTCAGCAGCGTCATCAACGAGCCGGTCAGCCGCGCCGTACCGCTGACCAGGTGTCCGGTCGCCAGTTCGTTCAGGGCCACGGTCAGGGTCAGACCGGGCAGCAGCACGATGATGCTCGAGACGATGACCGGCGCCACCGCCAGCGGCGGCCACAGCGCGCCGGCCGCCAGGGCCAGCAGCGTTGCGGTCATGGCGGCGGCGAACTCGTAGACGCGACCGACGGTCAGCGAGCGCTGCGCCAGCACCCCCATGCCGCCGATGATGAGCCCCAGAAACGTCGAGACGATGATCTCGGCCAGACCGGCTCCGAAGACCCGCGCCGCCGCCCCCGAGGCGACCGCCAGGGCCGCGACGGTCAGGGCCGGGCCGTACGGCGACGGCGCGGCGTCGACGGCGCGCAGGCGCGCGTGCGCCTGTTCGACGGTCAGTTCGTGGCGCCAGAGCGCTTCGACGATCTCGTCCAGGGCGGCGATCCGGTCCAGGCGCAGTTCACCGGGCGTCACGCGCGACAGCGCGGTCTGCTGACTGCCCGGCTCGCCGAAGGCGGAGATGAGGGAGGTGGGCGTGGAGAAGAACTCGGCCCGCAGGCCCAGGCGTCCGGCGGCCACGCCGAGGGTCTCTTCGAGCCTGTGCGCAGGAATGCCGTTCTCGTGGAGCGAGCGCCCCAGGGCGATCAGGAAATCGATACGCGGGTCGACGACGGACATGGCATGCCTGCGGGGTGCGTGGCGCGGGCCAGGGTCTCCTCGGGCGTGTGGGTCACCGATTCGACCAGCTCGCGCAGATAATCACGGTCGATGCCGCGCGGCGCAAGATATTCGAGCTGCTCCGGCCAGGCTTCGGGCTGCAGCCGGTCGCTCGCCATCTGCGCCACCATATCCCCCACCATGACCGCGGCGACCACATCCTCCTCGACCGGGGCGGACCACGGGTGGTGATGGTGCGCGACCGCCGCCGCCAGCGCCGCCGGGAAGCCCCAGTTCTCCGCCAGCAGGGCGCCGGCGTCGGTGTGGTCGAAGCCCAGAGCCTGCTGCTCGCGCTCGGCCACGTTGAACAGCGGAAAAGCGGGCACCAGCTTCATGGCGTTGTTGGCCAGGTGTGTGTCCAGGGCGAGCATGCCGATGTCGTGCACCAGACCGGCCGTGAACGCCTCGCAGGCGCGGGCAGGTTCGCCCAGGCGCTCCATCGCCACGCCGGCGGCCATGGCCGAGGTCAGGCTGTGCTCCCAGTAGCGGTCCCGGTCGATACCGTAGCCCACCAGATTGCGCCGCATGACCGGCACCATGCCGGTCGCGAAGGCGAGCGTCAGGACGGACCGGTTGCCCAGCAGGACCAGCGCCTGGCGGGTGGTGGCGACGGTGCCGCGCACGCCGTAGAACGCCGAGTTGGACAGCTTCAGGACATTGGCCGTCATGGCGCCGTCCTGATCCAGCACCTGGACCACCTTGTCCGCCGCGCAGGTCTGGTCCTTGAGCAGGTCCAGAAGACGGACCACGGTGGTCGGCAGCACCGCCAGATCACCGGTCGTCGAAACGAGATCACGCAGCACGTAGTGCGGCAAAGCGTCCTCCAACAGGGGTCCCTGGACCGAAAGCTCGCGGTCGGGTAAGGATCGGCCGAAACGCGCGCGGGTTGAGCTAACTTTCTGGCGCGCCGCCGATTGAAAGGGCGTTCGCGGATTCATTGGCACAAGTCGTGCTTAGGGGGAACCATGCTCCAGCATCCGCAACTGCGTCCGGTGGCGACCCTGGCCGTGGGTACCGTCGTGTTCGGCGGCACCGTCGGCGTGCTGGCCCATTCCGGCCCGGCGGACCCCCGCGTGGCCCTGGCCGGCCTGCTGGCGGCGGCCGCGCTGTCGGTGGCGCTGCTGACCATGATCTGGGCCAGAAGGCGCGCCGATTCGGGAAGCGCCGCACCGAGGGCACGACGGCAGGGTTCCGAACCGGCCTCCGGCACGTCCCCGTCCCGCCTGGCCATGGTCGACCTGGGTCGGGGCCGGGCGGCCGTGATTTTCGACGAGCCGGTCCCTGATCCGGAACCGCGGCGACGGCCCAACCCCCTTTCCGCCCTCTCCACTGCGCACGAAGCCGCGGCGACGGCCGATGCGATCTGCAAGGCGGTCGCCGACGCCGTCGAAGCCGCTGGGACAGGTGCCACCCCGGACGTTCGAACCAGACCGCCCCGGATCCCGGTGACCACCCTCTGGACACGCCTGCGCTCCGGCCGCGGCACCCGGCGCGGCGGCGCCCCGGATTCGCGTTAAACCTCATCCTGCCTGCTGCCGAAAAGCCATGCGTACGGTCTTTAATCACGGGCCTGTAATGAAGGCGCGGATCGAGGTCCCCACCGCCATGGCCAGCCCACGTCCGACCACCGGCAAACCCGGTTCCGGCACCGCCACCGCGGAGCCCGCCGGTACGCGCCCCGGTTCGGGCGGCATCCAGGTCTACGTTTCGAACGACAAATTGAGCGTGCTCCTCGACTGCCCGGATCCGCTGCCCTGCCTTGCCGAAACGGTGAACAGCGTTCTGATGGCGATCCGGAAGCTGCAGATCCCCGAATATCCCGACGCCGAAATGCTGACGCAGATGCTGAGGGCCGATGCGCGCCCCGGAGAGCCGCTGGTCGCGCAGCCCATCATCATGGGTTACGCCGAGGAGCCGCCGCAGGACGGCCGCCTGGAATGGATGCGCGACTACTTCGTCGAAGGCTGGGAGATCGACCCGAGCACCGGCGCCATCAATTTCTGGGCGAAGCTCGACAACCGCGCCGTGACCCAGGGCGACGTGCTGCTGAAGCTGCACCCGCCGGTGCCCGGCGAACCGGGGTTGAATGTCTTCGGGGCCAAGATCCCGGTCGGTAAGCCACAGAAGGAACGCATGCGGTGCGGCAAGGGCGTGACGCAGGAGGACGACGCACAGGGGGTCACCTGGTTCCGCGCTGAAGTCTCGGGCCGCGTGCGCGTGAACGACGCCACCCTTTCGGTCGACGATGTCTACATCATCAAGGGCAACGTCGATCTCGGGACCGGCAACGTGCGCCACACCGGCACCCTTCAGATCGAAGGCGACGTGGAGCAGGGCGTCACCATCGAGGTGGACGGCGACATCGCGGTGCGGGGCATGATCGAGCCCTCCAATATCAAGGTGGGCGGCAATCTCCAGGTCGCGGGCGGCATCGTCGGCCAGGAGGGCTCGCGCATCGAGGTGGGCGGCAGCGTGCAGGCCAAGTACATGCGCGACGTCGAACTGGACGCGATCGGCGACGTGACCGTCGGCAACGAGGTCTCACACGCGCACATCCGCACCCTGGGCCGCGTCCTGGTACCGAACGGACGCATCGCCGGCGGCACGACCATCGCCCGGGCCGGCATCACCGTCGGCCAGGCCGGGGCCAGCGGTGCGACGGGCACCGTTCTGGTCGCCGGCGTCGACTACCTGATCGAAACGCGCGTGGCGCAGTTGGAAGCCGAAGTGGCCGCAATGGAGACCAGACGCCAGCAGGCGCGGAACGAGATCGAAAAGCTCCACAACGAGCCACGCACCCCTGCCGGCGACGAAGCCATCCTGGAACTGGACCGGCAAGCGCGCGCCTGGGGACAGGCCGTGGCCGACGGTGAAGGGCGCATCAGGCAGATGATCGCCGAGTCGGAAGCCGCCTGCCATCGCGAACTGGCGGCGCTGAAGGAGGTGTGGTCCGGCACCACCATCCAGTTGGGCGATGAGCGGATGCCTGTGCGCGCTTCGGTCCGCAAGCCGCGCCTGGCGCGGTTGCTGAACGGCCGCGTGCGCCTGTTGCCACTGGGCGACGGGAACATGCCGGACGACGATTGAGCCGGCGCGTCAGTCGACCAGCGCCCGGCCGCTGAAACCCAGCGCCTCGAACGCGGCGATCACCGCCGCCGGATCCACGCTGGCCCCGGTGACCCGCGCCCTGCCCGTTTCCAGATCCACCTGGCAGTCCACGACGCCGGCCAGTTCGCGAACGGCGCGGCCGACGCTCTGCACGCAATGGCTGCAGTGCATGCCCTCGACCACGTAGGTGCGGACGGTCGCCGTCGGCGCGGCCACGACGGTCGCCGGACGCCGGCTGCGCCACCAGGCGTGCGCCACGATGCCGGTCAGCGCCACGGCCGACAGGTGGGACCACAGGCCGGCATGTTCATGGTGGTGCGGCATGGCTCCCAGCGTGGGCAGGGCTCGCCCCAGCCACGGCAACAGCGCATCGAGCAGCAGCCCCGACGCGAAAGCGCCCACGGCGATGGTCGCCAGGAACAGGCCCAGCGTTCGGCGCCCCAGCACGCGTCCGATGGTCGTCAGCGTGGCCGCGTTGGTGGCCGGCCCGGCGATCAGGAACGCCAGAGCCGCGCCGGGCGACACGCCCATGAAGATGAATCCCGCCGCCAACGGTACGCTCGCCGTTGCACAGACGTACAACGGGATGCCGATGACCATCATCATGAGCACCGACAGGGGACCCGGGGCCACGTAGCGTGAAACGAAATCCGGCGGCACCACGGCGCCGATGACCCCGGCCAGCACGACGCCCAGGAGCAGCGGCCGGCCGAGATCGGCGGGCAGAGTGATCAGACCGTAGGCCAGGGTCGAGCGCAGGCGGTCCGCGGGGCCGGCACGGGGCGGTGCCGGCGGCGGCGCCAGCGGGAAGGTCGCCGGCGCCGCTTTCGCCGGTTCCGGAACGAACGCCTGCACCAGGCCGCCGCCGAGCAGACCGGTCGCCAGCGCGATCAGCGGCCGGAGGATGGCAAATGCCGGACCGAGCATCGTCCAGGTGATGAGGATGGAATCGACACCGGTCTGCGGCGTCGACAGCAGGAAGGCCGTGGTGGCCGCGCGGCTGGCGCCGTGACTGCGCAGCGAGGCGGCCACCGGGATCACGCCGCACGAACACAGGGGCAACGGCACGCCGAAGGCCGAGGCCTTGAGCACCGGTCCGAATCCGCGGCCGCCGAGGTGACGTTCCAGCCAGGCCGGCTCGATGATCGTCGACAGCACGCCCGCCACCAGGAACCCGACCAGGAGCCAGGGCGACATCTGCGCCGCGACCAGCCAGGTCTCGCGCACCACCTCGATCAGCAGGTCGGCCATCTATTCCCCGTTCGGGCGCCGTTCAGGGCAGAGCGGGTTGTAGCGCATCCGCGTACCCAGATCGAACGACAGGCGGATCTCCTCGGCCGTCAGCTCAGGCGGGAACTTCACGCCCGAGATCCGGGCGCCGCGCAGGCTGGCCCCCTCCAGACGCGTGTTCGAGAAGTCGACGCCGCGGATGTCGGCATCGCGCAGGTAGGCGTCGGTCATGTCCAGTCCGTCGGCGTTCATGCCGCGCAGGTCGAGCGTGCGCAGATCCACGCCGCGAAGGTCGCAGGCGTGCCCCTGCTCGCGCTGTGTGTTGAAACCTTTCACGTTGTCCGACCGCAGCAACTGGTACAGCGGATCCTTCGAGAACGCGGGTCTGGAACTCGGCATCGTGCACCTCGCTTTGAACACTTTGGACCAATCGGGGTCGCGCAAGCCCCAAACTACACCAGCGGCCCGGGGTCGTCGACCATCAGGAATTATCCGACCAGCCGGCCTCCCGCTCCGCCTGCCGGGCCGCGGCGGCCCCGGCGACCGGATCGACACGGGTCAGCAGCCAGCCCCCGACCACGAAGAACACCACCAGCGACGCCACGCCGAGGCGGCTGTTGCCGGCCAGTTGCGCCGTCAGACCGAACACCAGCGGCCCCGCCACGCCGGCCAGCCGCCCGCTGGCACCGAAGAAGCCGAAGAACTCGGCAGCGCGATGGCGAGGCACCATGGACGCGAACAGGGAGCGGCTCAGCGCCTGCGCCGCGCCCTGCACGACCCCAACCGCGGCCGCCAGCAGGTAGAAATGCGGCGCCGTGCGCAGGAACAGCGCGCCCACGGCGATCAACGTGTAGCCGGCCAGCGCCGCCAGCACGAGGGGCTTGGCGCCCGAGCGCCGTGCCGCGGCCGCGAACAGGTAGGCGCTGGGAATGCCCACCGCCTGCGTGACCACCAGGGCGCCGATCAGGTGCGTCAGGCCGATACCCAGTTCGGAGCCGAAGGCCGTAGCCATCTTGACGATGGTGCCGATGCCGTCGTTGTACACCCAGTAGGCCCCGAGAAGCAGACTCAGATCGCGGTAGCGGCGGATCTCGCCGAACGTGGCGCGCAGTCGCCGGAACGTCTCCACCGGGCCCGCGGGCGCGCCCGACGACGGCGGTTCGGGCACGCGCCTGAGCAGGGGCACGGTGAAGACGGCCCACCACAGGCCGACGCTGACGAACGACAGCCTTACCGCCTGGCCCGCGTCCGCCAGGCCGAACCAGCCCGGCTTCAGCACCCAGGCCAGGTTCAGGACCAGGAGCAGCCCGCCGCCGGCATACCCGAGCCCATAGGCCTGCGTGGACAAGGCGTCCAGGTCGCGGCCCGACGCCAGATGCGGCAACAGCGATTCGTAGAAGACGATGGACAGGGAGAACGCCAGGCTGGCCGCCGTGAACAGCAGCGCCGCGGCCGGCCACTGGGCGCCGCCGAGCAGGGCCATCAGCATGGTCAGCACCGAGCCTGCGCCCGCGAACCACGCCAACCGCCGCTTGCGATCGCCGCGCGCGTCGGCCGCCACGCCGAGCGGCGGCGACAGAAGCGCCGTCAACAACAGGCCGCCCGCCGTCACGTAGCCCCACAGCGCGGTGGCTTCGGCTTCGCCGCGCCCCGCGGCCACGGCCAGTTCACGGAAGAACGGCGGAAACAGGGCGGCCATGATCGAGGTGGCGAACGCCGAATTCGCCCAGTCGTACAGGCACCAGGCCCGGCGCGCGGCGCGCAGAGCCGGCGTGACGCCGCGCGGTGCGGGGTGCGAAGCCGCGGGCAATCTCACCAGTAGTAGGAGAGGCCGGCCTGGGGCGAGACCGTCGTGTTGCCGGTGCGCTCCTCATGCACGAAGTCGAGTTCGAACAGCCACGACCAGCGCGGCCCCTGCAGCACCTCGACACCCACCCCGGCCCCGTAGTTCCAGTCCGTGTCCTTGGTGAAGATGTCGCCGTCGGCATTGACGCCGACTTTTTCGCGGTGGTAGTACGAAGCCACACCCACGCCGGTGAACAGGCGCAGGTGCGAATCCTGGCGCAGCAGGTAGTGCAGCTGCAGGCCCAGGTTGTGGCGCTGGTCGTCGCCCGTGTGCCAGATGCCGCCGGCCACCTGGGCGTAGAGGTACCACTGCAGCGGCACCCGGAACGAGAGCCCGGTGCCGCCGATCTTTCCGTAGTGCAGCCCGACCGCGCCGGTGAGGGTATCCCCGCCGCGGTTCCAGTCCCGACCGTCGGCCCGCGGCGCGGCCTGCGCGGTTCCGGCTGCCGCCACGAGCAGCAGCGTGGCCAGCAGCAGGCGCCGGGATTGCCCGGCAGCTTGAGTCCTGTTCGGCATTGCTCCATCCTCCGATGTCGGCCCGCGTCGGCGGGCCAGGGGTCCTTCTCCGTTCATACTGGCAAATCGCGCGGCATTTGGCCACCCCCGATCGAACGGACAACCGCCGCGCACCACAGGTTGTCGCGGGCCCGGAGGTTCTGGTAGGCTGCGCGCCCGACCGCCGCCCCGGGCGCGCGGGACCGGTGCCGCCGCGGCTTTTCGAAAGGACCCTGCACCTTGCTGGCCACCCTCATTCCCGCCGACAGCCCCTGGGCCCTGTGGGCCGTGCTGCTGGCCGCCGCCGCCTTCGGCTTCCACGTCGAGAACACCAGGCTGGGCCGCCGCCTCAGCGGCGCCATCCTGACGATGGGTTTCACCTTCGTGCTCTCGAACGCCGGCGTCATCCCCGCCGACGGGGTGGCCGCCTACGATATCGTCTGGGGCAAACTGGTGCCGCTGGCCATCCCCCTGCTGCTGCTGCGGGCCGACCTGCGCCGCATCCTGCGCGAAGCCGGCCCCACGCTGGCGGCCTTCGCGATCGGCGCGGTGGGCACGGTGCTGGGAACGATCGTCGCGTTCAACCTGGTGCCCCTCGGGCCGGAAGGCTGGCAGCTGGCAGCGGTGTTCTCGGCCACCTACATCGGCGGGTCCATGAACTACGCGGCGGTGTCGGAGATCGTGGGCCTGCGCTCCGGTGATCTGCTCAGCGCGGGCGTGGCCGCCGACAACCTGGTCATGGCGATCTACTTCCTGGTCCTGTTCACGCTGCCGTCGGTGGGCTGGCTGGCCCGGCGCTATCCGCGGCGCCACACCGCCGCGGACGAGGACTCGGCCGCGCTGCACGCCAGCCGCCAGGCCACCACGTCGCTGCCGGACCTGCGCGGCACGGCCACGTCGCTGGCGATCGGCCTGACGCTCTGCGCGGTGGGCTACGCGCTGGCCGCCGTCACGGGCTGGAAGGGAAGCGGCATCCTGATCGTCACCGCGCTGACCGTGACGCTGGCCACCAGCGCCCCCCGCCTGTGCGCGAAGCTGGTCGGGGCCGAGGTCCTCGGCACCTTCCTGATGCAGATCTTCTTCGCCGTCATCG
>JAIFKS010000116.1 GCA_020049465.1 bacterium | reverse complement strand
TTCAACAACAGTTCGAGCCTGAACATCGACCGCTCGCTGCTGCAGGAAGTGCAGGTCATCAGCGGCACCTTCGACGCCGAGTACGGGCAGGCCATGAGCGGTGTCGTCAACGCCATCCTCAAGCAGGGCGGCGATGAATACAAGGTCGAGGGCGAGTACTTCACCGGCGGCTTCCTCTTTCCCGGCCGCGGGCCCGAGCGCCTGACCTCCGAATCCGTGGCCGTGACCGGCACGCACAATCTGCAGGCAACCCTCAGCGGGCCCCTGCCCCTGAAGAAGACGAATTTCCTGGTCAGCGGCCGGATGTACAAGTGGGACGACTACATCCACTCCGAGCGGCTGTACAATCCGTCGGACGATTTCGTCGACCCGGGCAACATGGGCACCGACTTCGTGGCCACCGGTGACGGCGCGAAATCGCCCCTCGGCTACACCGACGAGTGGTCGGGCGTCGCCAAGGTCACCAACAACGCGATGTCCAACACGAAGATCAGCTATCAGGCCCTTCTGAACGCCCGCGAGTCGCGCTCGACGAACTGGCTTTACCGCTACCTGCCGGATGCGCTGGCGGTGCAGCGCACGTTTTCGCTGGCCCACGGCCTGGATCTGACGCACACGCTGAGCCCGACGACGTTCCTGGACTTCAGCGCGCGGCAGAACCTGTACGACTACAAGGACTACGTTTTCGAGGACCCCTATGACGCGCGCTATGATGCCCTGCCGCAGCTCGATTCCGACGCCAGCCTGGGCAGCTTCTACTACCAGGGCGTGCAGCTGAACCACTACATCCAGAAGACGAAGACCTACATCTTCAAGGGCTCGGTCGTGAGCCAGCTCGACAGCCAGAACCAGGCCAAGGCCGGCTTCGAGTTGAGCCTGCCCGAAGTCGAGTTCGGCACGCCGGTGCATCTGGCGTTCATCAACAACGCGCTGACGCGCAAGGTCGACGAGGAAGGCTATCCCGGGCCGTTGAAGCGGTTCCCGGTCATGGGCGCCGCCTATCTGCAGGATCAGATGGACCGGGGCGACCTGATCGTGCGCTTCGGAGCGCGGCTGGACTACTTCGACGCCCGCTCCTTCGTGCCGGGGGACCTGGCCAATCCGGCCAACGCGATCGCGGGCGCTCCGACGCCCGATCCCGTGGAGACGACGGCGAAGACCACGATCTCCCCGCGCGTGGGCGTGGCCTATCCCATCGAGGACAAGGCCGCCGTGCACTTCGCCTACGGGCATTTCCGGCAGTTCCCTTCGGTCAGCACGATGTTCACGAACTCGGACTACAGCGTCCTGAAGGACCTGCAGGCCGGCACCGCCGACTACGGCGTGCTGGGCAACCCCGACGTGAAGCCCGAATCCACCGTCCAGTACGAGGTGGGCTACAAGCAGGTCATCAACCCGGACTTCGGATTCGACCTGACCATCTACTACAAGGACATCCGCGACCTGCTGGGCGTCGAATTCATCGACACCTACACGGGCGCGACCTATTCGCGCCTGACGAACGTCGACCACGGCAGCGCGCTGGGGCTGACGCTGGCCCTGGACCACCGGCAGGTGGGACCGTTGAGCATGGCGCTGGACTACACGTGGCAGCAGGCCCTGGGCAATGCCAGCGATCCCAGCGAAACGGCCAACCGCGCGGCGGCCGGCGAAGATCCGCGTCCGCGGCTGGTTCCGTTCAACTGGGACCAGCGGCACACCGTGAACCTGACGGCGTCGCTCAACGCGAGCGACGACTGGACGCTGGCGGCCGTGGCGAAGGTGGCCAGCGGCCAGCCGTACACGCCCGAGACCGAGGATGCGTTCGGATTCGGCGCCGCCACCAATTCGGGCCGCAAGCCGGCCGGCTTCCTGGTCGACGTGCGCGCCGAGAAGAAGCTCGGCCGGAACGGCGAAGGCGGCTTGTTCGTGCGCCTGTTCAACCTGCTCGACACGCGGTTCTTCAACGGGGCCGTGTTCCCGACGACGGGCAGCCCGTACTACAGCCGCACCGCGAGCGAGAGCGAGCGGCAGGCGCTGGCCAACCCCACGCGATTCTACCCGCCGCGCCGCCTCGAAATGGGCGTGCGGTGGAGCTGGGGGGCCAACTGATGGATCACTTTCGGATCGAACGCGGGAGACGGTGCACGGTGGCGTTGAGCAAGCAGGCAGTAAACAGGCGGGCAGCGGCGGCGTTGACGGCGCTTCTGGCGTCGATGGCGGCGGGCTCTGTCGTCGCCGACGTGATCACGCCCGTGCCGCAGGAGCAGCGCGGACGCCTGGACGCCGAGCGCGCCGGGCAGCACGACGCCAACAACATGCGCACCATCTTCTGGAACTACGGCATGGTCGGCGACTACCCGCGCGACCCGGTCAACGTGGATCTGAGCGTGTTTCACTCGGCCGAAGCCCCCAAGGGCAGCGGCATGAACTACAGCGACGGCGTCACGCCGTTCGTGCTGGCGAAGGTGCAGACCACCGGCGGCAGCGACGTCTACCTGATGGAAACCGGTTTCCGCGAGCGCCAGGGAACCAGCCCGTACTTCAATCGCGACATGCGCTTCGAGCCGCGGCCTGGCTACTTCCAGGCCAATTCGGACCTGAATCCCGGACGTTCGCCCGCCCTGAGCAACGATCCTCGGACCTGGCCCTCCACCTGGCCGGATCGGCTGGACGACCCCGATGATCCGGGCTGGGAGGGCAGCTGGAACGGCTACTTCGGCAAGCAGATCGTCGCCGACCAGGAAAGCTACATGGTCCTGGACGACGACTACTACGACGCCTGGAACTATTTTCCGGACAGCCGCGATTCGACGCGCCACGGGCTGGGCCTGCGCATCGAGGTCCGCGGTTTCCAGTGGGCGAACCCGCAGGCCCGCAACGTGATCTTCTGGCACTACGACATCACGAACGAGGGCACGACGGACTACAACGACAACATCATCTTCGGACTCTACATGGATTCCGGCGTGGGCGGCTCGGCCCTGTCCTGCGACGGCATCTACGAATCGGACGACGACAATGCGTTCTTCGCCCGCGAGTTCGACGACCAGATCATCAACCTGGTCTACACCTGGGACAACAAGGGCCATGGCCGCGATCTGGCCGGTTCCTGCTCGCGCACCGGCTACATGGGCTACGCCTACATGGAGACGCCGGGCAACGCGACCAACGCGACCGATGACGACGAGGACGGCATCACCGACGAGCGTCGCGACGGCGGTCCGGGCGTCAAACTGGTCGGCGAAGCCGAGATCCTGGCCTGGGTGTCCGCGAACTACGACCGCGCCCGTTTCGAGATCGAATACGGCCCGGTCGAGCAGCGCCCGGCGTTCCGCGCCGGCGAGTGGTGGACCGGCGACGAGGACATGGACTGGGTGGCGGGCAATCATGACCTGGGCGCCGACGGCATCCTGGCGGACCTCGAGACGCCTGCCGACGCCGGCGAAGGCGACGGCATCCCGACCGACGGCGAGCCGAATTTCGACAACACGGACCTGAACGAGTCCGACCAGATCGGATTGACGGGCTTCAAGCTGAACCGCATCCGCCCGGGTCAGGGGAATCCCGACCAGACGACCGACGGCGTGGTGTTCTTCACCGACGCGCAGGACTGGCCGCAGCGGCTGTACGAGCAGTTCACCGCCGAGAATCCCGACGAACGGTTCGATCCGCCGCTGGCCTCGAACTACAACATCGGGTTCCTGTTCGCCTCGGGTCCGTTCCGTCTGGCGGCCGGCCAGACCGAGCGCTTCAGTCTGGCGCTGGCCTACGGCGCCGACCTGGTCGAACTGGCGCGCAACACGCAGACGGTGCAGCAGATCTACAACGCGAACTACCGCTTCGCGGTGCCGCCCAAACTGCCGACCGCGACCGCGGAAACGGGCGACGGTTTCGTGCGTCTGTCCTGGGACGACGTGGCGGAGCGCGGCGCCGACGCGGTGACCGGCGAAGAGGACTTCGAGGGCTACCGTATCTACCGGTCGACCGATCCTGAATTCCGCGACCCGCAGCTCATCACGACCGGCACCGGCAGCGGGCCCCTGGGCAACGGCAAGCCCATCGCCCAGTTCGACCTGGACAACGATTACGCCGGCTTCTCGGATCTGGCCATCGAAGGCGTGCAGTACTACCTGGGCACGAACACCGGGCTGACCCACACCTGGACCGACTTCAGCGCCGTGAACGGTCAGCAGTACTACTACGCCGTGACGGCGTATGACCGCGGCTCGGAAGCGTTCAATTTCTACCCGTCCGAGAACGCGATCGCGCCGTCGCGCACCCCGCGCGGCGGACTGGTGCTGCCGACCAACGTGGTGGCGGCGCGTCCGGAACCGCGGGTGCTGGGCTATGTGGCGGCGCAGGCGAACCAGGCCGTGCCCAAGGACGGGCAGGGCGACGGTTCCGTCGCGATCGAGATCGTCAATTCGGGCCTGGTGCCGGACGGCCACACGTTCCGCATCGGCTTCACGGCGCCGCATCCGGACAGCCTGGCGGCCACCCGCTATTCGCTGACCGACGTGACGACGGGACAAACAGCCTTCAATACCGGCGCCGACCTGCGGGGGCAGGGCATCGGGCCGGTGGGTCTGGGTCTGCTGCCGATCATCGACACGGGCGCCGAAGTGACCGTGGATGCCGACACGACCGGCTTCCTGGCAGGCAGCACGACCGATGCCGAGTTCACGGTGACGTACGAACGCAGCGTGCTGCCGATCAACCGACTGCGCGACGGCTACCCGGACGACATCACGATCTTCTTCTACGACACCGTCGTGGACACTTCGGTGGCGGTCCCGTTCTACGCGGCCACGCCGGCGAAATTCGAAGTCATCGCATACGGGCCGGAGGGTGAGCGCCGCCTGGACTTCATCTTCCGGGACCGCGATGCCGACCGGACGATCAGCCGGACCGACGAGGTGATCGACATCGTCACCTACGTCGACGGCGAACCGGGCGTGCCAAAGGTGACCTGGCGCGTGCGCGTGGCGGCGGCCCCGACCCAGGCGCCGGCGGCCGGAGATGCCTGGGCCCTGCTCCTGAAGCGCCCGTTCGGCGCCGACGACACGTTCGAGTTCACGACGGCCGGCGAATACGTGCGGGCCGACGGGGGCGGGCAGGAACTGGCCCCGTACGTGGTGCCCAATCCGTACCTGGGTTCGGCCAGCTTCGAGCCCGAGCGGTTCGCGGTTTCCGGTCGTGGCGAGCGGCGGGTCGAGTTCCGCGGCCTGCCGGCCAGCTGCGTCATCCGAATCTACAACCTGATCGGCGAGTTGGTGCAGACGCTGCACCACGACGGTTCGACCGACGGTATGGTGGACTGGGATCTGCGGACGAAGGACCAACTCGACGTGGCGCCCGGTCTTTACATCTTCCATGTGGACGGCGGAACGGCAGGCGAGGCCACCGGCAAGTTCGCGATCGTCAAGTGAGCGCGGGGAGCGACATGAGGAAAGCTGGATACTCGCTGCTGATCGTCGTCGCCTGCGCGGTTCTTGCCGCGGGGACGGCCCGGGCCCAGACCAAGGTGGGGTCCACGCTCGGCACATTCCTGCGGATCGAACCGAATGCGCGCGGCGCCGCCATGGGCAATGCCGGCTCGGCCCTGCCGGGCGGCATCGAAGCCGTGTACTACAACACCGGCGCGCTGGGCCTGCTCGAAGGTTCGGCGGTGCTTTATTCGCACGCCGACTGGTTCGCGGGCATCAGCCACGACTACGTGGGCTTCGCGATGCCGGTCAAGGGACTCGGCAACGTGTTCACGAGCGTGACCGCGCTCAATTCGGGCGACATCGAAGTTCGCACCGTCGAGGATCCCCTCGGCACCGGCGTCAATTACACGGTCAGCAACGTGGCGCTGGGGCTGGGCTACGGGCGTCGCATCACCGAGCGCTTCGCGGCCGGCCTGCAGGTGAACTATGTCACCGAAAAGATCTGGAACACTTCCGACCGCACGGTGACGTTCAATCTCGGCTCGATCTACCGCCTGAATACCGCGGGCGCGCAGCTGGGCTTCAGCCTGGCCAACGTGGGCACGCAGGCGCGGTTCACGGGTCGCGACCTGAACATCACCTATGACCAGGATCCGGACTCCTACGGCGACAACAGCGGGCTGCCCGGTGAACAGTCGACCGACTCGTTCCCGCTGCCGGGCCTGTTCCGGCTGGGGCTCAGCTGGCCGGTGACCTTCAGCGAACGCAGCCGCCTGCTGCTGCTGGCCGAAGGCCTGCATCCCAACGACAACAGCGAAAGCGTGAATCTGGGCGCCGAATGGGCGCTGCGCGACCTGCTGGCGCTGCGCGCCGGTTACCAGACGCTGTTCCAGACCGACAGCCAGCTGGGCCTGACCTTCGGTTTCGGCGTCCAGGGCAAGCTGGGCGGCAACATCTACCGTTTCGACTATGCCTGGGCCGGACACGATTACCTCGACGACACGCATCGCTTGACCATGGTGGTCGAGTTCTAGGACACGACATCAGGCGGCCGCCGGGCGGCGCCGACGACGGAAACGGGACGACATGAAGATGCAGATCACCAGCGAGCGGAACTGGCGCCGGCCCCTGGCGTGGCTGTGGGTGGGCGTGCTGCTGGCCGGCGTGGGGGCGGGGCTGGCGATCGGTGCGTCCGACGGGCCTCGCGGCACGCGCGAAGACCTGCCGGTGTCGATCAACGGCGGCCTGTCGTTGACCAACGAGGCGCTGCTGGACAGCCTGCAGCGGACCGCGTTCAAGTATTTCTGGTACCAGGCCAATCCCGTCAACGGGTTGATCCGCGACCGCAGCCAGGCCGGCTCGCCGTGCAGCATCGCGGCGCAGGGTTTCGGCATCTCGGCGATCTGCATCGCCATCGAGCACGGTTGGGTGACCCGCGAGGCCGGCCGTGACCGCATCATGCTGGGCATGGAAACGCTGTGGAATGGCGCCCAGGGCCCGGGCATCTACAACACGAACGGCTACAAGGGCCTGTTCTACCATTTCCTGGACATCAATTCGGGCAATCGCACCTGGACCTGCGAACTGTCGACCATCGACACGGCGCTGCTGATGGCGGGCGTGCTGGACGCCAAGCAGTATTTCACCGGCACTGATCCCGCCGACGTCGAAGTGCGCGCCCTGGCCGATTCGCTCTACCGCCGCGTGGACTGGGACTTCATGCGCGCCGGGGGCAGCGGCATCCGCATGGGCTGGAAGCCTGAAACCGCTTTCACCGGTTTCGGGAACTGGATCGGCTACAACGAAGCGATGATCCTGTACATCATGGCCATCGGTTCACCCACGCACCCGGTGCCGGCGTCGACCTGGACCTACTGGACCAGCAACTACTCGTGGCGGACCTACTACACCCAGAGCTACGTCTATTTCCCGCCGCTGTTCGGCCACCAGTACTCGCATTGCTGGATCGACTTCCGCGGCATCCCCGACGCGTACATGACGGTGCGCGGCATCGACTATTTCGAGAACTCGCGGCGGGCGACCTACGCCGCGCGGTCCTACTGCATCGCCAATCCGGGCGGGTTCGTCGGCTACGGGGAGAACCTGTGGGGCCTGACCGCCTCGGATGATCCCTACGGCTACGCCGCGCACGGGGCGCCGCCGGCCCAGAGCGACAACGGCACCATCACCCCGACCGCGGCCGCCAGTTCGATCGCGTTCGCGCCGGAGATCGTGCTGCCCGCCCTCCACCACATGTACGACGTCTGGGGCGTCGGCCTGTGGGGTAAATACGGCTTTAAAGATGCCTTTAATCCGACCCTGTTCTGGTGGGGACAGGATTGGCTCGGCATCGACCAGGGTCCGATCATCATCATGATCGAGAACTATCTGAACGGTTCGGTGTGGGACCGGTACATGAGGAACGCCGACATCGTCAACGGGCTGAAGCGCGCGGGCTTCGCGAATGTGTCGGCGACGCCGGAACCAGTTCGCAACGCCTTGTCCTACATTGAATTGCAGCAGAATGCCCCCAACCCGTTCCACGGTTCGACCACGATTTCGTTCAGCGTGCGCGAATCCGGACCGGTGACCTTGAAGCTCTACGATCTGCGGGGACGTCTGGCGCGGCAAATCGACGCCGAAGCGCCGGCCGGCGACCTGCAGCAGATCACGCTGGATGCCCGGGGGCTGCCCAGCGGTGTTTATGCCTATTCGCTCGAGTCCCACGGCCGCAAGGAGTGGAAAAGGTGTATAATCGTGAAGTGAAACCGGTCAAGAGGAAGCACCGGCTAAGGAGGTGGTGTAAGGCCACTGGAGGATGAGTCTGTGGATGAGTTGAGAGTCAACAGTACGAACAACGTGTTTTCATCTGGAGGAGCAACAACCATGAACAAGATCAGCAAGCTCGTTTTTGCGGTCGCGCTGCTGGCGCTGGCTG
>JAIFKS010000141.1 GCA_020049465.1 bacterium | reverse complement strand
CGGTCTCGTTCTGGCTGGTGTAGGCGTTGACCTCGGGCCCGAACTGCATGCCGATCGACTCGAGGTAGCTCACCAGCGCCTGGCGCGGGAAATTCTCGGTACCGTTGAAGGCCATGTGCTCGATGAGGTGGGCCAACCCCTGCTGGTCGTCGTCCTCATCCACCGAGCCCGCGCCCACCACCAGCCACAGCGCGGCGCGCTGTTCGGGCTTGGCATTCTGGCGCACATAGTAGCGCAGACCGTTGGGCAGGGTGCCCGTGGTCACGGCCGGGTCGACGGGCACGGGGGCCGCCAGATCCGCGGCCACCAAATCGGCGGCAACGCACAGGCCGGGGATCAGCGTCGCGAACAGCGCGAACGCCAGCAGCAGTCGGCGGCTCATGGGGATTCCTTTCACGGAAGGTGCGCGGGGCAGGTCGCGCCGCGAGCGCGCCGCCGGTCCACTTCTACCATCCCGCGGCGGTGGACGTCAATTTCACCCGGCGGCAGGCGGCAACCTTGACGCCGCTGTCTGATATGAGATAAAATTAAACCACTATTGTGCAACCCTTGGGGTGGTATCGGCGGCCGCTTTGAAACCGGATCGGGGATCCGCGTGTTGAAACTCTTTCATGCCCGTCCGCGTCCGAATCGTGCCTTTGCGGCCTGTCTGCTGACCCTGACCCTTGTCCTGGCACCGTGCGCCGGCGCCGAAGTCGTGTTCACGACCGATTTCAACGGCGCCCTGCCGGCCGAGATCACCGCGCTGCGGGGCAACGCGCCCAACCCGTTCAATCCATCCACCCGCATCTACTATGAACTGCCGGAAGGCGGCGCTCGCGTGATCCTGAGCGTCGTCGACCTGGCCGGACGCCAGGTGCGCACGCTGTTCGAAGGTGCGCAGGCCGGCGGGCCGCAGGTTGCGCTGTGGGACGGCACAACGGACAGCGGTCTGGCGGCGCCGGGCGGGGTGTATGTGTACCGGCTGACCGGCGGCGGCATCGATGAGGCGCGCAAGATGGTCCTCTTGAAATAGCGGGCGCCGCGCCGGGCCGGATTCCATTCGGGTTGTCGCAACCGAGCGGTGATGGTTACCATGGTGCCATCCGGATGCGCCCGGACCGCCTTGGCTGCCTGTCGGGAGGCGATCCCCGTTCGACGTCCATCCGCCCGTCGCCGGCATTTCCCAAGGAGCGTTCACGTGGCTTTCCGCCACCGCGCCGCCGCCGCACCGTTCGTGCTGCTGATCGCCGCCGCCTCGCTCGGGGACACGGCCGCCGGCGCCCAGGACGCGCCGCCGGCGCCGCGCATCTTCTCCATCACCGACACCGTCACCGTCATCGGCGAGCGCCCGGGGACCGATGCCTTGGATGCGCCCGTGGCCACCTCGCTGGTGCCGGCCGCCGCCTGGCGCGAGTCGCGCACGGTGGGGCTGGACGCGCCGCTGGCCGGGGTGCCCGGCGTCATCGCCCAGAGCCGCGCCGGCTCGAACGACGTGCGCATCACCAACCGCGGCTTCGGCGCCCGCGGCGCGGGTGAGCGCTCCAACGCCGGCACCACGCGCGGCATCCGCATCACGCTGGACGGCTTCCCCCTCACCGAGCCCGACGGCCGCACCAGCCTGGACCTGGCCGACGCCGCGCTGCTCGAACGCATCCGCGTCGTGCGCTCCAACAGCTCGGTGCTGTTCGGACCGGCTTCGGGCGGCCTCATCGAACTTCAGACCTCGACCGGCTTCGAGCAGGGTTACGGCGAGGCGAGAGCCGAGTTCGGCAGTCACGGCTATGAAAAGCGGATTCTCGAGACGGGTTTCGTGTCCGGCACGGCGCGCATCCGGGTCGCCGGCAGCACCGGCTCGTTCGACGGCTTCCGCGAACACGGCCGCGGCTCGCAGAGCACGCTGTTCGCCACCGTCCTGTCCGAGCCTTCGCCCGCCACGAAGCTGGGCGTCTATCTGGCCGGCACCCGCAACGTGCAGCGCCAGGCCGGCGCCCTGACGCGCGAAGAGTTCCTGACCGACGCGACCCAAGCCGATCCCGACTACGTCGCCCAGGACGCCCGGCGCGACAACCGCCTGGGCCGCCTGGGCGCGCGCCTCGAGCACGCCTTCACCGGCGGCCGCACGCTCCAGGTCGGCGTGTTCGTCGAGCCGAAGGCCCTGCAACGATCCGAACGCGGGCGGTACCGCGACTTCCAGCGCGTCCACGCGGGCGGTTCCGCCCTGTTGAGCGGCCCGGCGGCCGACGGCCGCCTGCGCTGGACCGTCGGCGTCGACGAGGCGATGCAGGACGGCAGCGTGCTGTTCTACGATCTGGACGGCGGCGAACGCGGCATCCATCAACTGGCGGACCAGCGCGAAGGCATCAATACCTTCGGCGCTTTCGGCGAACTGGCCTACTCGCCGTCGCCGCGCTGGCAGCTGACCGCCGGCGGGCGCTGGGACAACGTGCACTACCGCAGCGAAGACCATCAGAACCCGGCGCTGGACGCCAGCCGCTCGATCGACCAGGTCTCGCCGCGCCTGGCGCTGTCGTACCGGCCGACCGGACGCCGCCTGTACTTCGCGGCGATCTCGGGCGGCATCGAGACCCCGGCCTTCAACGAGGTCGACCCGCCGGCGCCGTTCGACCAGCAGACCAGCCTGAACCAGCTGCTCGAGCCGTCGCGCAGCCTGACCTTCGAAGTGGGCACGCGCGGCGAACAGTACCGCGACGGATTCGTGCGGCGCCTGGTCTACGACCTGGCCCTGTACACGCTCGACGTGCGCGACGACATCGTCCCCTGGGACGGCGGCTCGTGGTACCGCACCGCCGGCCGCTCGCGCCGCGGAGGGCTCGAAATGGGACTGACCGCCGACCTCGCCCACGGCTTTTCCGCGCGCCTGACCGGAACCTTCACGCGGAACCGCTACCTGGACTACGAAACGGGCGCGCCGGACGACGAAGGCGAACTGGTGACCGTCCGCTACGACGACAACGAAACGGCCGGGATCCCTTCGACCATGCTCCAGGGCGCCCTGCGGTACACGGCCGGGTCCGGGCCGTTCGTCGAGGCGGCGTTCCAGCGCGTGGGCGGCTACTGGGCCAACGACGCGAACACCGATCCGGTCGAGTCGTATCTGCTGCTGGAGGCGACCGCGGGCCTGAACACCCGGGTGGGGGGGCGCGAGGCCCTGCTCTTCGTCTCGGTGCGAAATCTCACCGATGAACTCTACGCGGCCTCCGTCTACATCAACGGAGCCGACGGGCGCTACCTGGAGCCGGGCATGCGGCGCAACGTGCTGGTGGGAATGTCGCTGCGGGCCTGGTAGGCGGGCGCCGGAAAGGCTGACACATGAACCTGTGGCTCATCGTTCCGGTCCTGGCGCTGAAGTTCCTGCTGCCGGTGCTCTACCTGTGGTTTCCGTTTGCGGCGGGCTGGGGCAACTGGATCCTGGACTCGGTCGACGGCGATCTGCTGATGCCGGCCGGCCTCGATTTCGCCCTCTACCAGAACCTGGACAAGGCCGCCGACTGGGTCGGCTACCTGTTCATCTTCATCTGGGGCTGGAAGCGGCCGATCCGCCGCGAGATCACCGCCACGTTCGCCCTGCGCACCGTCGGGCAGGTCCTGTTTTTCGCCACGCACAACGAGCTGATGCTGTTCTATTTCCCGAACCTGCTGGAGCCGCTCTTCCTGGTCTACGTCACGATCGCCCGCTTCCGCGGCCAGGACCGTGTGCAGGCCATCTACCGCGCCAGGCTCCTGTGGATCTGGCTCGGCATCCTTGTCTACAAATTCCAGGACGAGTGGTTCACCCATGTGGCCAATGTCGATCGCACGGAGTATATCAAGGCTCTGTTCAGTTGATATCACCGGAGGGAAGGTCGGTCATGCGCCTGCCGTTCATCGCCGCCGCCATCCTCGGCCTGCTTCTGGCGGCGCCGGCAACACCTGCGAGCCAGCCGACGAACACGCCGGGTCAGTTGCCTATGCCACTGCCGACAAACGGGGCGATCGACGCCGAGGCCCGGCGCCTCATGGCGGCCCATGACGTCAAGGGCATGGCCCTCGCGGTGATCGACAGCGGCCGCGTCGTGCACGTGGCCGCCTTCGGTCACGCGAATGTCGAGCGTGGCCTGCCGCTGACCACCGACACGGTGATGTACGGCGCCTCGCTCACCAAGACGGCGTTTGCCGTTCTGGTGCTGCAGCTGGTCGACGAAGGCCGGCTCGACCTGGACGCTCCCCTTGAGCGGTACCTGCCCCGCCCGTTGCCGGAGTACGAGGACTACACCGACCTGGCGGGTGATGAGCGCTGGCGGCTGCTGACCGCGCGTATCGTCCTGAACCACGCGACCGGCTTTGCCAATTTCCGCTGGCTCGAAGATGACGGTAAGCTGCGTTTCCATGACGCGCCGGGCGCGCGCTACGGCTACTCCGGCGAGGGATTCTACATCCTGCAGCTCGCCCTGGAGGAGGGGCTGCACCTGGATGTCGGCGCAGAAATGCAGCGCCGCGTGTTCGACCGCTTCGGCCTGAACCGCACCAGCCTGCAGTGGCGCGCGGATTTCGCCGGCGATCTGGCCGACGGTTACGCCCTGGACGGCGCCTTCGAGCCGCATGACGAGCGTTCCGGCGCCAGCGCGGCCGGCTCGATGGACACGACCATTGCCGACCAGGCCCTGCTGTGGGCCGCCATCCTGCGGGGCGAGGGGCTGTCGGCCGCCTCGCGCGCCGAGCTCGTGCGCCCACAGCTGGACATCGCTTCGGCCCACCAGTTCCCGACCCTCGCGCCGGACACCGACCCGCGCGGTCCGGCGATCGGCCTGGCCGCGGGGCTGGGCCTGGTCACGTTCACCGACGGTTCCGGTCCGATGTGGTTCAAGGGCGGGCACAACGACTGGACCGGAAACATGCTCGTGTGCCGCGAGACGGACCGCCGCGCGGTGGTGCTCCTGGCCAACAGCGTGCGCGCCGAGCTCATCTACCCGGAGATGGTCCGGTTCATCCTGGGGGAAACGTCGATGCCGTGGTGGTGGGAATACCATTACGAATGATCGCTGACGCGGTCCAGGCGAAGTGTGCTAGTGTCGCGCGTGTTCGATATCCATGGTTGCCCGTCGTCCGGCGGTCGGCGCCGTTATCCTCGTCACCCATGAGCCCGTGCCCGCGGAGGCCGCCGCCCCATGCGCCCGCAGCCCGTTCCGCTGCCTTTGTCCGGGTCGCCGCTCGAAGCCATCGCGGCCGATCTGCGCCTGCGTCTGCCCGGCGCCGTGCATGGCGACTTTTCGGGTGCGCTGGTGCTGCTGCCATCGACGCGCGCCTGCCGCACGCTGGGCCAGCTCATCTTCGAACTCGCCGGCCATGACGCCGTCCTGCTGCCGAGCATCCTGACGCCGGTCCAGCTGGCCGCCGAAGCCGGCGCAGCCCTGGGGTTCACCCCCGAAGCGGGAACGCCGGCCGACCGTTCGCGCGCCCTGATCCTGACGCACGCACTGGCCACCCACGAATGGCTGGCCGCCCGCCCCGAAAGCGCGCCCGGTCTGGCGCAGGAACTGGTCCGGACCTTCGACGAGATCCGCCGCCACGAACTCACCGAACTGCTGCTGCTGCCGGCGAATCTCGAGAAGGCGCTGGCCCGACTGGCCGTGCGCACAGCCGAAGCCGAAACCGCGATCAAAGAACTCGAGCGCCTGCACGAGGCCTGGCGCCTGTACCGGACCTGCGTCCCGCACGACCACGTCGACGTTCAGGTGCGCATCGCCGAACGCCTTTCCGGACCGGACGCCGAAGCGCGCCGGTGGCCGCCCGCGGCGGCGGAACTGGCGGTGGCGGCCGGCTTCACGCGGCTGGATCCGGTGACCGCGGCGCCTCTGCGCGCGGCGCTGGGCGCGGCGGCGACCTCGCTGGTCTACGTGGCAACGGCCGCGGATCCGCTTTCGCGACGGCTGGTCGCGACCTGGGATCCGCAGGAGGCGCGCGGCGGCCCGCTGGCGCCGGCGCGCCGCGCCGCGGTGCTGCTGGGCGTCGATCCGGCCGCGCTGGAAGCGGCGGCGCCCGAACCTGCACTGCCGCCCGGCGCCGCCCTGCGTGAGCGGCTGGAAGCACTGGACCGCGAGCTGCCGGCCCTGGAGAAACCGGCCGAAGGCCACTCGCTGCACTTGTCTGCCTGCGGCGAAGCCGAGCACGAGAGCCGCGTGATCGCCGACCTGGTGGTGCGCCGCCTGCAGGAAGCCGATGGCGCCACGGCGCGGCTGGCGGTGGCCGTGCCCGACCGCGGCCTGGCCGCGCGCGTGGCGGCGCAGTTGCGTCAGGCGGGGCTCGATGTCGACAACACGCACGGCGAACCGCTGTCGGCGCAGCCGGCGGGTCTGCTGCTGCGCTTCATGCTGCGGGCCGCCCTGACCGGATTGCGCGGTGATCCGCTGCTCGAGGTCCTGACCCATCCCTACGTGAAGATCGAAACGACCGGCGGCAGCCACGGCCTGTGGACGCTGCGCCTGGAGCAGACGCTGCGCCGGCAAGACGGCTTCCAGGGCGGGTTGGCGGCACTGCTGCGCCGCGCGCGGGATCACGACGACGCCGCACGCGCCCTGCTGCGCCGGTCGCACGACGGCATGGAGACGTTCGTCGAGGCGATCGGCGAGGCGTTCGCACCGCTGCTGGCGCTGAACGACCGCCGGTCCGCTCCCTGGAACGAACACCTGACCGCCGCGCGCGAGGTGTGGTCGCGTCTGGCGGCGGCGCGGCCGCTGACCGCGGCGTCCGACCGCGCGGACATCATCGGCGCCGCGCGCCTGCTCGATGAACTGGCGCTGGACGGCCATCGCCTGCCGGCGGTGCCGCTGTCCACGTTCGCCTCCGACCTGAACCGTCTGCTGGCGGGCGAACTGGCGCCGCCGCACCGCGACCAGGGTCTGGGCCTGCTGGTCACCGGCTACCTGGAGGCGCGCCTGGAGCGCTTCGACATGCTGATCATCGGCGGGCTGGGCGACGGTTCGCTGCCGAGCTGCCCGGCGCGGCCGGCGTTTCTGGGCGGCCGCGCGCGCGAAGCGCTGGGCCTGCCCGGCCGGCGCGACAGCCTCGATGCCGACTCCGAACTGTTCCTGCGCCTGCTGCACGGCGCGCCGCGCGTGGCGCTGACCTGGCCGGCCGAGGACGAAGGCCAGCCGGTGCTGCCGTCGTCGCTCCTGCAACGCCTGCTGCTGGTGCACGGTCTGGAAGCCGACGCGGCGGAACTGCGCCCCGGCGAACCGCCTGTCTGGCGCCGCGATCCGCGGCCGCCGGCGGAACTACAGGCCGCGCAGCAGGCCTTCGAGGCCGAGCCCGCGCCGGCGCCGCTCCTGGCCGCCGCGCGCCCGCGCCTGCGGCTGAGCTGGTCGGCGTTGCGGCTGTGGCGCGACTGTCCCTACCGGTTCCTGCTCGAGCGGGGATTCGGGCTGCGGCGCGATGAAGAGGTGCAGCGCGAATTCGGCCGTCTGGAATACGGTTCGATCGTGCACGCCGTGTTGCAGGAGTTCATGCAGCCCGGTTCGCCCGGAGTCGCCGCCTTGAGCGATGGCGACCGCGACCGTGCGCGCTCCGCGCTCGACGGGATCGCCGCCGCGCACTTCGGCGCCGGCGCCGCCGAACTGCCGCACCGCCTGCTCTGGCTGGACGCCTTCCGCGCCGTCATCGACCCGCTGGTCGATCACGAGCTCACGCGGTTCGCGCGCTGGCGGCCGGTGGGGCTCGAGATTCCGTTCCGTTTGCCGCTGGCCGATCTGCACGCCTGGCTGCGGAACGACGCGACGGCCGCCGGCGATGCCGGCGACGAACAGGCGCAGGCCCTGTTGGCCGCGGTGCCCGCGGAACTGCCGGCCGCGCTGCACGACGTGGTGCTGGACGGCAAGATCGACCGCCTCGACCGCGCGCAGGACGGCTCGGCGCGCCTGGCCGTGCTCGACTACAAGACCGGCACCCTGCCGCAACCGAAGGATCTGGGCGCTTTCGAGGAGATGCAGGTCCTGCTCTACGCCCTGGCCGTGGCGGCCGGCGCGGTGAAGGTGCCGGCCGACGGCGGCGCCGAAGTCGTCGTCACGGCGATCGCCGAAGGCGCCTACTACGCGCTGAAGTCCGACACCTGCGGCACGCGCGCGAAAGTCGATCTGCCCGCGCTGGACGGCGAAGGCCGCGCGCGCCTGCGCGAAGGCGCCGCCCGCCTTCTGGATCTGGCGCTGGATGCCGCGGCGCCGGACGGGCCGTTCCCGCTGGTGCCGCGCGCGCAGGCCGGCGAAGGCCCGAGCCTGCTGCCCTGCGTCCGCTGCGACTTCCGGGGCGTCTGCCGCCTGGAAGAGGCCGTGCTGCCGGCGCCCCTGGAGCGCCGCGTCGGCAAACTGGTCGGCCGGAAGGAGGGCTCGTGGTGAACGCCCGTGAAGCCGCCCGCTCCATCCAGCTCGAAGCCTCGAAGCCCGACCACTCGGTCGTGCTGCGCGCCGCCGCCGGCTCGGGCAAGACCACGGCGCTGGTCAACCGGTTCCTGCGGCTGTGCCTGGAGCAGACCACGGCCCGCGCGCATCCGGGCACCATCCTCGCGGTCACCTTCACCCGCAAGGCCGCCGTCGAGATCCAGGACCGCCTGCTTCGGCGCGCGCGCGAGTTGGCCCTGGCC
>JAIFKS010000138.1 GCA_020049465.1 bacterium | reverse complement strand
AACACGGGCCCCGGCGTGCTGGACTTCACGATCCCGCGGCTTCGCCCGGCCGCATCGGCCGAGGTCCCGCTCCTGCCGCGCAATGCGTCGAAGTCGATCGCGGGAGCGGCCGGCACGGGCGGCCCCGACGCGTTCGGCTACGATTGGGTCGACAGCGATACCGCCGGCGGTCCGGCCTTCAACTGGGTGGACATCTCGGCCACGGGCACGCCGGTGACGCTGAACGGCGACTGGAACCGGGGCCCGTTCGAGGTGGGCTTCACGTTCCCCTACTACGGCAACCACCACACCACGTTCTACATCGGCACCCACGGTTGCGTGAGCCTGTCGGCGCCGTGGACCTCAGCCACGAACGCGGGGCTGCCTTCGGTGGACGCCTCGGAGAACCTGCTGGCTCTTGACGACCGGCGTCGGCACCTGCCACTACCACAGCGACGGCAACCGCCTGATCGTCCAGTACACCGGCGTGGACAATGTCGGCGCCGGGGGCCCGTACACGATGCAGATGCACCTGTACGCGAGCGGTGTCGTCGAATACCACTATCTGTCGCTGACATCGCCGGCTTCGGACAGCGCGACGATCGGCATCCAGAACGCCACGCACGACGATGGCCTGACGGTGGCCTTCAACGCCACCTACGCCCACGACAATCTGGCGATCCGCTTCGCGCCGCCGCCGCCCTGGCTGGCCGTCCGCCCCGAGAGCGGCAGCCTGGCCGCCGGAGCCAGCCTCGACGTCGAAGTCGTCTTCGACAGCGCGGGGCTTTGCGGCGGCCGCTTCGAGGGCAGCCTCCATGTGTTGAGCAATGACCCGCTGAGCCCGCACGTGGTCGTGCCGGTCGATCTCGCGTTGGCGGGCACACAGGACATCGCCCTGAATCCGGCCAGCTTGTCCTTCGGGGCGGTCCGTCGAGGTGAGACGGCGACGGTCAATCTCGAGGTGTCCAACCGCGGTTGCGGCGACCTGACGGTGCTGGACCTGGACTTCGACCATCCGGACTTCACCAGTGCGCAGTCGCTGCCGCTGGTGATCGCGGCCGGAGCCCATGCCGATGTGCCGGTGACCATGGCGCCGCCGGCGACCGGTCCGATCCACGGCCTGCTGGCGCTGACCTCCGATGATCCCGATTCCCCGTCCCTGGCCGTTCCCCTGGACGGCACCGGCCTCGATGTGCCGGAGATCCAGGTGAGTCCCGCCTCGCTGACCGAGACCCTGCCCTCCAGCTGGTCTTCGACGCGGCAGCTGACGATCACCAACAACGGCCCCACCGCCCTGACGTACACGATCGACGATGTCGAGTACCTTGATCTGGCGGCACCGGCGGCGGCGCCGGGAGCGGAATTGCCGGCCAGCGACCCGGACAAGGGCGGCGGCGGCTCATTCGCCGACTTGCACGACGACCCGATCGGGGTGAACGGCGCCGGCGGCCCGGACGCCTTCGGCTACCAGTGGACGGACAACGACGACGCACGCGGTCCGGACTACAACTGGATCGAGATCATGTCCACCGGCAGGCTCATCCAGATCACCGGAGACAACGCGAACCGCGGCCCCTACAACATCGGGTTCAGTTTCCCCTTCTACGACTCCGCGTTCACGACCTTCCGCATCTGCTCGAACGGCTGGATCAGCTTCACGAGCACGTCGACCGAGAGAGTCAACAATGCCCTTCCCAGTTCGGTCGCCCCGGAGAATCTCATCGCGCCGTATTGGGACGATCTGGTCTTCTCGACGTACTCCTACGCCTATTACCACTATGATGGTGAACGTCTGATCGTCGAATTCCAGTCCGTGGGCATCGGGTACACGACCAGCTATTGCTGGTTCCAGGTCCATCTGTACCCGAGCGGACGGATCGAATTCCATTACAAGGCGGTGCCCTACAGCTCCGGCGCGACCATCGGCATCCAGAACGGAACGCGCACCGCCGGTTTGACGGTGTCGCACAACGCCACCTACACGCTCTACAGCCGGGCCGTCCGCTTCGAAGCGCGGCAGCCCTGGCTCTCGGCGACGCCGGCCGCCGGCACGGTGGCCGCTGGCTCGAGCGCCGAGGTCACGATCGGCTTCGACGCCACGGGGCACTGCAACGACGCCTACACGGCCGATCTCCACGTGCGGAGCAACGATCCGTTCACGCCGGACGTGGTCGTGCCCGTGACCATGAACGTTCTCGAGGCGCCGGACGCGCGGCTCTCGCCGCCGGCCCTCGCCTTCGGCGACGTCTATCTGACGCAGAGCAAGGTGCAGCCCTTGAAGCTGGCGAACATCGGCTGTGTCCCGCTGCAGATCACCGGATTGTCGATCGACAATCCCCGGTTCACGACCGGACAGACCACACCGTTCTCCCTGGCTGTCGCCGGCAGCCAGTCGTTCAACGTCACGTTCCTGCCGGTCGCCTCCGGTCCGGCCGCGGGCATCCTGACCCTGACCACGGACGACCCGCAGCGGCCGACGTTGACGGTCCCGCTGACCGGCGTCGGCCTGCTCCTGCCCTCCATCGTCGTGACGCCGGATACGCTCGCGGTGATCGTGCAGCCCGGCCAGCAGCGCACGGCGACCATCCATCTCGAGAACGCCGGAGAGGGTCCGCTGACCTTTTATTCCTACGATCCCGCTCTCTATGACAAAGCGGCGGCCGCGGAAGGGCCGGAGATCGGCGACGGAGATATCGCGGCGACCCCTCTGGGCGGCGGCGGTCCGGACAGCGGGGGCTACCGCTGGCTCGACAGCGATGCCGTCCATGGACCGACGTTTTCCTGGATCGAGATCTCGGGGACCGGCACCGCCGCCCTGACGGCCGGCAACGACGTGAATGTGGGTCCATTCCCCATCGGATTCACCTTTCCCTTCTACAGTTCCAATTTCAGCACCTTCCGGGTCTGCTCGAACGGCTTCCTCTCCTTCACGGAGTACACACCGACCCAGTACAACAGCGCCCTGCCGAGCGTCTATGCGCCCCGCAACCTGATCGCTCCGTTGTGGGACAATCTGAGCCTGGACGTCGTGGGCTCCGGCGACATCTGGTACCAGAACGTCGGCGGGAATCTCGTCGTGCAGTGGGACCGGGTCATGATCGTCGGCGGTTCGGCGCCCGTGACCTTCGAGGTCATCCTGACGCCCGCGGGCACCATCACCTTCCAGTATCTTTCGGTCGGCGGCACGAGCCCCAACCTCGCCACGGTCGGCATCCAGGATGCCTGGGGCACGACCGGCCTGCTGGTGGCCTACAATGCCCCGTACCTGCACGACAACCTCGCGATCCAGCTCTGGGTGATGCCGAAGTGGGCGACCGTGACCCCGTGGTCGGGCACCGTGCCGGGCGGCGGCAGCACGGACCTGACGGTCACCTTCAAGGCGGCCGGCATGTTTCCCGGACCGCACCACGGACTGATTCGCCTCAACAGCAACGATGTCGCGCATCCCATGGTGCCGGTGGCTCTGCTGATGGATGTGCGGGACTACGTTTCGGGCGTCGAAGACCCCCTGCCCACCCGCCTTCAACTGGCGCCGTGCGCGCCGAACCCGTTCAATGCGCGGACGTCCGTCAGGTTCGAGCTGCCGTCGGCGGGATCGGTGCGCCTGTCGGTGTACGATGTGGCGGGACGGCTGGTGCGCAGGCTGGTCGACGAAGGTCTGCCTCCGGGCAGCCACGAAGCCGTGTGGGACGGCCGGGACGCCTCGGGCCGCGACGTCGGCTCGGGCAGCTACCTGGCCCGCCTCGAATTCGACGGGCAGGTGCGGACGATTCGATTGGGACTCGTGCGCTGACTCTGTTCAGCGGGGCATCACCTGCGGGTGTTGGTGCATGTGTTGTCGGGGCGTGGTGCAGGTTGATGCTTATAGTGCGCGGTCGGATCGCGCACTATAAGCATCAACCTGCACCACGCCCCGACAACACATGCACCAACACCGACAGGCGATCCCGGCAGAACCGGAACGCTAGCCGCCGCAGTTGGCCGGCTCGGCCATGACGGACGGCGCGGCGCCCGTCGTCTGGGTGAGGCCCGGCGCCGGATCCGCAGGCAACGCCTGGAAGTGCCGCTCGGGATCGAAGCCCCCGGCCAGCAGCGCGCCCAGTTCGACGTGGCCGTTGAACGGCGTTTCGGCCGGAATCCCCCACTTCGACTTGAAGATCGCCCACTGATGGCGGATCTGCGCCACGTAGTCGATGCCTGCCGCGGCGAAGCTGCGGCTGCCGAAATGATGGACGAAGACGTCGCGCGCGATCAGGCACTCGTAGCCCGCCAGATGGGCGCGCAGGCAATAGTCGTTGTCCTCGTAGTTGCCCAGCCCGAAGACGCCGTCCAGCCCGCCGATCCGCGCCAGCAATTCACGCTTGATGAGCAGGCACATGCCGGTCAGGCGCATGGTGCGTTCGGCCTCGCCGGCGTGTGCGGCGGCATCGGTGGCCGCGAACTCGCCCAGACCGGCCAGGCTCTCCTGGTCGTAGGCCACCGCTTCCAGCTTCTGCATGCCCGAGATGTTGTTCGTCACCGAGCCGACCAGGCCCGCGCGCGGATGGCGCTCGGCGGCGTCCACCAGACGTTCGAGCCAATCCGCGGTGACGACGGTGTCGCTGTTCAGCAGCACCAGATGACGCCCGTGCGCGGCGGCCAGACCCAGGTTGCAGCCGGCAGCGAAGCCCAGATTGTCGCCGTTGAGGATCACGCGCACCCGTCGGTGATCGCGTGCCAGGCCCTGCAGGTAGTCGGGCGTGCCGTCGGTGCTGCCGTTGTCGACGAAGATCAGTTCGTGCCGCGGGTCGGTGTGCGTCAGCAGCGATTCGACGCACAGCCGCGTGTAGTCCAGCGCGTTGCAGGTCGGGACGATGACCGACGCCACCGGCGCCAGCGCGCCCGACGCCGGCGTGCCGGGGTTGCGCCCGTGGTGGTAGTCGCTGTAAGGGAAGGCGATGCCGGGCTCGACCCAGGGGCGGATGGCGCCGTTCTCCTGCGGCAACACGCCGCCAGCCGCCGGCACCACGAAGTCGGCGCGCGCGCGCTCCAGCCAGGTCGCCGTCAGCAGCACCTGGTCGTCGGCCGCGGTCATTTCCTGGCGACGCGGGTCGGCGTCGGGATCGTTCTCGGCCGTGCGCAGGCGCGTCATCACGCTCTCGGGGCGGTACACGCACAACCAGCCGCGCGCGGTCAGGCGCAGGCACAGGTCCAGGCCGGCGGTTTCACCCTCGGCCATCGGCTTGGTGCGTCCGAACTCGCGCCCGAGTCCTTCGTCGAAGCCGCCGACGGCGAAGAACGCCGAAGCGCGCACCAGCAGCGCCTCGCCGGCCAGTCCCTGCACCGCCAGGGGGCGCAGCGAACCAGTCGAATCGGCCGGACGACCGGCCTGCAGGCTGCGGCCGGAGATGCGCGGACGTCGCGGCGTTTCCCAGCGGAGCACCGCCAGCCCCGCGTGGTCGATGCGCCCGTCCTGCAGGATGATCTTGCCGGCGGCCGCCCCCACCAGCGGATCCTTCTCCACCGTGTCGATCAGGGCGTGCGACCAGTGCGGGCCCAGCACCACGCCGGGGTCCAGGAACATCACGTAGCGGCCGCGCGAGGCGCGGGCGCCCCGGTTGCGCGCCGCGGTCCGGCCGCTCGCGGTGTCGTCGCTGATCAGCCGCAGGTGCGGATTGTCGGCCAGTCCGGACAGAAACTGGGCGGAGCCGTCGGTCGAACCCTGATCGACCACGATGACCTCGTGCGCGGCCGCCGGCGCCTGGTCACGGAGCGTCAATAAGGTAAACTTCAATGAATTCAACTGGTTGCGACAGACGATGACGATGGACAGCAGGGGCCCGGGAGCGGTCATTTCGGCTCTCCTGATCGGCGGCGGCGGGTGTAAGCTTGGCACCACCCCACCGGATGCAAAGGGCGGACCGCCGAAGGCAGCAGGCAGTTCCTGCCGGGACGATGCCGGCGCCGTCATGGTTTCCGGCGGGCTTGCCCGCCCCCGCGGCCGATGCTACGGTTGCCGTTCATCGTCGCCCGGCGGACCGCACGGTCGTCGCCGTCGGCCCTGTCCCTTCGCGAACGGAACCCAGCCGACGCCATGAACCGCGCCACCCCGACCTCGCCGATCCAGCGCGATGCCCTCCCACGCGGCAGGCACGCCGTCGCCCTGATCCTGGTCCTGGCGACCGGACTGAGCCTGCGCTGGTGGGCCGCCGCGGCCAACGAATTCCCCACTGTCGACGGCACCCAATACCTGGACCAGGCGTGGCAGCTGTGCTTCCGCGGTCAGTTGATCTACAGCTGCTTCCCGCCCGGCTGGCCGCTGCTGGCGGCGATCCCGCTGCGCTTCTTCGCGGCCGATGACCCGCACGCGATGCTGAGCGCCGCCCACATCGCCAACGTGGCGCTGGGCACATTGTCGATCGGGCTGACCTGGCTCCTGCTGCGCCGCCATCTGGGCTTCGGGCTGGCGCTGGCCGGAGCCGCGCTGGTGGCGCTGCTGCCGCAGAACATCGTGCTGGCCAAGAGCGACCTGTCGGACATCGCCTACATGTGCGGGCTGCTGGGCGGCTGGCTGCTGCTGGAGCGGCGGCGCGATCTGCCGGCGGGCCTGGTGCTGGGCTACACCTATCTGGTGCGGCCGGAGTCGGCGCTGGCCAGCCTGGGCCTGATCGCCTGGCGCTGGCGCGCCGACCGGCGGCCGCCATGGCGGCTGATGATCGGACACGCGGCGCTGGTCGCGCCGTATCTCGTGTTCCTGCGCGTGGCCGGCGGCGCCTGGGACATCAGCAGCAAGACCATCGCCCTGTCGCAGAGCCTGGACGCCCATCCGGGCGCGGCGTATCCGGCGCTGATCGCGGCAAATCTCGGGCTGCTGCTGCCGCTGCTGACCGGGCAACTGGGACTGCCGCTGACGCTGCTGGCCGCCTACGGCACGGTGCGTCACCGCGGCGCCTGGGCCTGGCTGCTGCTGCCGCTGGCCTCGGTGCCGCTGGTCATCAATCCGATGGTCGTAAGGTTCTGGCTGCCGTACCTGCCGGTGCTGCTGCTGGGCGCCGGGTTGGGCGCGTTGTCACTGGCGAGGTCACTCGTGGCGAGGTGGCCGGCGCGCAGACAGATGACGGCAGCCCTGCTGGGCCTGTCGATCGCAGCGGGCCTGACGTTCGCGGCGATCGATGACGCACCCCTGGTGCGCCGCAACACCGAAGCGTATTACGGACTGAAGGACGCCGGTCTGTGGCTGCGCGGCAAGGCGACGCCGACGACGCTGGTCGCCGACTACAAACCCTACGCGCCGTACTGGGCCGGCTGCCGCTTCCTGAAGTACCCCGAACTGGGCAGCGCGCTCGACTATGCATTGTGGGCGCGCAACCAGGGTGTGGAGTACCTTGTCGTCAACGTGCAGACAGTGCGGCAGTACCTGCCGGGGCTCGATGGGCTGCTGGTCAGCCCCTTGGCGCCGGAACTGGCCGACAAGTTGGAACTGGTGCACACCTGCTTCTACGAGCGCGTGGGCGACAACACGGTCGTGTATCGCGTGAAGCGCTGAGAATGCCGCGCGGGGCGGCGGATGGCGGCTGACAAGGCACGGCGAACAGGCGGTGCACGGCGATTCCGGCGCCGCCTGCGGTCCGAACGATCCAATTTTCAAGGAGATCGAACCATGTCGACACGAGTACCGGACGAAACCCCTGATCCCGTAACGGCGGCGGACCTCCTCGAAGACCTTCGCGCTGTCGTGCGCGACGCCGAGGCGCTGCTGCGCGCCACCGAGGGCCAGGCGGGCGAGAAGATCGACGAGATCCGCTCGCGCATCGAGGACACGCTCGACGGCGCGCGCGAACGCCTGCAGGACAAGGGCGCCGAAGTCGAACAACGGGCGCGCTCGGCCGCGCGCACCGCGGATTCCTACGTGCACGAGAACCCCTGGCTGATGATCGGCATCGCCGCCGGGGTCGGCTTCCTGGTGGGCCTCGCCGGCCGTCGGCGCTGACCCATGGAAAAGAACATGGATGAACCACGCCACGAAGAATCCGCCCGCGGCATCTTCGGCTCGCTGCGGACGCTGCTCGACCGGGTGCTGACCTTGCTCCAGACCCGGACCGAACTGATCACGACCGAGCTCGAAGAGGAAGTGACCCGCCTCGTCGGCGTGCTGCTGTGGTCGTTCGCTGCCGTGCTGGCGGCCTTGATCGGCACCTGCTTCATCGGCGTGGTGATCCTGCTCGCGGTCCCGGAAAGCTATCGCGCTCTCGCCGCGGGGATATTGGCGATCCTGTTCCTGGCTTTCGCCGCGTTCGGCTACGTTTCGATCCGCCGTATCGCCCGCGCGAAGCCCCGCGTGTTCGACGCCAGCCTGACCGAGCTGGAAAAGGACCGTCAGCAACTGCGGGGTGACCGGTGAAGGCGCGGATGCAGGCGTTGGCGGATCGCCGGGCGGCGCTGATCGCCCGTTCCGACCTGGATCGCGCGGCGGTCGGCGCCGAGTTCAGCGGAATCCGGCACAAGGCCGCTTTCCTGGAGGCGGGCATCGACATCGCGCGGCGGGTGCACCGCCACCGCCTCCTGCTGGGCGCCGCCACCGTCTGGTCGGTGCTCGCGCCGGTCACCGCCAGGATGTGGATCGGACGCCTGTCCTGGGGGCTGCCGCTGGCCATCGAGGGCCTTCGCGCGGCGAAGTCGTTCGCCGGAGCTCGGCGTGACCGCAAGTTGAAGGCCTAGAATTTCGGGGGTCGGAGCGAACCGTTCACGGAGTCGCCGACGGCAGCACGCCGTTCGCCGGCGGCTTCACTTGTGCCGGCGCAAGTGGGATGGTGCAACGTTCCGCGCCGCCACGGTCATCGACGCGGACTGGGACCCCGAATCATCAGCGGTTGACGATTGAGCCCCTTGAGCCAGGCCCTGTGCGCTGGGCTGAGCCAAAACACATGCCAGCCGGCCACGCCACCAGATAGATTTAACCTGTTTATTTTCTTGCTGTTGCATATTATTTTCGCTATATTTTCGCTATTCTCCCGCACCTATATTTCCTCCTCCGAGAGGCGCGTCATGAACGCCACTTTGGGTCTACCCGACTTTGCCGCCGGCCGCCCCGCCGCGCAGGTCGATGCCTCG
>JAIFKS010000079.1 GCA_020049465.1 bacterium | reverse complement strand
AGGCGGCGTCGCAGGCCTCCTGCGTTTCGTGCACCAGCGTCAGGCTGGCGCGCGGCGGCATCGATTCCATGAAGCCGCCCGACATCCACAGGGAGAAGTCGTGGCGCGGCTGGCATCCGGAGAATCCTACCTGGAGTTGCAGCAGTGGCCCGGCCAGACGGGCCTCCACCAGGCGCCACGGCGCCGCGTGCAGGCTGTCGGCCGGCGCTTCGGTGAACTGCACCTGCCGCATGACCGGCGGCAGCCAGCCGCGCGCCACGCCGAAATGGGCTTCCAGAAAGCTCGCCGGCGTACCGTCGGGCAGGGTGGTGATCACGATGCTCAACGGATTGGGCGTGGTGAGTTCCACCGGCAGAGGCGTCATCGCGTAGGAATGGAAGAACACTTCGTAGAGGCCCGGCTCCCGGATCGCCGCTTCCCAGCGCCCATCGGGATCGGGCGTCGCCCAGGCGACCACACCGTCGGGCCCCGTCACCTGCACCCCGCCGGCGGTGAACGGCGGTTCGCCGGGATCGGGGCGGCCGTTGCCGTCGACATCGATGAAGCACAGGCCTCCCAGCCGCGCCTGGCCCGGGAAGGGGCCGCACTCGACGCGCGCCGCGAACGAGAAGGCGCCCAGTGAAGGGTCGCTGAAGATCCAGGTCTTCGCGGGCGTGGCCTCGCCGGCCGGCAACGGTGCGCCGGCAAGCAGAGCGGTGTAGTCGAATCCGTACAGCATGTCGTCGGTGGACGCGTCCGTCGGCTCGACTTCGCCGCCCGCCCGCGTGCTGTCCGCGTTGAGGGGGCTGACTTCGGCCGGTTGCAGGTCGCTCAGCCAGACGATCAGGGGCGGGCTCACCACCTCGTCGGAGAGGTTGCGCACGCGCACCGACAGCGTCACGGTTCCCGCTTCCGGGTCGGCGATCAGGTCGGAGCCTTCCAGCCTCAGCCATTGCGGACGGCCGCCGGGGCCGGGCACCGAAAGGTCCTTCAGGGCGAACGTGCCGGCATCGGGGTCCAGGACGTTGCCGCTGTCGGCCGCGGGTGCGGCCGCGTCCGAGCAGCCGCCCACCAGCAGCGCGCCGGCGGCCCACGTTGCCAGCAGAAGCAAAGGGATCAGCGGGAACCGCGGGCGGCGCGGAGCGGGATCGAACCGGCGTTGCATTGTCGACCTCCACGTTCGGGTGGGCGGAGGGCCTGGGGACCATCGATTCGTTCCCATGATAAGGGAAATCGCACCTGCCGGACAATCCCCGGGGGTGTCACGCTGGCCGTCCTCTGCGCCCCGTGCTAGCTTCGCGGCGCCGGGCGGTGTCGGCGCAAACGTTTGCGAACGGCGGAACCCCCGGGAGAGCGGGAGACATGGGACCGAAGCTGCGGACGCGGGCCGCCTGGGCCGCTCTGGCCGTGGTCGCCGGACTGGCGGCGCCGGCCGTCGGGGCCGCCACCGGCATCATCACCAGGGAGGTCACCGTGGACGGCACTGCCCACCGTGTCGCGTTGCGCGTGCCGGACGACTACGACCCGTCACGCGCGTGGCCGCTGATCGTGTTCCTGCACGGCTCGGGCGAATGCGGCGTCGACGGCGTCCGGCAGACGCAAACCGGACTGGGGCCGGCCGTCGCGGCCAGACCCGACAACTGGCCGTGTCTGGTGCTGATGCCCCAGAAGCCGACCGACGCCGAGGAATGGGAAGAGCACGAGGACCTGGTCCTGGCCGCGATCGCCGATGTGCGCGCTTCCTGGCGCATCGACCCGGACCGCATCGCGCTGACGGGCATGTCGCAGGGCGGGCACGGAACCTGGCTGATCGGCGCGCGCCATCCGGAACTGTTCTCGTGCCTGGCGCCGGTGTGCGGTTACGGCCGGGCCCGCACCATCGCCCCGCGCGTGGCCGCGCTGCCGGTGTGGGCGTTCCACGGACTTCGCGACGATGTTGTCGATCCGGCCGAGACCACGGCCATCATCCAGGAGATCCGCCGGCTGCGGTCGGCCGCGGGACTGCCGGCGGAAGACGCCCGGATGACGCTGTATCCGAACGCGAACCACAACAGCTGGGACGCGGCCTACGGCGAACCCGGACTGCCGGGCTGGCTGCTCGGCCACCAGCGCGCGGGAGAAACGCCATGAAGGTGACGGTCCGCTACTTCGCGACGCTGCGCGATGCCGCCGGCACGGCCAGCGAAGAGGTCGAAGGCGATTTCCGGACCGCGGCCGCACTGTGGTCGCACCTGGGCGAACGCCATGTGTTCCCGCTCGGGCCGGACGACCTGCGGGTCAGCGTGAATGCGTCCTACGCGCCGTTCACCACGGTTCTGGCCGAAGGCGACGAGATCGCGTTCATCCCGCCGGTGTCCGGAGGCTGAGATGTTCCTGCTGCAGACCACGCCACTGCCATCGCCGGCCGAACTGCTGCCGGCGGCCGACCACGCCTGCGGAGGCATCGTGGCCTTCGAAGGCCGCGTCCGCGACCACCATCAGGGCCGCGGCGTCACCGCGCTGCACTACGAAGCCTACGAAGCGCTGGCCCTGGGCGAGGGACAGCGCATCCTGGACGAGGCGCGCGCGCGGTTCGTTCCGGTGCGCGTGGCGGCGGCGCACCGGCACGGGACGCTGGCGCCGGGCGAGGCGGCGGTCGTGGTCGTGGCGGCTTCGGCGCATCGCCAGGAGGCGTTCGCCGCCTGCCGGTGGATCATCGACGAGATCAAGGATCGCCTGCCCCTGTGGAAGCGCGAACACTATGACGACGGTTCGTGCGCCTGGGTCGGCTGCGGGTGTCAGGGGCGGGGGGAAGCGCCGTGACCAGCCCGCCCGCGGATCGCTTCGCCCGCCATCTTCAACTGCCCGAAGTCGGGCCGGCCGGACAGGCGCGCCTGGGCGCGGCGACGGCGCTGGTCGTGGGCGCCGGCGGGCTCGGCTGTGCGGCGCTTCCGTATCTGGTGTCCGCCGGGCTGGGCGGGGTGGTGGTCTGCGACGGCGATGTGGTCGAACTGCCCAACCTGCCGCGTCAGGTGTTGTACGGCGATGACGATGTCGGACGCGCCAAGGCCGAGGCGGCGGTCGCGCGGCTGGCGCCGCTCAACCGGGCCTGCCGGCTGACGGCGGTGTCGGCGCCGCTGGACGCGCACAATGCGCGAGCGCTGGTCGCCGCGGCGGACGTGGTGGTCGACGCGACCGACAATTTCGCCGCGCGCTACCTGCTGCACGACGCCTGCTTCGCTCAGGGACGCCCGCTCGTTTCCGCGGCCGTGCATCACGACGAAGGCCAGTTGGCGGTGTTCCGTTTCGACCGCGCGGCGGCCGGACCCTGCTGGCGGTGCCTGTGGCCGCAGGCGCCCGTCGGCGCCGCGGGTCAGGGCGATTGCCGGGACCAGGGCATCCTCGCCTCCGTGCCCGGGGTGCTGGGAGCGATGCAGGCCGACCAGGTCCTGCGCGTGCTGCTGGACGCGTCGCCGCTCGCCCAGGGGCAACTGATGCACGTGGACCTGGCGTCACCCGCGCTCTGGAGCACGCGCTGGAAAGCGGCTGCCGACTGTGTCCTGTGCGGGGTTCCGAAGCAGGCGTCGGCCGCGCGCGAAGGCCGCGTCCGGGAACAGCGGCCGCCGTTCGATCCGCGCGCCGGCGCCGTGGCGGACGAGGAGACGGGGTGGGACGAACTCGACGCGCCGGCGGCCTGCCTGTGGGTCGATTCGCGCAGCGACGGCGAGCAGGCCGCCGACCCCGTTCCGGCCGCGCTGGCCGGCCTGCCGATCCGCTCGTGGCGTCTGTTCGGTGCCGACGGTCCGCCGTCCGATCGGCCGTGCGTCGTGTTCTGCGCGCATGGCATCCGCTCGCTGGCGCTGACGCGGCACTGGCGCGCCGCGGGTTGCGATCACGTGCAGAGTCTCCGCGGCGGTCTGGTCGCTCAGCGCAGGCCGCGCACCTGAGCGTGCCGGAAGCAGCCGGTTTCGTGGTCGTTGACCAGGCCGGCCGCCTGCATCAGCGCGTAGCAGATCGTGCTGCCGACGAACGTGAATCCCCGCCGTTTCAAATCCTTGCTCATGGCGTCGGAGATGTCCGTGCGCGCGGGCACGTCCGACCTCGCCTGGCGGCCGGTCTGGAGGGGCTGCCCGCCGACGAAGCGCCAGATGTAGGCGTCGAAACTGCCGTGTTCCCGTTGCACTTCCAGGAAGCACTTCGCGTTGGTCACCGCGGCGGCGACCTTCAGACGGTTGCGCACGATGCCGGCGTCGGCCAGCAGCGCGGCCTGTTTGCGGGCATCGTAGCGGGCGACGACCGCGGGATCGAACCCGTCGTACACGGCGCGGTAGTGGTCGCGCTTTTTCAGGATCGTCGACCAGCTGAGACCCGCCTGGGCGCCCTCCAGGATCAGGAATTCGAACCAGCGGGTGTCGTCGTGCACGGGGACGCCCCATTCGTGGTCGTGGTAGGAGACGTCGAGCTCCGAGCCGCTTTGGGTCCAGCCGCATCGCTTCATGATCTGACTCCCGTCCGCCGGTTGAAGAGGAGCGGCAGTGTACGGAGGAAGGGGCTGGTCGGCCATCATGTCATGTAAGACAATGTTAAATAAATAGTTAAACGAGCGGAGGGACTCCTGGCGTCGTGAAGGCTCACGGGACACTATATAATTATAATGCAAATTATATGTGGCTGAAGATTATGCATTCGTGTTATCATGTAGCCAGTCGCCAGCCGGGAAAGCTCTGCGACTATCAGGAGGTCGTCTCATGCGTGCCGTCCTGTCCCTCCTCGCCCTGGTCCTGTGCGCCTCCCTCGCTTTTACCGCCGAAGTGCCGCCCGTCGATCCGACCGGCGGTGCGGGACCGATGCCTGTGATCAGGCTCCACGGTTCCGCCCTGCTGCAGCTGTCCCCCATGTACATCGAGATCCACGACACGCTCGCGGTGGTCGATGCGCGGGAGAAGAAGCTGCTGGTCGATCTGGCGGCGGTGACCGACGACGCGACCGCCGAAGCGATCGTGCGCGAGCTTGAGTCCTTGCCTGTGGAGCGGGTGTTGAGCATCCTGCGGATCCAGGCGCGTTACGCGCGCCTGGAGAACCGGCCGGAGCTCGAACGCCAGATCCGCCTGCGGATGCTCGAGCTCCAGGGTGGCGGCAACATCTGACCGCGGCCGCCGCCCCGGCGCCTCGCGGTTTGCGGAACCTGCGCGCCCGTTCGGCGTAGACGGTGCGCGGCGTGGATGATCGTGTCCACGCGTTCCGGTTGCCGCACCCCGCGGCGAGCTGATCCGACAGACCGCAGGGAGTGCGCGAGGCGATGGTCGAATCCAACTGCTCCGGACCCGGGTCCGCCGACATCATGGTGATCCGCCCTGTCCTGAAGATCGCCGGCGGCCAGATCCAGCTGGCGTGCTGGGACGGAACCGCGGACGAGAGGCCGTTCGGCACCCTGGCCGTCAGCGGCGACCCCGACCACGACTGGCCTGAACTCTTCGCCGAACTGGACAGGGCCCTGGCGGCCGGCTGCCGCCGCTTCATCATGGATCTGGACCGGGTGCCGTGGATGAATTCACGCGGGCTCGGGCGCCTGGTCGCGCTCTGGAAGACGGTCGATGCCGCCGGGGGAAAGCTGGTGGTCGTTTGCGGGAGTGATCGCATCGTGAATATATTGCGCATTGCGCAGCTTGAAGACGTTCTGGGTCCCGTGCCCACGCTGGCCGAAGCTTCCCTGGCGTTCCCCGACGCGGTCTAGGATTTCCGAACACATCCGATGCACGCGTCAGAGCGGACGCGGCGTCATATCAGTAAAATAATCCCGGATAAATACTGTTTTTTCTTGTCGCCAGGATCTAACAATATGTATAATTTTGTAGTACTTTGAGAGTGGTTCATGGTACGATTGTCGGACGGTGACGTTTGGCCGGGCTTCGGGGGAAGTCCCGCCTGCTTGAGCGACGACAGGGGATCCCGTACCGCCAGCGGCGCGCAACAGTGCCGCGAACGGAGTCGCCACAGGGATTCTCAGCAGGCTCATCCGGAGGAATTCTGTTCAACATGGCACATATCGCAAAGAAAACACCGACTACCCCGCTGTGGAAAGTCGCTTTGCTGGTCGCTGCCGCGGTCATCTTCAGCGGCGCCGGCGCCGGTGCGCAATACGTCGCCGACGATTTCCACGCTTGTGCGCTGGATCCGGTGTGGACGTTCGTCGATGCGGAGGGTGACGGCGCGACCGCGGCCATCACCAACGCGTACACCGACGACGCGCACCTGGCCATCAGCGTACCGGGCGGGAGCACGCACGAGATCTGGGACGGCAACATCGGCGCCCCGCACGTGCTGCAGCCGTTGACGGACACCGATTTCTCGGCCGTCGTGAAATTCGTCTCGGTGCTGCCGACGCATTTCGGGCAGCAGGGGCTGCTGGTCCGCCAGAGCGACACGCAGTGGCTGCGCCTCGAATTCTACCGCGACGAGAACGGCTTCTTCCACGTGGCTGCCATCGGCGCGCCCACGACCGTGTTCTTCGACACCCAGCTCGTCACTTCCGGGCCTGTGCCCCTGTACATGAGGGTCACGCGCGCGAGCGACACCTGGCTGATCGACTGGTCGCAGAACGGCACGACCTGGCAGGCGGGCGGCCCCACGTTCGTCTACGACTTCCAGCCCAGCGGTCTGGGCATCTATGGTGGCAACCGCGGCGCCACCCCGCCGGCCCACACCGTCCTGGCGGACTGGTTCGGCCTCGACGGCGCCGGTGACGATGTCGAGCGCAACACGCTGACGGCATCGGTCCTGGGCGGCGGGCTGGTCACGCTCGGGCCGGATCAGATCAATTACACCTGCGGCCAGGACGTGACGGTCACGGCCGTCGAGCAGCCGGGCTGGATCTTCAACGGCTGGTCCGGTGCGTTGACCGGAATGACGAATCCGGCCGTCGTGACGATGGGCGGTCCGCTGGCGGTCACGGCCGAGTTCATCGCGGCGCCGGTCGATACGCTGGTGGCCACGGTCACGGGCGGCGGTTCGATCGCGCTGAGCCCGCCGGGCGGCATCTACAACCGGGGCACGGTCGTCACGGTCACCGCCGTCGACGGTCCGGGCTGGGCCTTCGACGCGTTCAGCGGCGACCTGACCGGCAGCGTCAACCCGCAGACGATCACGATGGACGGCAATCGCGCGGTCAACGCGACCTTCACGGCCGTGCCGCAGTTCACGGTGACGACATCCGTGCTGCCGGGCGGCGCGGGCAGCGTCGTCCTGAATCCCGCCGGCGGCGTCTACAACCAGGGCGCGTCCGTGATCGTCACGGCCGTCGCGGATCCGGGCTGGGGCTTCACGGCCTGGAGCGGCGACCTGGCCGGCACGCAGAATCCGGATACGCTGGTCATCAACGCGGACAAGAGTGTCACCGCCGAGTTCATCGTGGTGCCCGATCATGCGCTGACCCTGACGACGATCGGCAACGGCATCGTCACGCGCGTGCCCGACCTGCCGATCTATCCGGCCGGCACGCCGGTCGAACTGACGGCGGTTCCGGATCCGGGCTGGCAGTTCGACGGCTGGAGCGGCGACCTCACCGGCGCCGCGAATCCCGACACCTTGACGATGTCGGCCGATCGCGCCGTCCAGGCGACGTTCGTGCCGATTCCGCCGATCTTCGTATCGGACGATTTCAACCGCTGCGAGCTGGGCGCGCCGTGGACGTTCGTCGATCCGTACAACGACGGCGGCTCGATGGAGCTCGTCACCGGTTTCACCCAGGACGCGCGGATCGCGATCAGCGTGCCCGGAGGCTTCGAACACGAGATCTGGAACGGCGTCATCGGCGCCACGCACATCCTGCAGCCGGCCCAGGACGTCGACGTCTTCACGGTGGAAGCGAAGTTCGATTCCGATCTGCCCGCGAATTTCGGGCAGGAAGGCATCCTGATCAAGGAGAGCGAGTCCCGCTGGATCCGCGCCGAGTTCTTCCGCGACGACTTCAACCGCATGCGGGTGGCGGTCGACCGCGGTCCGGCCATCCTGACGCATGACGTCTACATGCCGCTGAATACGGCGCCGCCACTGTGGATGCGCGTGTCGCGCAACGGGACCACCTGGACGCACACGTGGTCGTCCGACGGCCAGAACTGGAACCTGGCCGGCATCTTCGAATACGACATGACCGTCACCGCGGTCGGGCTCTTCGCCGGCAACCGCGATCTGCAGCCGCCGGCGCACACGGTGCTGGTCGACTACATCCACAACACCGCGGGTTCGCCGGTGGACGAGGACGCCACGCGCGCTCCGCTGACGGTCGTCGTGGACGGCGGCGGCCTGGTCACGCGCGCCCTGGATCTCGGGACCTACAGCTGCGGGCAGGTGGAAACCCTGACCGCGGTCGATCAGCCGGGCTGGGCCTTCGCCGGCTGGTCGGGCGCCGTGACCGGTGTCCAGAATCCGATCCCTGTGCCCATGTCCGGCGCCGCGTCCGTGACGGCGCAATTCGTGCCGACGGGACAGTACACCCTGACCGCCGGCGTGGCCGCCGGCATCGGGTCCGTGCAGATGAGCCCGCCGGGCGGCATCTACAACGAAGGCACGCAGGTCATCGTGACCGCGGTGCCCGAGTTCGGCTGGGATTTCTCGTCCTGGAGCGGCGACCTGACCGGCACGGCCAATCCCGATACCCTGGTGATGACCGGCGATCTGTCCGTGGCGGCCGTGTTCACCGAGACCATCCACGCGTTCGACGCGGACGATTTCAACGCCTG
>JAIFKS010000027.1 GCA_020049465.1 bacterium | reverse complement strand
CCTGGGGAAACCCGCTCACCATTGCGTTTCATCACCACAAAATCGGTCCAAAAGCGCCAGACTTCAACGTTCAATTTCATTGACAGGCGGCTTGACGATCCCGGGAGCGCGGCGCGGATCGCCGGTCCAGGTGTCAATCTGGCGCTGCGTAAGGTGTTGCTTTGCAAAGTACGGGCCGGTAGAGGCCGTTTCGGGGCCTGATGAAAATAGGAATTCAATAGATTTGTGATTCGGTTATACTCATTGCCTCATTCGTCGTCCCGTCATGCGGGGGCGTTGCGCTGGGTGTTCTTGATCGGTCAGGGGGAACTGCGATGCAACGGTGGTCCGACACTCCGGGACATGCCTGGCGTTTGCGCGTTCGTGCGGCGAAGAACCTGTTTTCGGAAACCGCGCTGCTGCTTGTGGTGGCGGCTCTCGCGGCACCGCTCACCGGGACCGCTGTGGCCCAGAGCTTCAGTCCCGGCGTCCGGGTGGACTTCCCGACCGGGGTCGATCCCACCTCGGTCGCCGTGGCGGACCTGAACGGTGATGGCGCCGACGATCTTGTCGCGGCGAACAACGGTGCCAACTCGGTCTCGGTACTGCTTGGGAATGGCGCCGGCGGGTTCGAGGCGAAGACGGACTTCCCGACCGGTTTCAATCCAGCCACGGTTGCGGTGGGAGACCTGAACAGCGATGGCCTGCCCGATCTCGCGGTGTCGAATTCCAGTTCCTCGACGGTGTCCGTGTTGCTGGGCAACGGCGCGGGCGGGTTTGGGGCCAAGACGGACTTCTTGACGGGATCCGTGCCGTGGGAGGTCGCCATCGGGGACGTGAACGGAGATGGCCGGCCCGATCTCGTGGTGGTCAACTCCGATTCCAACACCGTTTCGGTGCTTCTGGGCAACGGACTGGGCGGGTTCGGGGCGAAGACGGACTTCGCGACGGGGTACTATCCGTACTCGCTCGCCCTGGGGGACCTGAACGGCGACGGGCGGTTGGACCTGGCCGTGGCAAACTACAACTCCTCGACGGTCTCGGTGCTTCTGGGCAACGGCACGGGCACGTTCGGGACGAAGACGGATTTCGCGACGGGGACCTGGCCGTACTCGCTCGCCATCGCGGACGTGAGCGGCGACGGGCGGCTCGACCTGGCGGTGGCGAACAATGGTTCCAACACGGTGTCGGTATTGCTGGGCAACGGCTCGGGCGGGTTCGGGACGAAGACGGACTTCGCGACGGGGAACTATCCGTATTCGGTTGTCATCGGGGACGTGAGCGGCGACGGCCGGCCCGACCTTGCGGTGGCGAACTACAGTTCCGCCACGGTCTCGGTGCTGCTGGGCAACGGCACGGGGGGGTTCGCGGCAAGAGCGGATTTCGCGGTCGGGGCGAGTCCGTACGCGCTCACGATGGGGGATTTGAACAGCGATGGCCGGCGCGACCTGGCGGTGGCCATCTACGGCGGCAATACGATCTCGGTGCTGTTTGGCAACGGCGCGGGAGGCTTGGGGACGAAGGCCGATTTCGCGACGGGGATCTCTCCGTCCTCGGTCGCCATCGGTGACGTCAGCGGCGACGGTCGCGCCGACCTGGCGGTGGCGAACTACAACGCCACCACAGTCTCGGTTCTACTGGGCAACAGCGCCGGCGGCTTCGGGGCCAGGACCGATTACGCGACGGGGTTGTCTCCGTCCTCGGTCGCCATCGATGACGTGAACGATGATGGTCGGCCCGACCTGGCCGTGGCGAATGCCGGCTCCGGCGTGGTCGCCGTGTTGCTGGGCAACGGCGCGGGCGGGTTCGGGACGATGACCGGCTTCCTGACGGGGACTTCTCCGATGTCTGTCGCCATCGGGGACGTGAGCGGTGATGGCCGGCCCGACCTGGCGACGGCCAACTATGGCGGGACGGTTTCGGTATTGCTGGGCACCGGTGCGGGCGCGTTCGGGACGAAAACGGACTTCGCAACCGGCAGCGGTTCGTACTCGGTCGTCATCGGGGACGTCAGTGGCGATGGGAGGCCCGACTTGGCGGTGGCGAACTATTTCGCCAGCACAGTGTCGGTATTGCTCGGCAACGGCGCCGGCACGTTCGCGACGAAGACGGATTTCGCCACGGGGCTCTCTCCGATGTCCATCGCCATGGGGGATGTGAACGGCGACGGCCGACCCGACCTGGCGGTGGCAAACTATGGCGCCGGCACGGTGTCGGTGCTGCTTGGCAACGGCATCGGCGGGTTCGGCGCAAAGATGGATTTCACGGTCGGAGGCACGCCGGCCTCGGTCGCCATCGGCGACGTGAGCCGCGATGGCAGGCTTGACCTGGCGGTGGCGAACCGCGGATCCAACACGGTGTCGGTATTGCTGGGCAACGGCTCAGGCGGATTCGGAGCGAAGACCGACTTCGTGACGGGAGCGTTGCCGATGTCTGCCGCCATCGGGGACCTCAACGGCGATGGTCGGTCCGACCTGGCCGTGGCGAACTACAACTCATCCACGGTCTCTGTGTTTCCCGCGCTCGAGCCCACGCGGACCGTCCTCGTCGCGAGTCCCAATCCGGCCGTGCTCGGCTCGCCGGTGACGCTCACGTCGACCGTGTCGGTGCCGGCGCCGGGCTCAGGCGCTCCGTCCGGCACGGTGAGCTTCTTCGACGGGACGACGTTGCTTGGCACCTCGCCGGTGTACAACGGCGTGGCCGGCCTGGCGCTGTTTGCGCCCCGCCTGGGTGTGCGGACGTTGTGGGCGGTGTACAGCGGTGACGGGAAGCTGTTCGGCAGCTTTTCGGCCACGCGGCCCCAGTACGTGGCGGCCAGCGCGGCGCCCGCCGTCACCAGCGTGCAGGACATCAAGGCGGATCAGGGGCTGCAGGTGCGCCTGAAGTTCGCCGCGAGCGGCTTCGACTACCTGGGCTCGGCCACGCCGATCACCAGTTACTACATCTACCGCAAGAATGCCGCGTCCAAGCTGTTCGCGGAGAGCGGCGCTGAGGCGCAGGGGACGGGGAGCACACCGCGCACGGCCGCCGAGAAGGCATTGCCGGGCTGGGACTACGTGAGCGCGGTGCCGGCCACGACCGACGGTCCGTACGAGACGGTCGTGCCGACGCTGGCCGACTCGAACGCGACGGGGATCCACCGGGCGGTCTACTTCGTGCGCGCGGCGACGGCGACGGTGGGCGTCATGTACGATTCGGCGCCCGACTCCGGCTACTCGGTGGACAACCTGCCGCCGGCGCCGCCTGTCGGACTGGTGGGCGCCTACCTTGCAGGGATGACCACCATGGAGTGGGACGCCGGCCTGGAGCCGGACCTGTGGTACTACCGTATCTACCGCGGCACGACGGAGGCTTTCGAGCCCGATGCGGGCACCCTGATCGCCACGAGTCTGCAACCGGTCTACGGGGACAGCGGGCCGGCCGGCAGTTACTACAAATTGTCGGCGGTGGATGTGAACGGGAACGAGAGCGGTTGCGCCGTGCTGGCGCCGAACGAGACGAGTGGCGTGCCGGGGGCGACGTCCGTCCAACTGCGCCTGTACCCCAACCAGCCGAATCCATTCAATCCGCTGACGACGATCCGCTTCGACCTGCCGGAAGCCGGTCGGGTGCGCCTCACCATCTACGACCTCCGGGGCAAGCTGGTGCGCGGCCTGGTGGACGGCGTACTGCCCCGCGGCAGCCAGCAGGCGATCTGGAACGGCAAGGACGATGCCGGCCGGTCCGTGGCTTCAGGGAGCTACTTTGCGCGCTTGCAGGCGGGTGAGGCGCTGCTGACGGTGCGCATGAGTCTGGTGAAGTGACGGGACAATCGGGGCGGTTCACCCGGTGATCCTCCACCTGGCGGCCGGTCCCGGACTGTGGTAGCATCTCCCAGCAAATCACTGGGACGTGTGCATCACTGCGAGGCCGGGTGCCTCTCTCCGAAATCGCGATCCCGACGCGAAAGGCTGGTCCGGCCGGATGGCGTTCTGTACCCGCTGCGCCCAGGCGCTACCCCAGGGCGGGCGCTTCTGCCCGGCCTGCGCCGCCCCGGTGCCCGCGCCGACGGCTGACGCGCCGCCGCCGCCCGCCCCGACGATCGACGCCACCCGCACCGAGCCCGGGCCCGCCCATCTTGCGGCGACGGCGGCCGGGACGGCCCCGGTGTCCGCCGCCAGCTACCATGGGCGGTTCGAGACGGGCATGCGCCTGGGCTCGCGCTACCGGATCGTCGCCCTGCTCGGCCGCGGCGGCATGGGCGAGGTCTACCGCGCGGACGACCTGGAACTGGGCCAGTCGGTGGCGCTGAAGTTCCTGCCCGAGTCCGTGTCCCGGAATGCGGCGGAGCTGGCGCGCTTCCGGAACGAGGTCCGCGTCGCGCGCCAGATCGCGCACCCGAACGTGTGCCGCGTGTACGACATCGGCGAGATCGACGGCCACGTGTTCCTGTCGATGGAATACATCGACGGCGAGGACCTCGCCTCGGTCCTGCGCCGGATGGGGCGCCCGTCGTCCGACAAGGCGATCGAGATCGCCCGGCAGATCTGCCTGGGTCTGGCCGCCGCCCACGAGGCGGGCATGCTCCATCGGGACCTCAAGCCCGCCAACGTGATGATCGACGGCCGCGGGCGCGCGCGCATCACCGACTTCGGGCTGGCCGGCCTGGCCGACGAACTGGCACGGGACGGACGCATCGCCGGCACGCCCGGCTACATGGCGCCGGAGCAACTGAAGGAAGGGCGGGTCTCCGCCCGCAGCGACATCTATGCCCTGGGCCTGGTGCTGTACGAGATCTTCACCGGCAAGCGGGCCTTCACGGCCACCAGCCTGGTCGAGATGCGGCAGCAGCAGGAATCGGGATCGTTCACCAGCCTGACAGACCTGGTCCGCGATCTGGATCCCGCGGTCGAACGCGTGGTCCAGCGCTGCCTCGAAACCGAACCGGAGGCGCGCCCCGCGTCGGCCTACGCGGTGCTGGGCGCCCTGCCCGGCGGCGACCCTCTGGCCGCGGCGCTGGCCGCGGGCGAGACGCCGTCGCCGGAACTGGTGGCCAACGCGGGAGACCGCGGCGGACTGCGCCCGGCCGTGGCGTTCGGGGCCGCGGCGCTCGGGCTGGTCGCGGTCGGGTTGTGGTGCGGGCTCGTCGGTCCCGCGCTGCGGCCGTTCACGCAGCCGGCGTCCGTCCTGTCGGTGCGGGCCGGCGACATCCTCGAGAAGTCCGGTTGCTTCGAGCAGGTCCCCCGCCACACGGCCGAGGGGTTCGACCTGAACCAGACGCATCTGGAGCACCTGCGGCGCGACACCGCCGAGGTGAATCGCGGCGGCAGCCCGGCCTTCTACTGGCGGCGCTGGAGCCCCGATCCGCTCGAGCACGCCGGCTTCCACATGGAAGTGGTCACCGTCGACAGTCCGCCGCCGCTCGCGTCGGGGCGGGCCAGCGTCCTGCTCGACCCCGCGGGGAAGCTGGTGGGATTCCACGCCGTGCCGCCCGACTCGGTGAAAGCCCGTCCCGGCGGCGCGCCGGACTGGAACGTCTTCTTCGCGGCGGCCGGTCTCGACTCCACGCTGTTCAAGAGGACCACGCCGGTCCCGCCCCTGCCTGTGGCCTGCGACGAGGTCGCGGCCTGGCAGGGCCGGTTGCCGGGCAGGGACGACGAGCCCGTCACCGTGCGGATGGGTGCGACGCGGGGCGGTCGGCTGACGTGGTTCTCGATCACCCACGACTGGGGCCGGTCCACGGCGCCGCTGGAACCGCGGCCCGAGCAGCCGGGCGGGCTCGCCGGCTGGCTCAACCTGACGGTGTTCGGGCTGCTCAGCCTGGGCGTGAGCATCTACTTCTCCGTGCGCAACCTCAGGTTCGGCCGCGGCGACCGGCGCGGCGCGACGCGCCTGGCGCTGTTCGTCTTCGCGGCCAACATGATGGAAGCCGTCTTCACCACGCCCCTGCGCGAGATCGGCCCTCAGGCCGCGCTGTGGGACCTCGTCAGCGGCAGGGCGATGGGCCATTCCCTGACCCACGCCGTGGCGATGTGGCTGGCCTACGTGGCGCTGGAGCCGTACGTGCGCCGGCTCTGGCCGCGCATGCTCGTGTCCTGGGCTCGCCTCGTCTCGGGCCGGGGGCGCGACCCGCTGGTCGGCCGCGACATCCTGGTCGGTTCGGTGGCCGGCGCGGCGATCGCGGCCGCCACGCTCGCGGTCGTTGCCGCGCTCGAGGCGCTCGGGCTGGGAGGACTGCCGACGCGGCTGAGCTTCAGCACGCTCACGTCCCTGTCCGGCCTGGGCGGGACCGGCTTCAACCTGTCCTACGCCGCATCGGTCTGCATCCTGACCGTGCTCGGCACCCTCGTGCAGCTCTTCCTGTTGCGTCTGGTCACGCGGCGCACCGCCACGGCGGCGGTGCTCGGCGGCCTGCTGATGGGCTGCCTGGGTGTCGTCGGCGTGGCGCCCACGGAGGGCTGGCCGATCGCCCTGGCCGTCACCGTGATCAACGTCACGACGACGCTCTTCGTGCTGCTCCGCTTCGGGCTGTTGCCCGCGTTCGCCGCCACGTTCGTCGCCGGGGTGATGGGCTCGACCGTGGCGACGCTCGATCTTTCGGCCTGGTACGCGAACCGCGCGCTGCTGCCCGCGGCGATCTTCCTCACCCTGCTGGCCTGGGGCACGACCACGGCCCTGGCGGGCAAGACCGTCTTCGGGGATCCGTTGCGGGACGAGAAGGCGCGCTGAACGGCCTCAGATTGCGAGGTCGCCGGTCATCCCGGTGCGGTCAACCTTGCCTGGAAAAATTGCGCATCGACGAAACGGCGATTCTGGTAGAATCGCCGTTGTCGTCATGTACCCCCGGGAGGCCCCTTGTGTTTGCACGGCGCAGCATCATCACGGTCGTCATGCTGACGGCGCTGGCCGTTCTGGGCGGCTGCAGCGAAGAAGACGCGATCATCACGCCCGTCGAGACGCCGGGTCTGCCGTTCCCCGACACACCCGACAAGCTGATGGAGAACTTCCGGACGGTCTACGAGACGATGGATCTCGTCGAATTCCCCCGCCTGATGGATCCGGCCTTCGTCACGTTCCTGAAGCTGACCACGATCAACGCGTTTCCCGACGTCGGGCCGACGCTCGACGTGCAGGAGGAAACGCGCATCCACGCGCGCATGTTCTCGAGGCAAAATGTCGAAGATCCGGAGGGCATGGCTGTTCAGGGCATCCAGGCCATGGCGTTCCAGACCCTGGAACGTCGAAGCGAGTGGGAATTCTCGGAGCCGGGCGATGTCATGCCCAACACCCTGTGCGCCGTCTACGACGTTGTCATCCTGTCCGACCGCGGCGGGATCTATTCGATGTTGAAGACGCAAGGCGGGATCCGGTTCTACGTCGGGTACCGCGACACCGTGGTCAACGGCAGGACCAGGCCGTTCTACCGGATGCTTGGGCAGTTCGACTTCACCTATGACCAGAAGAGCGGGGGAGCCGGCACCGAGAACGTCGCCTGGGGTTCTCTCAAGGCGCTCTTTCGCTGAATCCTAGAATTCCCAGCGCACGCGCCCGCTCCACATGGGGATGTCGGCGAACGAGTACGACGATTCGTCGCGCGCGATCTCGCCGTAGTCGACGGCCAGTTCCAGCGGCAGGCCGCGCGGCTGGTCGAGCACCAGGCCCGCGCCCCACGTGGTGCTGCCGCCGTAGAAGCGGTCGTTGCTGCCGGCCCGCAGGGCCAGCAGGCGCAGGACCGTGACTTCGATTCCCAGATGATTGAAGCCCTGGTCGTAGATCGAGCTCGAGTATTCCGAGCGGGCGATCGCCGCGACCACCCGGACCCATTCGCGCTGCCCCGCCAGAAACGTCAGTTCCGTCGACACTCCGGCACGGACCACCTGGGGCAGATCCAGTTCGCGGTCGTCGATGGACCACTTGCCGTCCGCCAAATTTTGCCAGACGATGGCCGCGGCAAGGCTGGCGAGGTTTGTCTCGCCGGCAAACCGGTAGGCCACCGTGGTGCCCGCATCCCAGGTGCCCGTGGTCGCGCCGTCATCGAAGGCGATCGCCAGGTCACCTTCACTCACTGCGGTTTTCGTCGAGTAGCTGCGGTAGGCGACGCCGACGGTCCACTGCAGGCCAAGTTCGGTTCGCGTGCTGCCAGCCAGCTGGCGGGCCAGGCCCACGAGCGCCATGCGCGAGCGGCGGTTGATCGTGCCCATGCCTTCGGGTTGGTAGGCGGTGCGGATCACGCTGTTGTCCAGGGATTCGTCGCTGAGGCAGGCACTGAAGCGCCAGTCGTGCCATTCGACGCCGACCGTGGTGGCCACGTAGTCGAGGTCTTCGGTCACATCGGTGATGCCGGGATACTCGACCAACGGGAAGTCGACATGATCGTGCCCCATGGCGACGCCGTCGCCGCGCAGCAGAGGCGCCGGGTTGACCAGCAACGCGCCGGGCCCGTCGTCGCCGGCCAGATCGGCGCCGCCCATCGCCGACAGGCGCGAACCCGTGAACAGGCCTTCCCAGGCGTGGGTCGTCATCGGCGCGAATCCGGCGGCGGCGGCGGGTGCCGACCAGGCGGCGGTGACGGCGGCCAGGGCGAGGATGGTCAAGAATCGGCGCATGGCGGAGTCCTTCCTGGCGCGGGATGAAGCGGAATCCTACCCGGCGGCGCTGGCGTCGGTACCGACAAGGCGGATCCGCGATCCGATCTCGAGAAAGAACTCCTGCGACCATACCGCCGTGGCGTCCGCATCCCGGAGGAAAGGCGCGACATCATGCCGGGCCGACGTCGTGTCGAGGTCCCGAATCCTTTGCACCAGCATCTCGCGGAAGATGTCTTCGGTCAACACGCGGTCGCCGTCCAGGTGACCGCTCTGGCGCATGCGCGCCGTCAGGTGGCCCAGATCCAGCGGGATGCCCCTGGACACGAACCAGACGAAATCATACCAGTCGCGGCCCTTGACCCGGGATTTCCACCGCCGGCACAGGACGGCGTGCATCTTGCCGGCAAACAGGCACGGAGGCGTGTAGGTGCGCACCGAGAAGGGGATGGGTTGTAGCAGGAATCGCGCTTCCGTCGCGAAGCCGCCGGGCGGATCCGTGTCGACTTCCAGGCGGATCTTCAGCAGCTTGCCCCGGGGAATCGCCTTTGCGATCTCTTCATCGGTCGCGACGACCAGGACCTCGCGATAGGTGTCGGCTTTCAGGAACGCCGACTGCACGGCGCTCGGGCGCGCCTTTTCCTTCTCCTGGACGCTGACCGTGAAGCCGAAGGCCAGCAGTTCCTTTTCCAGCGCGCGGCCGTAGGCTCCCAGGTCGAACCCGGGCGTGGCGGTCAGCAGGGAGAAGTCCATGTCCTCGGAATAGCGATCCAGACCGTGCAGCATGCGCAGCGATGTTCCGCCGTAGAATGCCGCCGTCTCGAAGAACTTGCTGCGCCACAGGCCGAGCAGCACGATCTCCTGCATGATCTCGCGCAGCGCATTGTTGTAGTCGGCAGAAGTCCGGCAGGCATAACGCGCCATCATGGCGGCCACCGCTTCATGCATGGGTCCGACCTCCATCCTGATGCTGCAGGCGCTCCACCACCGCGGCCAGGTGACGGATCTTGCGGGAGCCGTAGCGTTCGGCATAGTCCCGGAGCAGGTCGGCCCGCAGGGACCTGATCGCCAGCGGGTCGATCCTCAGATCGTCTTCCAGGTAGACCCGGACGTCGCGCTGGGTGCGCAGGGGCGCCTTGTCTGCATGCAGTTTGTCGGCCAGTGCCTTTTCGGGCACCGCCAGCAGATAGGCCCGGCCCAGTTCGACTTCCACGCGTTCAACACCGGCCCTGAATGCCTCCAATGGTATTGCCCGGTACGTGAAGCGGCCCAGCGGCGTCGTGAACTCCCGGGAACGGTTGATCGTCACGCATGTCACCGCATCGACACGTTCCGGAATGAGACCGTGATGCTGAAGGGCGTACTCCAGGGAAACGTAGGAGGGGCCGTGGATGAGATTGGCGAGGATCTCCATGTGGACCGGGACGCGGCGATCGGCCTCGCCGAAGACGTAGAGCCCCTTCTTGACGCGGACAATGGTGCCCTGGCGCAGCAGTCGGGTGATGCGGTCGCGGGGGCTCTTGTAGCCGCCCAAGGCCGTCAGGAGGATCTGGTAGTCGAACTCCTCGTAAGGGACCCGGCGCGTGAGGGTCTGCTGGGACATAGGCGCTCCCGACCAAATGTGCCCTGGATGTCATGTATGTCGACTAATCGTCGACTTAATATGTCACATTAGCGCTTTTAGCGGTCTTGTCAATGGCCTTGGGCTTTGACTGGCCCCGCCGCGCCGGTTTCCCGTCACCGGTGGAAATTCCCCATGAACGCTTTTCCCATCCTCGGGGTTCTTCGTCTGGTGAACCCAACAGGAGGGATACATGAAAGCCCGATTGATCTGGAAGCACTGCATTCTCGTCTTCGTGGCGTCCTGCGCGGCCGCCGCGTCCTTCGCGCAGCCGCAACCGGTGCCGCCGAAAGCCGCTCGCGAACTGGACCAGGCTTCGTACGTCGAACTGTTCAAACAATGGCGCCAGTACATGGAAACCCACGGCGAGACGGCGGTCGGTCTGGTCAATCTGGGGATGGCCTACGAATACAGCGGAGAGAGGGACGCCGCCCTGGAAGCCGCGCGCCGCGCCGTGAAGCTGGAACCGGAAAGTCCGCAGGCGCTGGCGTATCTGGGCAAGCTCCTGTCGGTCATCGAGGACGATCAACCGGCCGCGCTCGCCCATCTGCTGGAGTGCCGACGGCTGGCCCCGGACGACGGTTTCGGACTGACCATGCTGGCCACGGTCCAGTTGAAGCTGGGCGAACTGGCGCAGGCGCAGGCCACGTTCAAGACGGTCTTCGATCGGCACGTCATCTCGCGCCCGCTGCAGGACTATGCGTACAACATGCTGGTCGGCCTGCCGCAGGGGGCGGTGCTGGTCACCGCCGGTGACAGCGACACCTATGCCGTCCTGTCGATCCAGTCGGGGCTGGGATTGCGGCAGGACGTTGCCGTGCTCAACATCTCGCTGCTCAACGTTCCCGCTTATGCGACGGCGGTCTTCGCGAAGTTCCCCGGGATCAGGCCCGATTACGACATCGCGAACCACAAGCTGGTCATGGCCGGCAACGGGCCGACGTATCTGGATGCCGCGCTGCTCGCGAAGATCATCCAGGAACAGAAGGCGCCCGTGTACTATTCCGTGTCGGTGGAGCGGAACCGGTACGGCTATGTCCCGCAGGTCGTCAACGAAGGTCTCTGTGTGCGGGCTGGGTCGAAGGGGATGAGCGCCGACGAAGTCGCCGTCCTGATGCTCGAGAAGTACCGGCTCGACTCGGCCACCGATTGGACGGAACCGAAGGCGCTGGCCCCCAACGAGGTGCGCTTCATGAGCAACTATGCCGTGGCCATGCTGATGACCGCGGAGAAGGACGGGGTGTCCCCGCGTTTGCGCGAACGACTGCTGGAGCGGGCTGCGGCTGTTGCCGGGTTCCACGAATTGACGGCCATCGCGGACCGCATCGCCGAACTGCGTGGCCGATGATCGACGATGTGGCGCAGGTCGCGGACGCCGATCTCGTCGTGGCCGCGCAGCACGGATCCACGGAGGCCTTCACGGCACTCTACGATCGCCATGCGCCCGGCGTGGCCCGCGCCCTGGCCTCGTTTGCCGGTCCCGACCGCGACCTGGTGGATGACCTGGTGCAGGATGTCTTCCTGCGCGTGGTCCGGGGGCTGCCCACCTACACGCCCAGGCGCCCGTTCGCCAACTGGCTCTATACCATCGCCCTCAATGTCGGGCGCAACCACGCGAGTCGAAACAAAGCCATTTGGTCCGTGGGCATCGAAGAGGCCGGCGACGTCGAGGCACCCCCGGGGGTCGATGCCGAGGTTCCGGCTCTGCTGATGCGGTTGGCCGCCGAACTGCCCGCCGCCATGCAGGAAGTCGTCGCGCTGAGAGTCGGCTCGGATCTGGCGTACGGGGAGATCGCGATGCTCCTCGGCATTCAGGAAGCCACCGCGCGGAGCCGCATGCACGGCGCGGTGAATCTTCTGCGCAAACGCTACGCGTCAGCCATTCGACAAAGGAAGGAAGCCCATGGACGATCGTGATCAGATCGAAACGCAGCTGCGGCAGTATCGCCACGACGGCAAGGCCCGGACCAGGAGTGCGGTCATCGACGCCTTCGAACGCCAGCAGCGGGGCGGCACGCGGCCGCGGGGGAACCGGCGGCTCTGGTCCCGGACGGTCCCCGGCTATCTCGTCATCGGCCTGGTGGCCGTGGCCGCGGTTCTGGCGTTCACCGTCGGCAGGTACACGGCGGCCGGGCCGGGACATCTGGCGGGCCGCGAGGTCGCGCCTGAAGAGGGAGGGCTCGCGGACACCGGGATCACCTGGAGCATCGCCGTTCGGGACCAGCTCTAGCGTGAACAATACCCGGGTGCTATGCTCGCTTGGCTGTCACCGTATGGCGGAGTCACGACCAGTCCCGGAGATCCCATGTCCCACCCGCATTTCCGCCGGTCACGATGCCTGCTGATGGCCGTGGTCGTCGCCGCCCTGGTGACCGCCTGCGGCGACGACGATCCGGTCGTGCCGGATCCCCCCGTCCTGCCGGGCGACTGCATCGACTACGCCGCCCATGTCCGCTGGGTGAGCGGGGTCGAACTGCCCGCCTCGACGGCGACCAAGCGCGCCGTCGTCAGCGGCGACTACATCTACGCCACCCATCCCGGCGGCATCCGCGTCGTCCGCGGCGCCGCCACGGGAGAACTGGTGACCGTGGGTGACGTCGCCGTCGCCGGCTACTTCGGAGCGGCGGACATCGCCACCAACGGCGCCCATCTCTTCATCGTGACGTCGACCGACCTGCAGGTCTGGAGCCTGGCCGTCCCCGAACAGCCGGCGCACGTCGGCAGTGTCGCGCTTCCGGGCGAGGGCGTCACCGTCGCCGTCGACGGCCCTCTGGTCTGCGTCGGTGGTTGGCTGCCGATGGGGCTGCAGGTGATCGACGTCTCGCAGCCCACGGCTCCGGTCATCGTCGGTTCGCTGCCGTCGGCTGTCGGCGTTCCCCTGGCCATGCAGGGCGATCTGGTCTGCCTGAGCGGCGGTACCGGGATCGTGCTGGTGGACATCTCGACGCCGTCCGAACCCGCGGAGGTCGGCAGCGTTGCGGTGGCCGGCGACGTCAAGGCGGTCGCTCTGCACGACGGGATCGCCTGCGCCACGACGTTCTGGACCGGGTTCCAGGTCGTGGATGTCTCGACGCCGGCAGCGCCGGTGGTTGTCGGCGAACTGGCCCTGCCTGCGCTCGGGGAAGCGATTGCGCTGACCGGCACGCGCGCCTGTGTCGCCGCGGGGGACGAGGGGCTCGTCATCGTTGACCTCGGCGTTCCCGCGGCGCCCGCCATCGTGACGCGATGCGATGCCAGGGACGAGACACGCGCCGTGGCGGCCGCAGGTGGCCTGGCCTTCGCCGTGAACCACGAGTCGGGGTTGCAGGCCGTGGACCTCCGACTTTCCGACCCTCCGGCGGTGTTGGGCCGCGCCGACGTCGCCGGCGCCGCCGATGTCGTCACGGTCGGCGACATCGGCTTCGTGGCGGCCGGCGATCAGGGATTGCAGACGTTCGACCTGACCGACGCGACGCAGCCCCTGGGCCTGGGCGGCCTGGTGCTGGCGGGAACGGCCGTCGCCGTCGCCGTGCGGGGGTCGCTGGCCTGTGTCGTGGTGGAGCAGTTCGGGGTCAACGATCTGCTGGGCCTGTGCCTGGTGGATGTCGGCAATCCAGGGGAACCGGTCGTCGTGGGCAGCGTGGGCACGCCCGGCTACGCTCTGGGTCTCGCGGTCCAGGGGAACCTGGTCGTGGTCGCCGACGGACGGCGGGGCGTGCAGGTCGTGGACATCACCGTGCCGGCGTCGCCGGCGATCATCGGGCACGTGGAGACCGGGTCCTACTCGTACGCCGTCGCGATCGACGGAACGTACGCCTACGTGGCCGATGCGAACCTTCTGGTGGTCGACATCGCAACGCCGACCGCGCCCCGGATCGCGGCCACCGCGGACCTTCCCTACGCGGCGTACGATGTGGTGCTGCGCGGCGGCTATGCCTATGTGGCCGACGGTGAGGGGGGCCTGCAGATCGTCAGCATCGCGTCGCCGGAAGCCCCGGCGGTCGTGGGCTCGCTGGTCCTGCCGGGCTTCGCCGTCGGTGTCGCCCTGGCGGGCGATTGCGCCTACGTGGCCGACCTCGAGACGGGCCTGCAGGTGGTGGACATCAGCAACCCGGCTGCGCCGCGCGGGCTCGGCGGCCTGGACACCCCGAACAGGGCCCAGAGCGTCGCGGTCACGAGCGGCGGCGTGGCGGTCGTCGAATTCGACGACGCGCTGTTGATGCTGCCCCGTCATTGCGGGCAGGTGGTCGGGCGCTGAACCGCGATGACCTCAATCCGGGACGGCGACCGACCAGACAGCGTGATCTTCCGTTCGGCGAGATGGCAAAGCGTCGCAGCAGGACACTGTCAGCCATCAACAGCTTCGCGGTTCTGACGCTGTCGATGTTCGACAACGCGGACCACTCGCCTTGATCGCGCCGCGACCGGACCGCGAAATAGAGATCAGAGTCCGAGGGCACTCCTTCGACTCGACACCGCACCTCCAGCGAGTTGACGCTGGTGAAGCCGAAGCTCACAAGTTCCGACCAGTTGTCGGTCGTGGGTGTTTCGCTCGCGGAATAGCGCACGTCATATTCAAGATGCTCATATTGGGCCAGCACCACTGGAGACAGCCAAACCAGCGTCACCGACCCGCCGCCACGCCGAAGACCGAAAGGTTGCCGATGGCCGGCGGCGGCGTCGAGTCAGGCGATGTCGGTTCATCAGAGCAGCCGGACATCAGGACAGCGATCCATAAGCAGCCTGCGGCCATGGCCCTGGACCTGTCGGGTGGATGATTCAGCATATTCCCAATAGTCCCTTCGGCAGAGAGGTCGCGGCACCGGCATTCATTCTCGATCCGGGGTGCGTCCACTGTAATTGAACCGATCCGGCGGATCCCCGTCAATGTCCGAAGGAATTGAAAATTGTCGATCTCGGTTCTCCGGGTCTGATATGCTTCCGTCAGGCCGAACACAACGACGACAAGACCGATGGGGAATCCGTATGGGAAGGTGCCTCATGGCGAAATGGACGGGGCTCGCGTGTCTGCTGCTTCTGGTGACGGGATCACTGGCGCCGTCCGCCGTCCACGGCGAGGCCCTGGGTGTCTTCTTCTTCGACTACGGCTACGGAGTCAACGATTGTGAAGTCGGTGTCCGCGTCCCGCTGGTTCCGTTCGATGTCTATTTCTCGTTGATCGATGTCGAAGGTCCCGTGCTGGGGTTCGAGTTCAGCTATACGCTGACGCCGTCCCCATCGCTCCTGCGCGTCTCGGCGGATATACCCGGCGGACCTTCCATCGACATCGGCGACAGCAGCGATCCGTTCAACGGCTACTACATGTGCGGGCTGGTCCAGCCGCGGGTTGCCGCTCCGGTCATCACGCTGGTCCATTGGCAGATGATGGAGATGGCCTCGCCCGGTACGGTCGTCACTTTCTTCCTCGGGCCGATCCGCTTCGCCTCGTTGCCCGGCGGCTACCCGGTGGTCGAAGGCGGCGAAGGATACGGCCTGCGACTCGTGGACGTGAATTCGCAGTGGGACCCGCCCATCGGACCGGTCGCCGTCATCAACGAGTGCTTGGGCACGCCGGTGGAAACGTCCAGCTTCGGGGCCGTCAAGAGCCTGTTCCGCTAGGGAAGGCTACGGCGTCTTCTGCACACGGAAATTCAAGGTTCCGCTGTAGTCGGCGAGAACCAGCTGGATCTTCCAGTTGCCCGAAGCGCCGGTCAGGGTCGGTTCATTCAGGCTCGGCACCAGCGTCTCGTCGTAGACCAGCGTGTTGGCACCATCACGAATGACGAGCCGGGCCGAGCCGGCAGTGGTGGTCGTCGAGTGGTTCACGGTCGCCTGCGCTCCGCTGTTGGACCAGGTGTAGTCCAGTGTGGTCGTGCGACGGGTGACGCCGGTCGCCTGCAGTGCGAAGTTGTCGGCGACATTGCTGATCTCCGGCTGGAACGGGGCCAGAGGATCGTCGGAACAAGCGCTAACCCCGAGCAACAAGGGCAACACGGTCAAGAAGGTCAACACGGTCAAGGCAGTGGCGAAGGCGCTTTTCCGGTTCATTTCGTGGACTCCTCCCGGTCGTGAAACGATCGGCTCACTGAAGTCATGATCGGTTGACCCGGCGAAAGTGGCCAGTCCATGGCCTGAATCCGCGATCATTGGCAGGCTCGAGCAAACTGAAGTTTCCTGGATCTGGCGGCCCTTCCTGGAGGATCCGCAGTTGAACAACACCGACGCCCTCGGCGAACTGGGCTGGTCTGCGCACTGGCAGGGACTGTTCGCTTCCATCGACATGGCGGGTATGGTCCCGGGTCGGGTGATCCGTGGTGAACGGACGAACCTGCTGGTGGCGACCGCGGCCGGGGTGGTCCGCGCCGGCACGGCCACCCGTCTCCTGAAGGCGTCGGACGACGCGTCGGCGCTGCCGGTGGTCGGCGACTGGGTCGCCTTGTCGACGCCGGCGGGCGAGGGAACGCCGCAGGTCGAGACCGTTCTGGACCGAAGGAACGCCATCGTCCGCGGCGATGCCGGCCGCACCTCGGCGACGCAGGCGCTGGCCGCCAACATCGACACCGTGTTCGTCGTCCACCCGATTGCGGGAGAGCCGAATCTGCGCCGGCTCGAGCGGGAACTGGCGGTGGCCTGGAGCTCGGGATCCCGGCCGGTGCTGGTGCTGACGAAGAGCGACCTGTCCGACGACGCGGCGGCCGCGATCGAAGCGGTGGAGACGGTGGCCATCGGCGTCGACATCGTGCCGGTGAACGCGCTCGACAGCGTGAGCGCCGCGGTTCTTCTGGCCCACGTGGGGGCCGGCCGCTCCGCGGTCCTGCTGGGGCCCTCGGGAGCCGGCAAGTCGACGCTCATCAACGCGCTGCTGGGCGAGCAGCGGCAGGCGACGGGTGAAGTCCGGGTCAACGACGGGCGCGGGCGCCACACCACGGTCGCGCGCGAACTGGTCCGGATACCGGGTCACGGCGTCATCATCGACACGCCGGGCCTGCGCGCCGTCGGCCTGACAGGCGATGAAGAAGGGATCGCCCGGGCGTTTCCGGAGATCGAGGCGCTCGCGCTTTCCTGCCGCTTCCGCGATTGCCGGCATGCCGACGAACCGGACTGCGCCGTCCGGGAAGCGGTGGAGACCGGCTCCATCGACGCCGAGCGGCTGGCGAGCTTCCACAAACTGCAGCGCGAGCAGCAGGTCGCCGCCACGAAGACCGACGCCCGGGCGCGCGCGGAGGAGCATCGCAAGGGCCGGGTCATGGCGAAGGTCGTGAAGAACTTCTACAAGTCGACCGGACGTTCGTGAAATATCAGCATTTCGCCGCTCGCTGCCGCCTCATGGCGCCGTCGCGGTCGCCCTGATCCTCGCCAGCGCTTCGGTGCCGTTGGTGTTCCCCGGATTGAGTTCGAGCGACCTCTCGTACGACGCGATCGCGGCCTCGCTGTCGCCGGCCGCCAGAAGCGTTTCGGCGAGGCTGTCGTGCACGTTCCAGGAGTCGGGGTAGAGGTCGCGGTTGAGCTTCATGAGCGTCACCGCCTCCGCAACCCTGCCTTCCTGCAGGAAGCGGTAGCCGGCGAAGTTGATCTGGCCTTCGAAGAAGTAGTACTTGCCCGGCGCCGCGCCGCGGTCGGCCACGACTTCCTGGATGGCTTCGGCCCCGGCGCCTTCGTCGATGAGGGCGTACAGCCGGTCCGAGGCGGACTGCTGTCCGGTTACCGTGGTCCAGAGTTCGGCGATGTTCATGAAGTTGTTGTTCCGGCTGAAGCCGGGGCTCTCGGCCAGCGCGGGGAATCGCGTCGGCAGCGCGAAGGCCGTCTGGAGCGACGCCAGGTCCCCGCCTTCGGCCGCACTTTTCTGGACGCCTTCCCACAGGGTCTTGATGTAGTCGACCCGGGCCGCGAAGCCGTCGTAGGAAAGCTCGCCGTTCCAGTGTCCCGGAATCAGCAACCTGATGGCGTCCTTCTTCGCCAGAAGCAGGTTCCAGTTCTCGAGCAGCAGAGGGATGTCGTGCCGGACGCCCGCCCGGACGACGAACGAGGCCAGGCAGCCCGGCGTTTCGGTGAGCCAGACATCGGCCATGGTGTCGCCGGTCATCAGCAGGCCGTGCTTCGGCACGAAGACGGCGATGTCGCTCGCGCTGTGCATGCCGCCGATGTAGTAAAGCTCGACGGCGGTATCGCCCAGGTCGAGCGTCAGGCGGTCCTTGAACGTCTTCGTCGGCGGATACGGCTCTTCCTGCGACAGGAACGCTTCGTGGTTCAACCGGGCCACGGCCAGTTCTTCCTGCAGCGCCGTGGCCGCCGTGGAGCCTGTCGGCTGCGCCGCGAGATCGCGCTCGAGCTGCGGAAGGCGAGTCTCGTACCACTCGAGAATCCGAGGCCGGTCGGCCAGGTCGGCGGTCATGCCGGGGCCGACCAGTTCGTGGCCGACGATCGTGCAATCGGCGTAGACGTTGTTGCCGCCGGTGTGGTCCCCGTGTTCGTGGGTGTTGATCAGGACGGTGAAGTCGCCGCGCCCCAGTTCACGCGCGATGATGGCGCGCAGTTCGCGGTCGACCCTGGGAATGCCGGTCGTGTCGATGACCAGGATGCCGTCCGTCGTCGCGACGGCGACTGTCGCCGTCGACGAGACTTCGTCTCCGATCCAGAGGCGGACCACTTCCGGCGCCAGCCGCTGGACATGCAACGGGAGCCCGGCCACGGTTTCGGCAGTGGCGACCGTGGCCACCAGGAGCATCAGCAGCGTTGTGCCAAGCGATAGCTTTCTGTTCATCATGGACCTCGTTTCCTGGTGGGGATACGGGCGCCGTGGCCGGTCATCGACAGGGCGTGATCCGGTGATGCGGCGTCAGGCTGCTACGCGGATGGACCGGGATTGTTCACGAAATTGTGGGGCGGAAACAGGAGCGCATCCGGGTGGTATGGTTGCGAGCGGTTGTCTCCCGTGCCGCGCATTGCGGCGGGGGCGCCGAGGTTCAGGCCGCCGGTGCCGGCGCCGCGCGGTGGGCAAAGGCGATCATCACGTCGGCTTTGGCCACGCGCCCGAGCAGACGGCGCTCCTGACGCGTGACGACCGGGAGCCGCTCGCCGTCATGGTGGCCGAACGCCTCGATGGCTTCGGCGATCGTGCTGTCGGGATGCAGCACCGGGAATGAATCCCTCATGATGTCGATCGCCAGCACGACGTCGGCCAGCTTGGGATCGTTGAGGAACGGCTTGGTGTCCTGCAGGCTGACGACGCCGCGGAATTCATCACCGGTATCGAGCACGTAGAGGTATTTGATGTTGTTGGCGATGAACGCGCGGGCGACCGCGGAGAACGGCGAATCGGTCATGACCGTGATCGCCTCCGCCTTCATCAATTCGCTGACCGGCATGGCGGCGAAATCGCGGGGCATGCCGTCGATGGCTTTGCGCGCGAGCGCGTGGCTGTAGAGGGAGCGGGAGTCGATCGTGCTGGCTGTGTAATAGGCCGTGACGCACCCCAGCATCAACGGGATGATGACATTGCTGTCGAGCGTCATTTCGAAGACCATCAGGATCGCGGTCAATGGCGCCCGGGTCGCCGCGGCGATGAACATGCCCATGCCGGCCAGGGCGTAGGCTCCCGGTGTACCGGTCCATCGGGGCGCCAGCGCCGCACCCGCCGTTCCGAACAGGTAGCCCAAGCCGGCGCCCACGAAGAGCGTCGGCGTGAAAACGCCGCCGACGGCGCCGGAGCCGAAGGTTGCGCTCGTGGCAAGGATCTTCAGCGCCAGGATCATGACCAGGCTCTGCCAGACCAGATCCACATTCAGGATCGACACGATGACGCTGTAGCCGTTGCCGCACACCTGCGGGTAGTACATGGCGATGGCGCCGACCATGAGGCCGCCCAACCCCATGCGAAGGTACGCGGGCAGCCGGAGCAGGCCGAACCCCGCCTCGCTCAGGCGCAGCAGCCTCATGAACAGGGGTGCCAGGAGTCCGCAGATAATGCCGAGCGCCGCGTACAGTGCCAGCTCCCAGCCCGACGCCAGATGGAATGCCGGAATGCTATAGAGCTGCTGGCTGCCGCTGAACCAGCGCATGACCTGCGTGGCGAGGACCGAGGACACGACCAGGGGGCCCAGGGTCTCCATCGCGATCGATTGCAGCATGATCTCGGACACGAAGAGTGCGCCGGCTATGGGCGCATTGTAGGCGGCTGCCACTCCAGCCGCCGCACCGCAGGCCACCAGGATGTGCCGACGCGGCGCGGGCCAGTTGCGGAATCGTCCCAGCAGCGAAGCGGCCAGGGCCGACAATTGGACCAGCGGCCCTTCGCGCCCGATCGAGGCACCGGACGCCACCGAGAACGTGGCCGAAGTGATCTTGACCAGACTCGAGCGGACGGACAGGCTGCCGCGACCGAGAGCCACCGCTTCCATGTAATCGGTGGTGCGGGCACTGCGGCCCAGGCGGCTGCCGAAGTGGATGACGGCGCCCGCGACGACGCCGCCCACGGCCGGAACGAGCAGCCGCCGGTCACGGGTCATGGCTCCGAACGAGTCGACCAGGCCCCCCGATTGCCCGGTCAGCAGGACATGCAACCCGTTCATGGCCGCGCGCAGCAGGACGGTCGTCAGCCCGCCCAGGGCGCCGACGAGCGCAGCCAGCAACAGGATCTGCTGGGTCTGGGTGATGTGGCAGTGGTCGATCAGCCAGACGCGGTAATGCAGCAGCCTGAGCAGGCGGGTGCGCATCCGGTCTCCCCGCAGCACTTGATCCAGGCGATTTGCCGGCCTTTTCATGCGGGAGACGGCCTCGGGACGACGCTGGTGTTCAGCACGACCGGCGCCAGGGGCGGTCGCGCGGTGCAGATGGGCAAGGATGAATCGTCGTGGGGAATCCCCCAAGGGGAATTTCCGGCGCGCTCCAGGTCCGGCTCGTCCCTTCGGCTCAGGGCCGGAACATCGCCTTGAGCTCGCCCCAGCCGGTGGTCTCGACGGCCACGGCGCAATCGTCGTTGTTCACGATCAGCGAGCCCAGGGTCTGCCAGGCGTCCGGCGCGAACACGCAGCACGTCAAGGTCGCCGAGGCGGACGGCCCGATGCTGCCGTCGGGCCCGACCGGGGCCGCATTGTCGAGGATGGTGCATTCGATGGCGGTGAGGACCGCGCCCGTGCCCAGGAGGATGCCGCCGCCGGCGCCGGCCGCGCTGTTGCCGGTGATCTCGCAGCGCTCGAGGATGGCGCTTCCGTAGTTGCCGACATACAAGCCGCCGGCGTCGTACGCCGCGGCATTGCGACGGATCAGGCAGTCCCGCAGGACGGCTACCGCCCGGGTGCCGATGACTTCGACGCCGCCGCCGCTTTCGTACACGGTGTTGTCCTCTACCGTGCAGCGCTCGATCAGCGCCTGTCCCGATCCTGCCCACGTCAGACCGCCGCCGAGCAGCGTGCGGACGCCGTTGCGGAAGACACAGTCCTGGACGATGGGGTTGCAGACGCCGCGCAGGAACAGCCCTGCCGATTCGGTGGCCTCGTTGCCGTCGAAGACGCAGCCGACAAAAGCAGGCGTCCCTGTTCCTTTGACGAATGCCCCGCCGCCGACAGCCGTCTCGTTGCGCGAGAAGACGCAGTTCGCCACGGTGAGCGCCCCGCCGTCCACGAAGAGCCCGCCTCCCGCCGATTCGTCCGGCGCGGAACCGGCGCCAGGCAGGCCGTTGGTCAGCGTGAGCGCTTCCAGGCGCGTGGCGGCGTCAAGACCCGCGCCGTACACGCAGCGCCCGGACCTCGTGCCGTCGATGACGACATCGGCCGGGTTGCCGGTCGCCCCGCGCAGAACCACGCCTGACCGCAGGATCAGATCGTGCTCCGGATAGGTGCCGGCCGCCACGACGACCTGATCGCCGGCGACGGCAGCGGCCAGGGCGGAGGCGATGTCGGGATGATCGGTGGGCACATGGATGATGGCGGCAGACACAGAGGCGCCGCTGCCGCAGATCAGGAAGGCCATGGTCGTCAGGAATCCGATCCGGGTTCGCATGCCGCCCGCTCCCTTGTGTCCACAGCGCCGATTCCATGGGTCCACCGGTGGATGATACCACGTCCGGATCCCGGACGGATCCCGAATGCGGACGGCGGGGCGCCGATTGCAACCCGCCGGCACCCCGGGGCGTATTCATGGTTGGTCTTGTCGCACGGACGGGCGCCTCAGCGGTTGGGCGGGCCCGTTCCCGCTGCAGTCCCGGAGGGTGCCGTGAATTACCTGCGCATGGGTCTGGTCATCGCTCTGCTCCTGGCGGGCCTGGGCCTGGGGCTGGCGAAATGGGACCGGTCGGCTCAGCCGTCGAAGAACCCCGCGGCGCTGGCGCTCTGCGACGAAGGCACCGGGGATCTGAACGCGCTGCGCCTGCAGGATGCCGTACGGAAGCTGGGACAGTGCCTGGAGATGGATCCGTCGCTGGCCGAGGCGGCGATCGCGCGCACCATGGCCTTCTATCGCCTCGGTGAGCGCCGGAACGAGACGGTGGAACTGGCGCGCGCCGACAGTCTGGTCCAGGCGATCCGGGACGACGACCGCCGCATGGTGGCCCAACTCCGGCTGGGCGCTTTCCGCCGCAGCCGCTTCTTCACCGACCGCGATTCGCTGCTGGCGCGCCTGCGGAAAGAACAGCCGAAGAACATCCACGTTCTGGTGGCCGTGGCAGCCCAGGCCACGCGCGGCGACGACCAGGACGCGGCCGAACAGGCCTGGCTGGACATACTCGACATCGATCCGAACTACGCCATCAGCTACAACATGCTCGGCTACATGGAACTCGATCGCGGCCGCTTCGACGAGGCCATCGACTACATGCAGAAGTATGCGTTCCTTTCGCCGGGGCTGGCGAATGCGCGCGACTCGCTGGGCGAGATCCTGATGGTGATGGGCCGCTACGAGGAAGCGGAATCCGAGTTCCTGGCTTCGGTCACCATGCAGCCCGACTTCTACCAGTCGCTGATCAATCTGGGCGGGAGCTACCTCGTGCGCGGGCAGATCGTGCGCGGTCTGGACATCCTGGAGAAGGTGCGCACCCAGGTCGCCGGTTCCGATCTGGAGAAGCTGGTGGACCTCGTGATCATCCGCACCTTCCGCGAACTCGGTCTGGCGGAAGAAACGGAACGCGCGACGGCCGGCTACATCAGTCGCTATCCCGACGACAAGCTCAGCGTGCGGATGCGCTGTTTCCGGCTGGCCGAGCTGGGGCAGGCGGACCGGGGGCGGGCCGTGGCAGACTCCGCTCTGGCGGCCTGGCGCCAGGACGGAGGCGATCAGGGTGCCGCGGAAGCAGGCAAGGACATCGACAGCGACGTCTTCCAGTTCGAAGCCCGCGTCGCCGACGCCCGAGGCGATGTCCGGGCCGGAGCCGCCGGCTGGCGGCGCGCCATCGACGCGCTGGCCGGCAAGCCTTATCACGAACGATGGTATCTGCACCGCCGGCTGGCGGCCGACCTGCTGGCCGGCGGTGACGCGGCGGCGGCGCTCGTGGAGTTGGATCGCATGCTCGCGGTCAATCCGCGGCTGATCCCGGCGCTGGTCCTGAAGGTGGAGTGCCATCTGGAACTCCGGCAGGGCGCCGCGGCGCGGGCCGCCCTGGAGCGACTGAAGTGGAGCCTCGGCGGATCGGATCCGGAATTTCCGGCGCGCAGGGAAGTGGACAGGCTCGAGGCGCGGATGTCCGCCCTGGCTGGAGGCTGACCGCTCGACACTTCGCATGAAGGTGTAATAAATACACAACATAAAGTAATAAATAGTTGACATCGCGACATCGGTGGATCAGACTGCCGGGACGACCCCGGACAGGAGGATGCGCCATGTCAGTTCAGCAGAAATCGGCCTGGTACTCACTCGGCATCGGCTTGCTCACGCTGGCCGTCTATGGTGTGCTTCGGGCGGTTGCGGGGGCGAACGTTGCGCCCGCAGCCATGTCGATCCTGGCCCTGACCGCGGTCGTTCCGCGGGCTTTCCCGGTGACCCCTGATGAACGGGAGCGGCAGATCGAACGCCGGGCCGAGGTTTTCGGCGGCCTGGCGGCCTATCTGTTCCTCGTCGTGGCCGGCATGCTGGTCTGGCTGACCCATTTCCGGCTGGATCCGCCCGTCGTCGATGTCGGCGTGCTCCCCGCCCTGATCACCGGTGCTTTCGTCGCGATGCTCGTGGTCCGCTCGGCGTCGGTGCTGGTGCTATCGCGCCGCCCGCTGGCCGCGGGCGATTGACCATGGACCGACCGGAACTCGGCAACAGCATCCGCCGCCTTCGCTTCGAACACGGCGAGATGACGCAGCAGGAACTGGCGACCCGCTGCGAGGTCGCGCGGCAGACGATCGTCTTCCTCGAGGCGGGCCGCTACAGCCCGAGCCTCGTGCTGGCTTTCCGGATCGCCCGCGTGTTCGGCGTCGGTGTCGAGGATGTGTTCACGTGGCCGGGCGATGGCCGGGAGAACGGTCAGGGCGAGACGCTGGAGTGATCCAACCGTCAGTGCACGTAGCCGAGGGAGCGCAGACGCCTGATGTTCTCGCGATCATGGTCCGTCAGTGCCTGCACGCCGGCGGTGACCAGGCTTCCCTTGCACTTTTCCTGCCACGCCAGCAACGCGATTTCCATCCGCCTCGCTTCCCGGACCCAGGTCAGGGTGCTGTCGGCGGTGGCCAGGGCCGGCGAGAGATCGCGCAATTCACCGGGATCATCCGCCAGATCATAGAACCCGACCGTGCGGCCGTCGCAGACCATCAGTTTGTAGCGATCCCCGATGACGCAGGCCCCGATCCGGTCCTGCTCGGCTCCGATCGCGAAGACCCAGGCCGGATCGGGCTCCAGCAGGCTCTGATGAAACCCGTTCTTTCCCTGTTCCTCGTAGGGCACATCCAGCAAGGCCAGCGCAGTGGGGACGATCGCGCTCGCCGAGACGGGATGCTCCACCAGCCTGCCGGCCGGCAGCCGGTCCGGATACGAGAAGATCAGCGGCACATGGAGATCGCCGTTCCACATCGTTCCGTGGTCGAAGACATTGCCGTGTTCGGCCAGCACCTCGCCGTGATCGGAGGTGATCACGAGCAGCGTCGAGTCGAAGAGATCCAACTTCTTCAGTTCGGCGATGAGCCGCCCGACCTTGCGATCGGCCTGGGCCACCCCGCCATCGTAGAGGTCGCACAGCGCCTGGGCTTCATCGGGCGACATCCGGTCCATGTCGCGGCGCAGATCCTCCGTGTCCACCACGCGGGGACCCTGCGGGGCGTAGAACCGGTCACGCAGATCCGCGGGGGCATCGTAGGGCGCGTGGGGATCCATGACGTGCAGGAAGACGAAGAAGTCGCCGCCGGGCCGGTGACGCAGCCAGGTCAGGGCCTCTTCGATGCTGTCGTCGCTCTTCGGATGGCTCAGCTGGGTCGCACGCGCCCAGAAATGGAACAGGCTCGTGGCGCGCAACAGCAGCCGCGGGTGCCATCCGTCCAGGTGGGTGGCCCGGTACTGGTTGATGAAGGTGTCGAAGCCCTGGTCGAAACCGAAGCGCGACTCGAGGAAGTAGTTGTCGATGAAGGCCGCGGTGTTGAATCCCGCGTCCCTGAGTCGTTCGGCCATGGTCACGACTTCTTCGCCGAGAATCCCCGTATTCGTCGTGACCCCGTGCGCGGCCGGCGGCAGTCCGCTGAGCATGCTGGCGTGTCCGGGGGCGGAACCAGACATCTCGGTGTGCGCCCGACCGAAGACCAGGCTGTTGGCCAGGATCGCGTCGATGTGCGGGGTCGTGGGCCGCGGATAGCCCAGGCCGCTGATCCGGTCACCGCGGGCCGCGTCCAGGGATACCAGGATGAAGCCGCGGGGCGGGTCGCCGGCGGTGGCCCCGGAGGACCCGTCACGGCGTTCGACGACCAGGGCCAGGGCCGGGGAAGCGAACACGACGGCGACCAGGACCCAGGCGGACGCGCGGCCACGGCGCAGAACCGCCGGAGCCCTGACCTTCAGCGTGCGCGCAAGGCGGATCGTTGCGAACATCGCCATCACGGCCAACACGATGGTCGCCGACAGCGCGGCCATTTGGCCGGCATCGGTGGCCAGGGCGCGGCGGGTCGACGTGGTCACGTAGTAGGCGCCGAAGAACGCGACCCACATGCCTGCCACGAGACCGAGGGGAAGGTCCGGATGTGCGTGGAGTCCGGCCCGCCGCGGCGCCGATCCAGCCCGCCGCGACCCATCCACCGACGCCCCAATCTTTCCACATGTCATGGTCTCCAAGTCACAGAAAATACCGGGCGGCGTCGGTCGGGCATGGTGCCGGCGACGTGATTTCAGAGATGGTAACATAACAGACCGCGGGCGCTCTGGAAATCGATTCGGTTTCTTCGGTACCGTCCGCCCGGGGCCATGGTATCATCAACGACGACCGCCGGGGCCGCGCCGGGCGCGCGGATCGATTCGGCGATGCAAAAGTTCACCGACATGCAAGTTCACCGACATGCAAGTTCACCGACATGCAAGTTAACCGACATGCAAGTTAACCGACGCAGAGGTGGGGAAGTTGACGTTACGACAAGGGCTTCTGTTGATGGCCGTCCTGTTCGGCCTGACCGGCGTCTGCGGTTGCAGCGACGAAGAGGTGCCGGTGACGCCCGTCGTGCCGGAGTCGCTGCCGTTCCCCGAGACGCCGGACAAGCTCATGCAGAACTTCCAGACCATTTACGAGTCGCTCGACTATGACGCGCTGGCGAACATGCTGCATCCGGACTACGTCACCATCCTGCAGGAAAGCACCGTCAACAGCTTCCCGACGCTGGGCGCCTGGCTCGACGTGGCCGAGGAGCGGCGCATCGGCGAGCGCATGTTCTCGAGACAGGATGTGCTCGACCCGATGGGTGCGCTGGTCCCCGGCATCCAGACGATCGCGTTCCAGACATTCGCCCGACAGGGCTCGTGGGCGCTGTCGTCCGCGCAGGACCAGATCCCGAACGTCCAGTCCGCCCTGTACGAAGTGGTGATCCTCTTCGATCGTGGCCAGGTGAACGAGACGCTGAAGGTCCAGGGCGCCATCCGGTTCTATGTGACGCCCCGCGACTCGGTGGTTGCCGGCGTTACGAAGCCGTACTACCGCATGATCGGGCAGGTCGATCTGACCGCGGACCAGAAGAGCGCCGCGGGCGGCAGCAGCGGCGTCGAGCCGGATTCGTGGGGCCGGGTGAAGGCGATCTTCCGGTAGGGTGGCCGGAGCCCCGAGGGGACCATGCATCCATTCCTCATCCTGAACCCCCATGCCGGCCGCTCGCGGCAGGGCCCCGATGCCGAGCGCCTGCGCCGCGCATTTGCCCGCCACGACCTGAGGGTCACGATCGCCCTGACCGAGCGGCCCGGCCATGCCACCGAACTGGCCCGCCACGCCGAGGGCGATCCCGTCATCGCCGTGGGCGGCGACGGCACCGTGCACGAAGTGATCCAGGGTCTCGATCTGGAACGCCAGCGACTGGGCGTCATTCCGGCCGGCAGCGGCGACGATTTCGCCTGGCAGCACGGCCTGACGGGCGGTCTCGAAGCCGCGGTGGCGCGCATCGCGGGCGGCCGGGAACAGCGCGTCGATCTCGGCGCTTGGGAGGCCGGACGCTTCCACAACAACCTGGGCTTCGGCTTCGAGGCCGAGGTGAACCGCCTGAGCCACCATGTGCGCGGCGTGCGGGGGCCGGCCCTGTACTTCGTGGCGCTGGCGCGCGCGCTGGCCTCGTTGCGCAGCTACCCGCTGGAACTCACCTGGGACGGCGGCTCGTTCGCGGGGCCGCTGACCACCGGCGCGCTGCTCAACGGCCGCCGGGTGGGCGGCGCGTTCCGGCTGTGCCCGGCCGCGCGCACCGACGACGGCGCGCTCGACCTGGTGACGGTCGCCGCGATGGGGCGGTGGGGGATCATCACCGCGCTGGGGCCGGTGCTGCGCGGACGCGAACCGCACGACGCGCGCATCCGGCGCGCGCGCAGTTCCTGGCTGGAGCTGCGCGCCGAAACGCCGGTGCCGGTCTACATGGACGGCGAGTACTGCGGGGAGCACCGCTCGCTCCAGGCGAGGGTGCTGCCGGGAGCTTTGCGGCTTCTGTGACCGCGTCGGCGCCGGGACCCGGTGTCGAGACGCGGCGCTTTGCTGCCTAGTCGTACGCCAACCGGACCTTTTCATCGGCGCGCGTCGCGGCCAGATGCCCGTCCCAGCGCGGTTCCGTCCAGGTGTTCAGGCTGCCGTGCAGCAGCCAGTACTTCTGCGGGATGGGGTGCGTGCCCACCACCACGCGCAGTCCGAACTTCTTCGGGATCATCGCGATGAAATGATCGAGGTGCGGGCAGGGCGGGTAGCCCACCAGCAGGCCCGTCGCCAGGTGCACCACTTCGGCGCCGTTCTTGACCATCTCTTCGGGCGCGTACTCGATGTTGCCGCCCGGACAGCCGCCGCAGGTCGTGAAGCCGACCAGTTCCACGTCCTGGTCCCGGTACGCTTCGAACGCGCCTTCACGCTGGTGCAGGGCCCGCAGGCACTTGCCGCCGGCGCAGGTGTGGTAGCGGTCGCAGATGATGATCGCGACCTTCGTCTTCGTGGCCATTCGGACATCCTCCTTATCGGCTGTACGGGTTGCGATCCCGGGTCCGGTGTGCCCGGAAAGATCAGACGGCCAGCGCGCGTGACCGGCGTTTGTCCATGAACTTGGCCGAGGCCCGCACCACCACGCGGTCGTCCTGCCGGATCTCCGCCTGCATGGCGTACAGGTGCCCGCGGGTGCGGAGGCGCCAGGCCGTGATCTCCGCCGGCTGGTCGGCGCGCACCCCTTCGAGATAGCGCACCGACAGTTCGGCGGTCACCGCGGGAATGCCCAGCGAGAACAGGCAGTTCGTCATGGCGCCGTCGACCAGCGCGCCGATGATGCCGCCGTGCAGCAGTCCGGGATAACCTTCGAGCGCCGGATTGCCGGTGAAACTGGCGGAAACGATGCCCGGTGCGCGGGGCTCGAACCTGATCTGCAGTCCGGTCGGATTCGCGGCGCCGCAGACCACGCAACATGCGTGCTCGGCCGTCTGCATCGCTTTGAAGGCTCCGGCGTCCGGGGCGTCGGCGGCCGGTGACGTTGCAGGACACCTGCAGGTCGCGCGGCTCACCGCTCGCCGCTCCGCCCGCCGCGGCGGGGACTGCCCGAACCGGGACCCTGAGGGCCCTGTCCGAAGCGGTTCTGCCCCTGTTGGGTGTGGCTGTGCGCTCCGGGTCCGCTCTGCCCGTGACCCTGGCAGGCGGCGGCCGGCGTGATCGCGGCCAGCGTCCCGGTATTGAAGGCATCGACCGCTTCGCCGACCGAGCCGGCCCGGGCCATGTAGACGCGGATGCCCGACGCCGTCAGCTTCGACAGCGCGCCGGCGCCGATGCCGCCGACCACCACGGCCGCCACATCCTGTCCTTCCAGCGCGGCCATCGGCTGGCAACGGCCGTGCTCGTGGTGGTCGTGGGCGTTCGAGACGGTGCGGCAGGCGCGGCTCTCGGAATCCACGATGGCGAAGAAGGGCGCCGACCCGAAGTGGGCGCTGACGCGGCTTTCGAGCCCGTTGTCCTCGGTGGTGGGGATGCAGATGTTCATGGTCATCCTCGCTTCCTGTGTGTCGACGGTGACGGCGACGCGCACGGCGTCATTCCTTGCCGCACGGTCGACGTCGTCCCCGGCACGGCCGCGAATCGACCGCCGGGCTCAATGGTATCACAGACGCGCCGTCGGCATCGTCACGGCAGCGCGGGCAGGCTTCCGGCCCCTGCCAGGCATGGCTGCAGACGGTCCAGGGAGTGTCCAGGGGATCTGTGGTGACGACGGTTCCGCCTTCGATCATCAGGGCCTGCCCGCGGACCAGCGCCTGGGCGACCTTGCGGTGCGCCGATTCGATGATGCGCCCGAAGGTGGGCCGTGAGATGCCCATGCGTTCGGCGGCCCCGGCCTGGTAGAGACCTTCCAGGTCGGCCAGGCGCACGGCTTCGAATTCGTCCAGGGACATCACGACGGTGGTCAGCTCATGCGTGGGGATGCCGGTCGGCTTGAATACCGAAGCGATCGGCTTCCCTTCGATTCGGCGGCAGCAGGGGGGTCTGGGCACGTGGACACCTCAGGGTCCAATATCGAGCATATGATCATAATTAGCAAGAGAACTTCCGCCGTCAATCGAACTGCTCGTGCACATCCCGCATGGAGATCACGTCGTCCACCGGCTCCAGATGGGTCAGGATGACGGCATCAGGCAGTTCCCGGCGAAGGTCGCCTTCGAAGTCCTCCGCGACATGATGCGCGTCGTGGACCGTCCAGGCGCCGGGCACCAGCATGTGCACCGAAACGAACTGCCGCGCCGCCGACTGGCGTGTGCGCAGCGCATGGAAGCTGACGCCCTTTGGCCCATAGCGCGCCATCACGTCCTCGATGATCTTCAATTCGGCCCCCGGCAGCGAGGCATCCATCAGACCCGCCACCGATCGGCGCAGGATCTGGTAGGCGGCCCGGATGATGTTCAGGCCGACGAGAATGGCGATGATCGGATCGAGCCGCTGCCAGCCCGTCACCGCCACGAGGCCGATGCCCGCGATGACGCCCACCGAGGTCCAGACATCGGTCATGAGGTGCTGGCCATCGGCCTCCAACGTGATGGAGTTGTCGCGCCTTCCCGCCTTCAGCAGGATGCGCGCGGCCACGAGGTTCACCAGCGAGGCGGAGATGGAGATGGCCAGGCCGATGCCGAGTCGCTCCAGGGGCGGCGGGTCGGCCAGGCGCTGGGCGGCGGTGGCGATGATGCCGGCCGCCGCGGCCAGGATCAGCAGGCCCTCGGTGGTGCTGGAGAAGTATTCGGCTTTGCTGTGCCCGTAGGCGTGGCCGGCATCGGCGGGACGCGCGGCGATGGTGAGCATGGCCAGCGCCATGACGCCGGCGACCAGGTTGACGACCGACTCCACCGCATCGGACAGGAAGCCGACGGAGTTGGTGAGCAGGTAGGCGCTCGCCTTGAGGGCGATGGTCAGCAGCGACGCGACGATCGAGATCCAGGCGTAGCGGATCAGGGAAGTGCGAGGGGCACTCGCGGGAGCGGATACCGTTGGCTTGTCCATCCGCGGATGGTACACGCTCCTCAACGTGGCTGTCACCGGCCGAACGTCCGACCTGATCGGTCGGGCTGGCGGCGGCCGGCCTCCGCACGCATGTTGGTGGGGCCCGCGGGGGATGCACCCCGGGGTCAACCGGGGCACGGGTCTGTTGAACCGCACACTGCTCATCTTCATCGACGGCCTCGGCTGGGGCGCTCCCTCGCCGCTGACCAATCCCCAGCATGCGTACGGCGGCGAGGTTTTTCGCCTGCCGGCTGCGGCTTCGGCCGCCGAGGCACCGGTGCCTGTGTTCGGCGACGGCTGGGCGCGCCCCGTCGACGCGGTGCTGGGCGTCCCCGGCACCCCGCAGAGCGCCACCGGGCAGACCACGCTGCTGTCGGGCGTCAACAGCCAGGCGGCCATCGGCCAGCACCTGACCGGATTCCCGAACGAAGCGCTGCGGAACATCCTGCTGGAGCACTCGGTGCTGCGCACGCTGACACGGCGCGGCGTGCCGGCGCGCTTTCTCAACGCGTTCCGTCCGCGGTTCTGGGAACTGTCGCGCGAGAGGCAGTTGACGCTTTCGGCCACCACGGTGTGCAATCTCGCGGCCGACCTGCCGTTCTTCACGCTGGACGATGTCGCGGCCGGGCGCTCGATCTACCAGGACTTCACCAACGCCGATCTGATCGCGCGCGGCTTCGACCTGCCGCCGGGCACGGCCGACGAAGCCGGGCGCGTGCTGGCGCGCGCCGCACGTGACGGCGGCGGCTTCACGCTCTACGAGTATTTCCTGAGCGACAAGGCGGGGCACACCGGCGATGCGGCGCTGATCGCGGGCGAGTTGGTGAAGCTGGATGCGTTCGTGCGCGCGGTGCTCGACGAACTGTCCGCGGAACTGCGGGATGGCACGCAGGTCCTGCTGACCAGCGACCACGGCAATCTCGAGGACGCCACGACGCGCCGGCACACCACGAATCCGGTGCCGCTGATGGTGTGGGGTGACGGTGCGCGCGAGACCGCGGCGTCGGTGACGAGGCTGGACCAGGTGACGCCGGCGATCGTCGCGCGGCACGCGATCTAGGGTTCCCGGGGCAGGATCTCAGACCGCGGCGGTCAGCATCAGCAGGCGGTGTTCCATTTCGCGCAGAGGCTGCAGGTCACCTTTGCGGCTGGCGACCACGATGCCGGTGCGGTAGGTGTCGGCGGCTTCGGCGCCGCGCCCCAGCAGTTCCTGCACGCGGCCGTGCGCCAAATAGAGGGCACTGTTGTCGGGCTGCGCCGCGCGGGCGCGGGCCAGCAGGGGCTCGCCTTCGGCGTGGCGGTCAAGCGTCGTCAGCGCGTTGCCGGCGCCCATCAGAGCCAGCGGGTCGTCGCCATCCAGATCCAGCACTTCCATGAACATGGCCAGCTTGCGGGCCGCGTCGCCGCGGCGGGCGGCCGTCTCGGCGGCGGCGCGCTCCTCCGATTCGCGGCGGTCGTCGATGCCCGCGAAGCGCTTGAGTGTCGCCAGTTCACGTTGCCGTTCGGCTTCCTGCCGGTCGCCGAGCTTCATGTAGAACAGCGACAGGTTGGTGTGGACCATCGGTTCGTCGGGGGCCAGCTCCTCGAGCTGCTTGAAGATGTCGATGGCCTCGTGGAAGCGGCCTCCACGGCCGAGGATGACGCCCAGGGCTTCGCCGGCCTCGGCCAGCGACGGATCGCTGCGCAGCGCCTGCTGCAGCAGTTCGATGGCGCCGTTGTCGTCGCCGCGGCTGAACCGGTGCACGGCCCGTTCATGCAACTGGCGGGCGCGCTCGTTGCCGCCGCCGGCGGCCGCGTGCAGGGGCGAGAGGCGCACCTGTGCCGGCGCAACCGAGCCGTCGGCCAGGCGCAGGTTCAGCTGCGTGCCGGGTGTGCGGTGCGCGCGGTCCAGGAAAGCAATGGCCACGGGCGCCTGCCAGAGCGTCGACCAGCCGGCCGAGGCCCAGGTGCCGATCGTCCGGCCGTCTTCGGCGTGGACCGGCACGCCGGGGCGATCGACGGCGGGCGCGGCTTCGTTCGCGGTAGCCTCGAACAGGATCGCGCGCGCCGCTTCGGGCACCGAGCCGTAGGTGCGCACGCGGGCCACGACTTCCTGCCCCAGATAGCAACCCTTGGTCAGGCTGACCACCGCCTGCTCCAGCCCGGTCTGGGCCAGGGCGCGGCGGCCGGGCAGGTAATCGACACCGGCGCGCAGGCGACCCGCTTCCAGACACAGCCAGCGCCACGCCTTCTCGCCGTGCGCATCGATGGGCCAGGGGGTCAGACCGTGGATCGCGGCGGCCGCTTCCACCACCGGGCCCAGGGCCGGCTTCGCGCCCCGGGGCTGCAGCAGCAGGCAGCCGGGATCGCCCGTCAGAGGCAGTTCGATGGACCAGGTTTCGGCGGGCGCACCAGGCGTGCCGGAAGCGGAGGGCCGTTCGATCGCAGCCGCTGCCGCCGGCGCCTGCGGTCCCTGCAGCAACCAGCCGTCGAAGTCGGCCGAGACGTCGTCGATGAGCACGTCGCCGGTGACAACGTGCTCACGCAGGTCGTCCGCCAGCATGGTGGCCAGGCCGCGGTCGACAATGACCAGGAACGCGGCGAAGGGTTGGCCGCGCTCGGGCAGCCGCGCCAGCGTGAAATCGACCATCAGCGCGCCGGCGCGGTTCAGGCGGGCCGACGGCTGGCTTTCGCCGGGAGCCAGCGCCGTCACGTCGCTCGTCAACTGGGACTGCAGGTGGGCGGAGGCGTCCGGACCGGCGACCAGCAGGGCTCCCAGGGCCGGCACGCCGTTCCAGGGCGTGATCAGACCGCGCTCGCGCGCGAGCCGGCACAGGGCGCCGGCGCCGGTCATACCGCGAAGCTTTCGCCGCAGCCGCAGGTGTTGGTGGCGTTCGGGTTGCGGAACTGGAAGCCGCGGCCCGTCAGCCCGGGCTGATGGTCGACAGTGATGCCCCGCAGGTAGATGGCGCTCTTGCGGTCCAGGAAGACCTCGAACCCGTCGTGCGCCACGACCACGTCGCCGTCACGGCGGCGGTCGAATTCGACCTTGTAGGTCAGGCCGGAACAGCCGCCGCCAGCCACGCCCAGGCGCAGGCCGCGGCCCGGCTCGGGCTCGGCCGCCAGGAGGCGACGCACCTCGGCGGCGGCGCCGGGGGTCAGGGTGACGACATCGTCCGCGGCGCCATCGGCGGCCGCGGGCGCAAGGTCGGCCACGGGAGCCGCCGGTGCGGACGCCGTCGATTCCGCCGGCCTGGCCGCGGCGGCGCGCACCAGATCGCCGAGCGGACGCACCGGGCCGAGTTCGGCCGCGGGCAGCACCAGCAGGTCGTGCTTCTTCCAGACGCCGAAGCGCGCGGCCCGCTGCAGATACTGTTCGTTGGTGCGCTCGTCTTCCCCGAGGCCGTTCGGTCCCTCGACGTGGACATCGGCGTCGTGCAGCACGAGCCGCTCGTCATCCAGCACGTCGCAGCGGCCCACATAGACCGTGTTGCCCGACTGCGCGTAGACGGTGATGCCGTGCAGTTCGCCCTTGTCGTTGTGGAATGTTCCCATGGTGCGTCCTTTCAGACGTTCAGCAATGCTGGGCGAAGGCGTCGGTCAACTCGCTGGCCACGACCTCGGCCGACTGGCCTTCGATCAGGTGGCGCGGCACGAAGTGCACGAGTTCGCCGTCCTTCAGCATCGCGATCGAGGGGCTGCTCGGCGGCACGTCGCCGATCAGCTGCCGCGCGCGCGCGGTGGCCTCGAGGTCCTGGCCGGCGAACACGGTGGCCACGCGGGCGGGCCGCTTGCCGTGCTGCATCGCCAGCTTGACCGCGGGGCGGGCGCTGCCGGCGGCGCAACCGCAGACCGAGTTGACCAGCAGCAGGGACGTGCCCTGCGACTGCGCGAACCAGTCGTCGACTTCCGCGGGCGTGCGCAATTCCTGCACGCCGGCGCTGGTCAGTTCGGCCCGCATGGGGGCCACGAGCTGTTCGGGGTAAGGCATGTTCCAACCTCTCCTTGCACGGGTCGCCGGTCGCGTTGCCGGTATTGTCGGGCGGGGCCGCGGACGGCCTCCGGCTTCATATCCTATGATTACGCACTGATATAGGAATGATTACCATTTTTGTCAAGTATGTTGCCTCCCGGGGCGTGACCTGCGACATTACGAATCGGCCGGCGGCGCTGCCGCCACTCTGCGCAGCCCGTCTGCCCGAGGTGCCTCCATGGATCTGGTCCTGCTGTCCCGCCTGCAGTTCGCCATCACGATCGGCTTCCACTACCTGTACCCGCCGCTCAGCATCGGCCTGGGCGTCGCCCTGGTGGTGATGGAGGCGATGTACCTGAAGACGCGCCAGCCGCGCTACCGCGAGCTGTCGCAGTTCTGGGTGCGCATCTTCGGGCTGATCTTCGCGTTCGGCGTGGGCACCGGCATCGTCATGGAGTTCGAGTTCGGCACCAACTGGGCCCGCTACTCGCGCTTCGTGGGCGACATCTTCGGCGGCCCGCTCGCGGCCGAGGGGATCTTCGCGTTCTTCCTCGAGTCCGGATTCCTGGCCGTCCTTCTGTTCGGCTGGGACCGCGTCGGCCCGCGCATGCACTTCTTCGCCACGGTCATGGTCTGCCTGGGCGCGCACTTCAGCGCCGTGTGGATCGTCGTGGCCAACAGCTGGATGCAGACGCCGACCGCCTACCGACTCGTCGAGACCGCCCAGGGCACGCGGGCCGAGATCACCAGCTTCTGGGGCATGGTCATGAACCCGTCGTCGCTGGACCGGCTGGCCCACACGATCATGGGCTGCTGGCAGGCCGGGGCGTTCTTCGTCGTGTCGGTCGGCGCCTGGTACCTGCTGCGCGACCGGCACCATTTCGTGGCGCGGACCTCGATCGGCGTGGGGCTGGCCATCGGCATGGTCGCTTCGCTGGGACAACTCGCGTCGGGCCACGGCAGCGCGGTGACGGTGGCCGAGCACCAGCCGGCCAAGCTGGCGGCGTTCGAGGGCATCTACGAGACGGGAGCCAATGCCGACCTGACCATTCTGGGCTGGGTGGACGAGAAGAACCGCACCGTGCACGGCATCCGCGTGCCGGGTCTGCTCAGCGTGCTGATCGGCGGCAGCCGCGACACGGTCGTCAAGGGGCTGAACGACATCCCGGTCGGCGATCGTCCGCCGGTGCAGGCCACTTTCCAGCTCTACCACCTGATGGTGGCCATCGGCATGACGTTGATCGCGCTGTCGTGGGTCGGCGGGCTGCTGGCCTGGCGGGGCGTGCTGTACCGTTCGCGAACGCTGCTGTGGGTGATGGTGTTCGCCGTGCTGCTTCCGCAGATGGCCAACCAGCTGGGCTGGGCCGCGGCCGAGATCGGCCGGCAGCCGTGGATCGTCTATGGCCTGATGCGGACCGCTGAAGCGGTCAGCCCCACGGTCGCTCCCGGCCAGGTGCTGCTGTCGCTGATCCTGTTCACCGTCATCTACCTGGCTCTGTTCGTCGTGTTCTTCGTGCTGCTGGACCAGAAGATCAAGCAGGGGCCGCATGCGGCGGATCCGCACGATGACGCCGGCCACGGGGAGGTTGCGTGATGGACGGCCCCTTCCTCAACGTGGCCTGGTACGCGCTGGTCGGCGCGCTGCTGGCGGGCTACGCCGTGCTCGACGGCTTCGATCTGGGCGTCGGCGCCCTGCATCTGCTGGCGCGACGGGACACGGAACGTCGCGTGTTCCTGAACGCCATCGGCCCATTCTGGGACGGCAACCAGGTGTGGCTGGTCACCGGCGGCGGCGCGCTGTTCGCGGCGTTCCCCGACGTGTACGCGACGGTCTTCAGCGGCTTCTACACCGCCTTCATCCTGCTGCTGTTCATGCTCATCTTCAGGGGCGTGTCCATCCACGTACGCAGCCTGCGTCCGGGTCCGCGCTGGCGGACCGCCTGGGACGTCGCCTTCAGCGGCTCCAGTGTGCTGGGCTCGTTCATCATCGGCGTGGCCATGGGCAACCTGGCCTGGGGCGTGCCCGTGGCGGCGGACTTCAGCTACCGCGGCAACCTGCTGCACCAGCTGCATCCGTATGCGCTGCTGACGGGGTTCACGGTGGTCGCGCTGTTCATGATGCACGGGGCCATCTTCCTGGTGATGAAGACGGACGGCGAACTGAACGCGCGGGTGCGCGGCTGGGTCCGTCCGACGATCATCGCCTTCGTGCTGATGTACGTGCTGCAGACGATGGCCACGCTGCTGTACCTGCCCCGGCTGGCCGAGCCGTTCCGGGCGCACCCCTGGCTGTTCCTGGCTCCTTTGGCCAGCCTGCTGGCGATCGCCAATATCCCGCGCGAGATGCACCGGGGCCGCGAACTGGCGGCGTTCCTGTCCTCGTCGGCGGCCATTCTGCTGCTTCTGCTGATTCTGGGGCTGGGCATGTTCCCGGACCTGGTCCACGGCAACGGGCCGTCGGGCACCAGCCTGACCTGCTTCAACGCCAGCAGCTCGCCGCTGACCCTGCGGACCATGATGATCCTGGCGCTGATCGGGATGCCGCTGGTGGTGGGCTACACGTTCCACATCTACCGCGTGTTCCGCGGCAAGGTGAAACTGGACGCGATGTCGTACTAGAGTTGCCGGTCCGAGGGGCCGCAGGACGCGCCCGGGCAGTCGCCGTCGGTGCGTTCCCACTGCAGCGTCACGTGGTCGATGCCGAAGCGGTCCCGCAATTCCTGCGTAGCGCGGACGATGAGCGCGTCGTCATCATCCTTGCCGGGCTTGACCAGGTGGGCGGTCAGGGCCGACTGCGTGGTGCTCATGCCCCACACGTGCAGGTCGTGCACCGCGACCACGCCCGGCAGCGAGCCCAGGCAGGCCGCCACCGCTTCGGGGTCGATGCCGGCGGGCACCGCGTCCATGGCCAGGTCGGTGGCCTCGCGCAGCAGTCCCCAGGTTCCCGCCAGGATGACCACGGCGATGACCAGGCTGACGGCCGGGTCCAGCCATGCCCAGCCGGTGGCCAGGATGGCGGCGCCGGAGGCGACCACGCCGAGAGACACCGCCGCGTCGGCGGCCATGTGCAGGAACGCCCCGCGCGCGTTCAGGTCATGGCGGCGGCTCGACAGGAAGAGCAGCGCGGTGGCGCCGTTGATCAGGAAACCGATGCCCGCCACGATCATGATGGGGCCGCCCGGCACCGCGATCGGTTCCTGCGCGCGGCGGATCGCCTCCCAGGCGATGCCGCCGACCGCCACCAGCAGCAGCACCGCGTTCAACAGAGCCGCCATGATCGTCGAGCGCCGCCAACCGTAGGTGCGTCGCCGCGACGGCGCGCGCTTCGAGAGGTGGCTGGCGCCCCAGGCCAGCAGCAGACCCAGCACGTCGCTCAGGTTGTGTCCGGCGTCGGCCAGCAGCGCCAGGGAGCCGGTCATCAGGCCCGCGCCGGCCTCGACGGCCACGAAGGCGCTGTTGAGCACGATGCCGATGACGAAGGCGCGGCCGGCGACGGCGGCCACGCCGTGGCTGTGCCCGTGCGCGTGTCCGTGTTCGTGGTGGCGGTGTTCGTGATGGTGGTCGTGGGAACCCACGGCGTTCCTTCCGGCGGTGCCGGCTAGTAGGGGATGCGATCGTCCCTGGTGTGCCACTGCCGCATCAGGTGCCGGCAGGCCTCGGCATCGACTCCGGGCAACACCTTGAACGAGGGTTCGCGGCGGCCGGCCAGCACTTCGTAGATGGCCTCGTCGTCGAAGCCGGCTGCGGCCGCGTCCTGGCGCGAGGCGCCGAAGTGCACGCGGTCGAGCCGCGCCCAGTGGATGGCCGCGAAGCACATCGGGCACGGTTCGCAGGTGGCGTAGATCTCGCAACCGGACAGGTCGAACGTGTTCAGGGCGCGGCAGGCCGCGCGGATGGCCTGGACTTCGGCGTGGGCCGTGGGGTCGTTCAGACCGATCACCTGGTTGTGCCCGCGCGCGACGACGCGGCCTTCCCGCACGATCACCGCTCCGAACGGTCCTCCGTCGCCGGCAGCCAATCCGGCGGCCCCTTCGGTGATGGCCGCCTGCATCAGGCGCGAATCGACCACGTTCCTGCTCACGGCAGTTTCCCTTCCAGATAGAAGACCTCGAACACCTTCTCGTGGCAGATCGGGCCGTGGCCGAAGTAGCCGTCCTCGCCGAACAGTTCGCCGTGGTCGGACATCACCATGAAGTAGGTGTTCTCCGGGCAGCGGTCCATCAGCCGGCCCACCACGCCGTCCAGGTGCTCGACGCAGGCGACCTGCTTGTCGTAGAACACGCGGAACTGGTGGGGCGTGAAGAATTCATCCTGTTTGTCACTGTCCATGAACTGGGCCGGATTCTTCAGGAAATCGTCCAGGTTCTTGAAGACGCCGTGCACGCCGCTGATGTGCGGCAGGTCGTCGGCCGTCTCGCCCGGCAGCAGATACGGGTAGTGCGTCTCGCCGGTGTTCAGGAACCAGAACGTCGGCTGGTCGGTCTTCGCCTCGATGCGTCCGATCGACAGCGGCACCTTTCCTTCGCGCGCGACCGTGCCGCCATCGAGGATGATCGCCAGGTCGTTGTGGCTGGGCGCCAGTTCGTAACGGTCGAAGTGCTGGCTCAGCGACGTCATCGGGTTCAGCACGGGCAGGCTGACCACGCCTTCGGTGCGGTAGCCCTGCGTCTTCAGGAAGTGCGGCAGCGAAAGCTGGGGCACGAATTTGCCGAACTCGACATCCTTGATGTTCAGGCGCTTCGACCACAGCGCGAATTCGTCGCGGTACACGTTCGAGGCGAACACGCCGCGGGGGCTCAGGTGCGGGATCATGCCCATCAGGAACGTGAAGTGCGAAGGGCTGGTCCAGCTGGCGTAGCTGTAGCGGCGTTCGGCCTGGCCCAGGCGGTCCAGGTTCGGCGTGCGCGCGGCCTGGTACGCGTCCCACCGGCAGCTGTCGAAGACGATGAAGAAGATGTTGTTCGGGCGGTCGCCACCGCCGCCGAACAGGCGCTTGACGCCGCCGATGATGTCGGCCATGGACCACCTCGATGCCGGATGAAACGCGCCGTTCCCGCTGCTCTCCAATGTCGCGTCCCCGGCGGCCGACGGCAAGCCGGGCCCGCTGCCGGCGTCCGATCGCGGGCCGCGAAAAAACGCCGCCCCCGGGCGAGCGGGGGCGGCGTGGCAAGACGGGTGGGCGCCGTGTCGGAGACTACAGCGCGCCGTCCAGGGCCTTGGCCAGTTCTTCCTTGGACTTCAGGCCCACGAAGCTGCCGATGGACTTGCCGCCCTTGAACAGCATCACCGTGGGGATGCCGCGGATGCCGAAGCGCGCGGCCAGGTCCTGGTTGTCGTCGACGTTGATCTTGCCGACCTTGGCCTTGCCCGCGTACTCGCTGGCCAGCTGTTCGATCGTGGGGCCCAGCATCTTGCAGGGTCCGCACCACGGGGCCCAGAAGTCCACCAGCACCGGCATGTCGCTGCCATTGACCTCGGTCTCGAAGTTCGCCAGGTTGAATTCCATCACGTTGGCCATGTCGTGGTTCCTTTCCGTGAACCGGGAGCCGCGAGGCTGCCCGGAGGGGGGTCGTTCTGCAACATCCACGGTTTCCCATACGCACGGCTCGTGCCGTTTTGGCGCTGATGTTGCCAGAATCGGTTTTATCTTTGTAACTTATAATGTATTATAACGTTAAAGTGATGCCGGCTGGCCGCGGGCCTTCTTGCGGACGCCCTTTCGGCTTGACGTTGTTGTTGCGTGCAACGATGTTGATGCAACAATATTGTTGCAGTCACGGGGGTGGACATGGAATCGCAGGACAGGAGCGCCGGGCTGGCCCGGCTGTTGGCGTCGGTCCGTCTGGACAGCCTGCTGGACGTCGTTTCGGCGCTGAACGAGGGCCTGATCGTCCTGGACCCGCAACTGCGGATCGTCACGATGAACCCGGCCGCCGAAGCCCTGCTCGGGCGACCCGCAGGCGAACTGACCGGTTCGCCGGTCTGCCGCCTGTTCGGCGAAGCCGCCTGCCCGCGCGACGTTCTGGAAGAGACGCTGCGCTCGGGCGAACCTATCATCGATTACCAGACCACGATCGACCTGGGCGGCGGGCGGCGCGGGCACGTCGTGCTGCGTTCGGCCCCGCTGCGCGGCCGCGGCGGCGGCGACCTGGGGCTGGCCCTGCTGCTGGGCGACGTCACCGAGGTGACCGATCTGCGCAAGCTGATGACCGGACGCGACCATTTCGGCCGGCTGGTGGGCCGTGACCAGCGCATGCGCGAACTGTACGCGCTGATCTCGGACGTGGCCGGCAGCGAGGCGACAGTGCTGATCCGCGGCGAGAGCGGCACCGGGAAGGAACTGGTGGCGCGCGCGCTGCACGACAACAGCGCGCGCGCCGCCGGCCCCTTCGTGGCGGTGAACTGCTCGGCGCTCAGCGAACAGCTGCTGGAGAGCGAACTGTTCGGCCACGTGCGCGGCGCCTTCACCGGTGCGGTCGCCGACCGCCGCGGTCGTTTCGCCGAAGCCGGCGGCGGCACCATCTTCCTGGACGAGATCGGCGACGTCAGCCCGGTGGTGCAGGTCAAACTGCTGCGCGTGCTGCAGGAGCGGGTGGTCGAGCGCGTGGGCGACGGCAAGTCCGTGCCCGTGGATGTCCGCGTGGTGTCGGCCACCCATCGTGATCTCGAGACGCTGATGGCCACCGGCCGCCTGCGCGAGGACTTCTACTACCGCATCAAGGTCGTGACGCTGCGGGTGCCGCCGCTGCGCGAGCGGCGCGAGGACATCCCGCTGCTGGCGGCCCACATCCTGGAGCGTTTCGCGCGCCGCGACGGCCTGCCCGCCGCGCCGGCGCTGGGCGAGTCGGCCCTGGCGCTGCTGATGGCGCACTCGTGGCCGGGCAACGTGCGGGAACTGGAGAACGCCCTGGACCACGCGCTGGTGTTGTCGCGCGGCGGTCCCCTGACGGCGGCGCACCTGCCTCCGGAACTGCGCGATGCCGCGCGGACGGCCGGTCCGTCGCGCAAGCCGCAGGCCCATTCCGAAGACGAGCGCGAACTGCTGGCGCGGGTCCTGCGCGAAACGAACTGGCACCGCACCCGCGCCGCGCGGCAGCTGGGCATGGACCGCAGCACGCTCTGGCGCAAGATCCGCGAATACGGGCTGAAGCCCGAGGCTCAGCCGGGAGGTCGGACATGAAGTGGAGCGGACGGAAGATCGCAGGCCTGGGCTGCGGCGTTCTGGTGGTCGCGGCCGTGGCCGTGGCCGGGGCGTTGACCTGGTATTCGGCGCGGATTTCGTCCGAGTACAAAAAGGTGAAGCAGAGCGAACAGACGCTTGTGGCGGCAACGGCTCCGCTATCGGCGTTCGTGGCCCCACCGGACGACCTGCCGGCGCCGGACAGACTGGAGGCTTTCGCCGGCGTGCGTGAGGCGACCGGGGAGTGGCGCACCCGGCTGGCTTCCGAGGACCGCGCCTTTGCCGCCGATCAGGGAGGCTGGTGGGGGCGCGCCGGCGGCGCCCAGGACCTGGCTCAGGTGATGGCCGGGTTCTGGCAATCGCGCAACGAGGCGCTTGCGGCGGCGGCGATGGGGCCCGGCGAGTACGTCTGGCTGTACGGGCTGGTCTACTACGGCTGGCTTGGCCACGATCCGTCGGCCGGACGGCAGACAGGCCTGCCTTCGGGCGGCGCCGCCGCGAAGGCGAACGACGATCGCTTCGAGGGACTCCGCGTGCAGTGGCAGGGCGGGGTGTCGACCGAAGCCGCGGCGCGGCTGGAGCCGTTGCGCGATCGTCTGACCGCCGGCTGGAACGAGGACACGAATCCGGTCGAATTGATCTTCATCGCCGACACGGTGGAGGAAGTCCCGACAGGCAAGGTCGCGAACGACAAATAGGCATCTCGACTTGCGCCGGCGCAACGGCCCGGCGGCAACGCTGCGGCATGGGTTGGTGCAACCGGAGAGTCAGATGCCCGGCGTTTCCCCGGGACCGCCGCCCTCATCGGCGCCGCCGTGGCCGCTGGTCCCACGCCGCCGGGCCGCCGCCTGCCGCAGCAGGAATTCGATCTGCCCGTTGACGCTGCGCAGGTCCGCTTCGGCCCAGCGCCGGATCTCCTCGTAGAGTTCCGGGCTGAGCCGCAGCGGGAATGCCTTCCGTTCGCTCATGTCAGGTGTACAGCGTGCCCGTGTTCAGCACCGGCTGCGCCGCGTGTTCGCTGCACAGCACGACCAGCAGGTTGCTGACCATCGCCGCCTTGCGTTCGTCGTCCAGGTGCACCAGACCCCGCGTGCTCAATTCGTGCAGGGCCATTTCGACCATGCCCACGGCGCCTTCGACGATCGTCTTGCGCGCGGCCACCACGGCGCTGGCCTGTTGCCGCTGCAGCATGGCGTGTGCGATCTCCGGCGCGTAGGCCAGATGCGCCAGCCGGGCTTCCATCACTTCGACGCCGGCCTTGCCCAGGCGTTCCTGCAGTTCGCGCTGCAGGTGCTGGCTGACGTCCTCGGTGGCGCCGCGCAGGCTGACCACGTCGTCGCTGGCGTCGTAGGGGTAGGCGCTGGCCAGGTGCCGCACGGCCGACTCGCTCTGGATCTTCACGTACGATTCGTAGTGGTCGACCTCGAACAACGCCTCGGCCGTGTCCTGCACGCGCCAGACGACCACCGCGGCGATCTCGATCGGGTTGCCCGACAGATCGTTGACCTTCAACCGCTCGCCGTTCAGGTTCCGCGCCTTCAGCGAAATCTTCATCTTGGTGAAGAACGGATTCGTGTAGCGCAGTCCGCCCTGGCGCGCGGTGCCTTTGTAGTCGCCGAACAGGAGCAGGGCCACCGCCTCGTTCGGGTTGATGACGAACAGGCCCGGCAGCAGGAACATGGCGACCACTAGGCCGATCGCCCCGCCGATGATTCCCGTCGGGTTGCGTCCGATCAGCGACGCCACCAGGACCCACCCCGACCCGATGAGCAGCGCCAGCAGAATGAACAGCATGGCCCACCCCGGCGCGGTCGTGATCGTCTTTTCCTTGAGCATGGCACCCTCCACGTGTCCCGATCCCCTCTTGTTCACCTGTGATGTCGAGATGATATCACAATGAGATCGCCAGCCGCCACCTTTTTTTCACCCTGCAGTTCTTGGACGTCCGGGCCGGGAAGGAGGGCTGACCTTGTGTGTCAGAAGGGTGTGAAAACGGAGTTTGGCGGGCTATCCGCAGCGCCGAAGGCGCGAGGACTGCCCGCCAAACTCCGTTTTCACACCCTTCTGACGCCCGGAAGCAGTCAGCTCTCCTTCTCAGCCCAGACGGAAACGACGTGCAGGATGGTGTCGGAAGCGAGCTCCATGTCGCGCACGCACACCCACTCGCCATACCCGTGGAAGTCCTGCTCGCCCGTGAAGATGTTCGGCGTGGGCAGCCCCTTGGCCGACAGCACGGCGCCGTCGGTGCCGCCGCGGATCAGGCCCAGGTGCGGGACCATGCCGGCGCGCCGGATCGCCTCGAGCGCGTAGTCCATCGCGCGGGGTTCCCTGGCGATGTCGTACTTCATGTTGCGGTAGTATTCCTTGATCTCGAGCCGGAAGCTCGAGCCCGGCCACTGCGCGCAGGCCTGTTCGGCCAGGGCACCGATGTGGTCGGCCTTCGGCTTCAGTTCCGACAGCTCGAAATCGCGGATCAGCACCGTGACTTCGGTTTCGCTGGTGTTGCCCTTGATCGAGATGGGGTGGATATAACCTTCACGGCCGCTGGTCGTCTCGGGTGCGCCTTCGCGCGGCAGCAGCGCCACGAAGGCGCCGGCCACCTTCACCGAGGGGATCATCTTGTCCTTCGCGTAGCCCGGGTGGATGTCGCGGCCGACAAAGGTGACGACGGCGCTGTCGGCGCAGAACGTCTCGCTCTCGACCTCGCCGCGCTGGCCGCCGTCCATCGTGTAGGCCACTTTCGCGCCGAATTTCGCCACGTCGAAGTGCTTGGTGCCGCCGCCCACCTCTTCATCGGGGGTGAAGGCCACCTTGACCGGGCCGTGCCGGAAGTCGGGGTTTTCGCGGATGCGGGTCAGGGCGTCCAGGATCTCGGCGATGCCCGCCTTGTCGTCCGCGCCCAGCAGCGTGGTGCCGTCGGCGGTGATGATGGTCTCGCCGATGCACTTCTCCAGGTAGGCGTTCTCGGCCGCCACGATCTTCCGGCCGTTCTGCGGCAGCAGGAGGTCCCCGCCCTGGTAGTCGTGGTGGAAGGTGGGCACCACGTTCTCGCCCGACACGTCCGGGTAGGTGTCCATGTGGGCGATGAAGGCGATGACCGGCACCTTTTCGCAGCCCGGGCTGGCCGGCAGCGTGGCCGTGACATAGCAGTGCTCGTCGACGGCGGCGTCGGTCAGCCCCAGGGCCAGCAACTCGCCGACCAGGACGCGGGCCAGGTCGAACTGGCGGGCCGTCGACGGGTACGTCTCGGACGACTCGCTGCTGGTGGTGTGGATCTTCGCGTACGTCACGAAGCGGTCGACCAGGCCGGGGAACGGCGAACCGGGCTTGCGCTGGAGCATGGGAGGCCTCCGCGGGAAACAGGGGTGAATCGGGCGCCGGGGTACGGTCCATATTGGCCCATGGAACGGGCCGCGGCAAGGACCGGAGCGGCCCCGGGGAGCCGGAGTCGGCGGTCCGGGCCGGGCATCCGTTCCTTGTCCTTCCGGCCGCCGGATGTTACGGTCCCGGACGGCGCCGCCCCACTGCGGCGCGCCGGGCAGCCGGGTCCAGCCGGCGGTGCCCGCCACCCATCTCGGAGGTTTCCATGGACGTCAGCACTGGCAGCAAGAGCCTGCCCGAGAACGCCTACCGGGCGCTGAAGCCCGGAGAGAAGTACGTGCCGGTGGTGCCGGCCGAGTCGATCGTGCCCGAGATCACCGGCTACTCCCTGTTGATGGGCCTGGTGTTCGCGGTCGTGTTTTCGGCGGCGGCGGCCTATCTGGGTCTGAAGATCGGCCAGGTGTTCGAGGCGGCCATCCCCATCACGATCCTCGCCATCGGCGTGTCGGCCGGCCTGGGCAAGAAGAACGCGCTGCAGCAGCACGTCATGATCCAGTCGATCGGTTCGGCGTCGGGTGTGGTCGTGGCGGGCGCCATCTTCACGCTGCCGGGCCTGTACATCCTGGGCCTGGAAGCCAAGACGAACTTCCTGCAGATGTGCCTGGCCTCGATGCTGGGCGGTTTCCTGGGCATCCTGCTGCTGATCCCGTTCCGCAAGTACTTCGTGCAGGACATGCACGGCGAATTCCCGTTCCCCGAAGCCACAGCCTCGACCGAGGTGCTGATGGCCGGCGAAGCGGGCGGCGGGCAGGCTTCGGTCCTGGTCAAGAGCGGCGGCATCGCGATGATCTACCAGCTGCTCAGCCACCAGACGATCGGCCTGTGGCGGGAGACGTTCAACACCACCGCCTACGCGCTCGGAACACGCGTCTCCAGCGCGGTGCGCCTGGAATACCACATGCTGACCGAGGCCGCGGTGCTGGGCCTGGGCTACATCATCGGCCTGCGGTACTCGCTGATCATCGCCTGCGGCTCTTTCCTGAGCTGGTGGGTGCTGGTGCCCATGATCGGCATCCTGGGCAAGGGCGTGCACATCAACGGCGAGGTCTACCAGCTTGCGGCGCTCGACGCCCTGAGCACCGGCGACATCTTCCGCATCTTCGTGCGGCCGGTGGGCATCGGCGCCATTGCCATGTCGGGTCTGATCGGCGTCTGGAAGAGCCGCAAGATCATCGCCGGCGCCGTTGTGCTGGCGGCGCAGGCGGGCAAGCAGAAGCATGCCGTGTCGGGCGTGCGCACCGAGCGTGACCTGCCGGCGACCCTGGTCTCGGGTCTGACCATGGCGGTGCTGGGCGCCGTGTTTCTGTACTTCTGGTTCCTGGTGCCGAACGTGTCGCTGGTGCAGGCCGTCGTCGGCCTGCTGATCGTCGGCTGCATTTCGTTCCTGTTCACCACCGTGGCGGCGCGGGCCATCGCCATCGTCGGCAGCAACCCCGTGTCGGGCATGACGCTGATGACGCTGATCATCAGTTCGGTCATCCTGCGCTCGGTCGGCCTGCAGGGCGAGGACGGCATCGTCGCGGCGCTGCTGATCGGCGGCGTGGTCTGCACGGCGCTGTCGATGAGCGGCGGCTTCGTCAGCGATCTGAAGATCGGCTACTGGCTGGGCACGACGCCGGTCACGCAGCAGAAGTGGAAGTTCCTGGGCACGGTGGTGTCGGCGATTTCGGTCACGGGCGTCATCCTGCTGCTGAACACGACCTACGGCTTCAAGAGCGAGGCGCTGCCGGCGCCGCAGGCCAACGCGATGGCCGCCGTGATCGAGCCCCTGATGACCGGCCAGCCCGCGCCCTGGCTGCTGTACATGGCGGGCGTGTTCATGGCGCTGATCCTGCAGTGGACCGGACTGCCGGCCCTGGCCTTCGCCCTGGGCATGTACCTGCCGCTGTCGGTCAACACACCGGTGCTGGCCGGCGGCCTGATCGCCTGGTTCGTCACGCGCAACGGCACCGACGCGCAGAAGACCAAGCGCAACGAGAAGGGCACGCTGATGGCGTCGGGCTTCGTGGCCGGCGGCGCGATCATGGGCGTGATCGCGGCGGTCATCCGGTTCTCCGGCATCTCGATGAGCGGCAACCAGGAATGGAGCGTCGACCACGCGCTGGGCCTGAACAAATGGGCCACGGAGAACTCCCTGTCGGCCACGGTGACCCTGGTGGCCTTCCTGGTTCTGGCCTACTACCTGTACAAGGGCGCACGCGGAGCGGCGAAGGATTAGCACTGTCTGCGCGGACGACTGAACAGCGGCGCAACCAGCGCCATGACCTCGACCGGGGCCGCCGCCGCGACGCGGCGGCCCCCTCTGATGGAGTGCCCCATGAATTGTCCCTGCGGATCGACGGCCGAATACGCCGCCTGTTGCGAACCGATCATCAAGGGCGTGCGCCCGGCGGAAACGGCCGAAGAGCTCATGCGGGCCCGCTACACGGCCTACACGAAGGTGGAAGTGGACTTCCTGCAGGAGTCCCTGCACCCGGACGCGCGGGGCGACAGCGACCCCGCCGGCGCCCGTGACTGGGCCGAGAACAGCGTCTGGCACGGATTGCAGGTGCTGAACACCGAAGCCGGCGGCAAGGAAGACGAGGCGGGAACGGTCGAGTTCATCGCGTCGTATACCTACGATGGCCAGGACAAGCAGTACCGCGAAGTGGCCGAGTTCGAACGTGTGGAGGGCCGCTGGTATTTCCGGGCGGGCCGCCCCACGGTGAAACAGCCGATCGTGCGCGATGAACCCAAGATCGGGCGTAACGATGCCTGCCCCTGCGGCAGTGGACGCAAGTACAAGCGCTGCTGCGGCGCCTGAGCGCCGCCGCCATGACGCCGCCCGCGGGTTGGCGTTCCTGCTCCTGCTGTGGCTCGGGGCGGCCGCCGCCGTGGCGGTCGCCCAGCCATCCGGGTCCACCATGGCTCCCGACCCCACGGGTCCGCCGACGCCGGCGGCAACGACCGTGCCGCCGCCCGTCAGCGGCTCGTGGCTGAGCCGCACCCTGCACCGCTATTTCAGCAACGAATCGCCGACCGGCAGCGCGTTGGGCGGCCAGGCCGTTGCGCTGGCGGACCGGTACGCCGGCTACTCGGGCCGCACGATCGCGGTGGTCATCGTCCATCAGGTCGACCGGCTGCTGCCGGACGATGCCCCGCGCGGTGACCTGATGTCGTCGCTGGCGCGGACCCTGCGCCCGTACACGCGCGAGAGCATCCTGCGGCAGTACCTGCGCGTCAGGCAGGGCGAAGTCGTGGATCCGCTGAAGCTGGCCGACACGGAGCGGCTGCTGCGGAGCATCGCGTATGTCGCCGACGTGCGACTGCACGTGGTGCCCCTGACCGGGGACGAGGATGAAGTCGCGATCGTTGTCGAGGTCCGCGACCGCCTGCCGGTCGGCGCGCGGCTGGTCGTCGGTGACTTCGACCGGTTCGAAGCGGGCCTGTTCCACGAGAACCTGGCCGGACTGGACCTGCGGATGTCCGCGGATCTGCGGTACCGGCGGGCCGCGACGCCGGAAACAGGCTGGAGCGGCGAGCTTCGCAAGCGGAACATGGGCGGATCGTTCCTGGACGCGGAAATCGGTTACGAGGATTCGTGGCGCGACCTGGAGCGTCGCGTCGCGCTGACGCGGATCGAGGCGCACCCGGACATCCGCTGGGTCGGCGGCCTGTCCTGGCTCGAGCGGCTCGAACGCGACCCGGCGCTGTATCCCGCCCAAACGGATGTGACCGAAGGGTGGGCGGGGCGGACTTTCCGTCTGCGCGCGCGCAAAGCGTCCGCCGCCGGCGAGCGCCCGGTGCTGGTGCCCGCCTTCGGCTTCGCGCGCGTGCACCATGAGCGGCGTCCGACCGTGACGCCCGACAGCAATCTGGCCTGGCATGACAGCCGCCAGCTGTTGGCGGGGTTGACCTGGTCGCGCACCCGTGACTACCGCACCAGCTACCTGTATGGGCTGGGGCAGACCGAGAATCTGAGCGGAGGGCAGGGCCTCAAGATCTCGGTCTCGTATGTCGACGGCGAGTTCCGGGACCGCACCGGGCTGTTCCTGCAGGGATGGCGGCAGATCGTGCGCGGGCGCGGCGACGTGTTGAGCTTGGGACTGGATGCGGGCGGTTATCTGCGCGAAGGCGTTCTGGAGGACGGGGCGCTGCGCACCGCGGCGTCCTACGTGACACCGTTGATGGGTGGGGATCGCTGGCCTTCGCGCCTGCTGGTCGGTGCGCGCTACCATCGGGCGGTTCGTCCGACCGGCGCCGGACCCCTGACGCTGTCCGAGGGGCAGGGGCCACGGGCGCTGGATCTGCCGCAACTCACGGGCGATCGACGCCTGTCCGTCGACGCCGAATGGCGCGTTTTCACGCCCTGGGTCTTCTACGGTTTCCGGTTCCAGCTCTTCGGCTTCGCCGACGCGACGCTGCTCGCGGGGCAGGGCCGTTCGCTGGCGGATCAGCCGCTGCTGGCCAGCAGCGGCCTGGGCGTGCGCGTGGGCAACCCGGACCTGGTCCTGCCGGTGGTGCAGGTGCGGGTGGCCTTCCTGCGCGGCATGGACGATAATGCGGCGGGCATCGTGTTTTCGGGCGACAACTTCGCGCCCCCCGAGACACGCCTGCCCGGCTCGCGGCCGGGGGGCTTCGAATTCCGCTGACCGCGCCACCGGGAGGAAACCGATGAACCGGGAATCGATGCGGCAGGTGTGGATCCGGCGGCGGGGCGAGGCCTCGGTCCTGGAGGTGCGCGAGGTGCCGGCTCCGGCTCCGGCGCGCGGCCAAGTCCGCCTGAACGTCGCCTACGCGGGCGTCAATTTCGCCGACGTGATGATGCGCCGCGGGCTGTATCCGGACGCGCCCAAGCTGCCGGCGGTGGCCGGCTACGAGGTGTCGGGCACCATCGACGCCCTGGGCGACGGTGTCGATCCGGCTCTGCTGGGCCGCCCCGCGCTGGCCATGTGCAACTTCGGCGGCTACAGCGAAAAGATCTGCGTCCCGGCGGCGCTGGCCTGGCCGCTGCCGGACGGCGCGGACCTGCGGGCGGCCGCCGCGCTGCCGGTGAACTACCTGACCGCCTGGCAGATGGTGCGCGTGATGGCGCCGGTGCCGGCCGGCGGTTCCGTCCTGATCCAGTCCGCGGCCGGGGGCGTGGGGCAGGCCGTGGTGCAGTTGTGCGCCTTGTCCGGCGTCGCGGTGCTGGGTTCGGCATCGCCCGCCAAGCACGAGGAACTGCGCGCGCAGGGCCTGGCCTTCGTCTTCGATTCGCACCGGCCCGACTACGCCGGACTGGTGCGCGAAGCGACCGGCGGCCGCGGCGTCGAGGCGGCGCTGGAGCCGCGCAACGGCCGCTGGATCCTGGAGAGCTACCGCTGCCTGTCGCGTTGCGGCCACCTGGTGCTGTTCGGGTTTTCGGGTGCGGCGGTGGGCCGTCGCTCGGGCATGTTCTCGTCTTTGCGCACGCTGGCGCAGGTGCCGTGGCTGGCCATCAACCCCATCCGGCTGATGAACGACAACCGGTCCATCGGCGGCGTCAACCTGGGCCGCATGTGGGGAGAAGGCGCGCGGACCGCGGTCTGGATGGAAGCGCTGCTGGCGTTGCTGAACGACGGCCGCCTGATTCCGCGCATCGACAGCGTGTTCACGTTCGACGAGGCGGCGCAAGCGCACGAGCGGCTGGAAGGCCGCGGAAGTTTCGGCAAGATCCTGCTCGAAGCCGGCCGCTGAGCGGCGGTCGGCGAAAGGCCCGGGCGTGAAGGTATCGGTCGCCATCATCACGAAGGACGCCGCCGGGCAGCTGGACCGCTGCCTGGCCTCGGTCGCGTTCGCCGACGAGATCGTGGTGCTGGACCAGGGCAGCCTGGACGGGACCGCGGCCGTATGCGCGCGCCACGGCGCCGCGCTGCATCAGGGCCGCTGGGAGGGCTTCGGCCCGACGAAGCAGCGCGCGGTCGGCTTGTGCCGCAACCGCTGGGTGCTCAGCGTGGATTCGGACGAAGAAGTTTCGCCCGAGCTGGCGGCGGCCATCCATGCGCTGCCGGATCAGCCCGACAGCGCCGCCTTCGCGGTCAACCGCCTGAGCCGGTTCCTGGGCGGCTGGATCCGCCACTGCGGTTGGCATCCGGACTGGGTCGTGCGGCTGTTCGATCGCGAGCGCGCGGCGTTCGACGATCGGCCCGTGCACGAGAGTGTGCGGCATCCCGGACCGGCCGGGCGGCTGCAGGGGTTGCTGCGGCACCATCCCTACGAGACGATGGAGCAGTACATCGCCAAGCTGGACCGCTACACGACGCTGGCCGCGGAAGACCTGCAGGCGCGGGGGCGTCGCTGCGGGCCGGGCGTTGCTGTGTTGCGCGGCGAGGCCGCCTTCTGGCGCATGTGGCTGCTGCAGGGCGGTTGGCGCGACGGGGGACCCGGGCTGGTGCTGTGCCGGGCATCATCGTTTTATGTGCTGACCAAGTACGTCAAGTTGTGGCGGCTGGGGCGGCCGTGAAGATCCTGGTGGCCCGCACCGACCGGCTGGGGGACCTGGTCCTTTCGCTGCCCGTGTTCGCGGCGGGTCGCGCCGCGCGGCCGGACTGGGAATTCCAGGCGCTGGTCAATCCCGTCTGCGCGCCGCTGGTCGAGAACGACCCGAACGTGTCGGCGGTGTGGACCTGGAACGAAGGCTTCGGCGCCGCGGTCGAGGCCGACCTGGTCGCGCGCCTGCGGGCCGAACGGTTCGACGCCGCGGTGCTGCTGCACTTCCGTGCGCCGCTGGCCCGCCTGCTGCGGAAGGCCGGCATCAGGCGCCGCTACGGGCCGTGGTCGAAGCCTGCGAGCTGGCTGCTGCTGAATCGCGGCGTGTGGCAGCACCGGTCGCGTGGCGGTGGCCACGAGATGGATCTGAATCTGGAGTTGCTGGAGCGGCTCCCGGGCGTCGGCCGACTGGCGTCCGCGGCGCCGCGGCTGCATCTGGCGGACGCGCAGCTGGAGATCGGCCGTGAGTTCCGTCGCCGGGAGGCGCCTGGCGCGCGGGTGGTGGCGTTCGTGCACCCGGGATCGGGGGGGTCGGCGCTGGACTGGGAGCCGGCTCGCTTCGCAGCCGTGGCGGGGACTCTGGCCGCTCAACCGGGCTGGCGCGTGTTCGTGACCGGGCAGGGCGGCGACCGATCGGCGGTAGAGGCGATGCAGGCGGCGGCGCTGGACCCGCGTGCGGGAGTCCTGCTGGACCGGTACACGCTGCGCGAGTTTCTCGGTGTCCTGTCGGCGGGTGACGTGTTCATCGGCCCATCGACCGGTCCGTTGCATCTGGCGGGGGCGCTGGGGCTGGGCGTGGTGGGGCTCTATCCGCCGGTGCCGGCCATGAGCCCGCGCCGCTGGGGGCCGCGCGGGCCCTGGAACCGGGTGCTGGTGCCGGCGGTGGATTGCCCCGGCCGGCATGCCTGCCGGTTGGAACGCTGCCCGCTGCACAATTGTCTGGATGGGGTGACGGTGCCCGCGGTGCTGGCCGCGGTGCGTGCGGTGATGGGCGAACGCGACGGTTTGCCGGCGGTATGACGCCGGACCGATCGGAAGGATGTACGTGATGCGGAAATTGTCGATCCTGCCGGTTCTGTTGCTGGTGCTGGCGACGGCGGTCGCGCCGGCCGCGGCCCAGTCCACCGATCCGGGCGCGACGACGCGCCAGTTGATGGAACAGGCCCGCAAGGCAGGCGGCAAGGGCACGCTGCCCAACGCCTGGTGGGACCTGGAATCGAACGTGCGCGAGGCCGACGCGCAGGGTGCCGCCGCCGATTGGTCCGCGGTGGAGCGCGACGCCCGGCGCCTGGTGAACGCGGCCGAATTCCTGAACCAGATGCGGCAGCAGAAGAGCGGGATGGAAGCGCTGCTCGGGCGCTTCGACCAGGCGCTGGCCGAGATCGGCCTGTTGTTCGGGCAGGAACCTGACCCTCTGCTTGCGGGCTCGCCGGCGGCCGCTGACCTGATCGATCGCCTGAACACGGCCAACCTGCGCCGTCAGGTCGTGCTCGATTCGCTGCGCGTCGAGAACCGCCGTCTGGTCGAAACCGTGGGCGATCACGCCGAGGCCCTGGAGGCGCAGGTTGCCTCGCAGCAGGCCGAGATCAGCGCGCTGCGCAAGAAGCTGTGGGATACCGAACTGCGGGCCGGCGTGGCCGAGGCCGACCGTTCGGCGGCCGAGTCGGTGCTCACGATCAAGCAGCAGCGGGAAGAAGCCCTGGCGGCGGTTCGCGCGGGATTCAGCAAGGAAGAAGCCGAGATCATCGTCACCGCCGACGGCGCCGTGCAGTTGCGCGTGTTCGCGCTCTCGTTCGGTGTGGGCAGCGCCGACCTGAGCAAGGGGCAGGACAAACTGGTGGGCAAGATCGCCGACGCGGTCAGCCGGTTCCCCGGTGCGCCGGTGACCGTCGAAGGCCACACCGACGATTCGGGCAGCCGCGACGCGAATCTGAAGTTGTCGGAGAAGCGCGCGGCGGCGGTGGCCCGGCTGCTGGAGAAGAAGCTTTCGCTGGGCAAGGATGCGATCGCGACCGCGGGCTATGGCCCGGACCGGCCGCTGGCGCTCAACAGCACCGCCGAGGGTCGGGCGCGGAACCGGCGCATCGACGTCGTGATCGGCGCACAGTAGTGTCATGATCCAGGGGCCTGCGCCGTGCAGGCCCTTTTTCCCGTCTACATCAGCCAACGGATGGCCCCCGGTGGGGGCGTCCGGAAAGGAATGCTCCGATGCGTAACCGCTCCCTTTTCGTGATGCTTGCGATCACTGTCGCTGTTGCCGGAACCGCCGCCAACGCCGCCGAGCCGCTGGCGCCCGACACTTCGCGCCATGAGGCGAATATCGCGGTCAACATGCTGCAGAGCTCGTACAGCCGGAACTGGAACGGCGGCGACAAGGGTTCGGTCAACTGGAGCGTGACTTTCGACGGTCGCCACGAGAAGCAGATGGGCGCGAAGTACAACTGGTTGAACACGCTCAAGCTGGCCTACGGCCAGAATCACCAGCAGGAGCGGCGCAGCGACGGCGAACTCTACTGGCAGCGCCCGGACAAGAACACCGATGCGATCGAGTTCGAGTCCATGCTGAAATTGACCGCTTCCCCGAAGTGGAATCCGTACCTGGCGTTCGGCTTCACGTCGCTGTTTCGCGACCTGAGCGACGCCGACGGCCGTGACCAGAACTTCAACCCGCTGACATTCAGCGAGTCGGCCGGCGTTTCGCGGCAGCTCCTGGCCACGGAGAAGCGATCGCTGACGATGCGGCTGGGTGTCGCGCTCATCCAGAGCCACCGCAGTTTCTTCAGCGAGCCGGCGCCGTCGGAGGCGACCCTCTCGGAAGCCGCCTACACGACAGCCGCGGAACTGGTTACCGAGTACAGGTCGCAGCTTTTGTCCGACCGCGTGGGCTGGGAATCGAAGCTGAGGCTGGACCTGCCGCTGACCTGGTCAGGAAAGTCCGTGTTCGAGGACGGCTTCGTGTCGATCGTGCCGATGCCCGCAGACATCGCCGGCTACACGACGACCCTGGACGCGGACTGGGAGAACACGTTCTCGGCCAACATCACGAAGGTCATCGCGGTGAAACTGTTCGTGCGCTGGGTCTACGACAAATACGACAATTCGGTCAAGCCGGTGGTGGACGGCGATGGCGCGTTGGTGAACGAAGCGGCCGTGTTGTCGGCGATCCGGCCGGCGGGGCAGTTCAAGCAGACCCTGGCCCTGGGCTTCGGCTACAAGTTCTAGTGTTCTGTCCCAAGAATATTTATACTATATAGTGCCCCTGTGGTAGACTTCTCCCGAGGTCTGCCACAGGAGGTGCGTCAATGTCGCGCGGTCGTCCCGTAACACCCATCAAGCTATCGTCCGAAGAGCGTGAAGCGCTGTTTACCTTGGCAAATTCACGTTCGCTGCCTCACTCGATTGTCGATCGAGCGCGGCTGATCCTCATGGCCGCCGATGGACTCTCCAACGTCGCCATCGCCGAGCGGCTCGGGCTGACTCGGTTGACCGTCGCCACTCGTCGTCAACGCTATCTGCAGCAGGGTATTCAGGGCCTCTATGATGAGCCGCGGCCAGGTGGTCCGCGTTCTGTCGAGGACGAGCAGGTAGCTACGCTGATTCGCAAGACACTCGACACGAAGCCGAGCGACGGCACGCACTGGACCTGCCGCACCATTGCCAAGGAGACCCATCTCTCCAAGTCAACCGTGCACCGCGTGTGGCAGGCGTTTGGCCTGCAACCTCATCGCCAAAAGCACTTCAAGCTGTCGAACGATCCATTCTTTGTCGAGAAGGTCCGCGACATCGTCGGCCTCTATCTTAATCCACCCGATAAAGCCTTGGTTCTTTGCGTAGATGAAAAGACACAGATTCAGGCTCTGGATCGCACGCAGCCTCTGCTGCCGCTTGGACTGGGCTACGTCGAGGGCGTAACGCACGACTACGAGCGCCACGGGACCACGACGCTATTTGCGGCTCTCGATGTCGCCTCCGGTCACGTCTTGACGAAGTGCGTGGCACGTCATCGTCACCAGGAATTTCTAAAGTTCCTGCGGCAAATCGAAGCGGCCATCCCCAAGGATCTGGACATCCATCTGGTCGTCGACAACTACGCAACACACAAACACCAGAAGGTCCGCAGTTGGCTGGCCGCGCGTCCACGCTTCCACGTCCACTACACACAGACCTATGCTTCCTGGCTCAATCAGGTAGAGATCTGGTTCAACATCATCACGCAGCGTGCCATTCGGCGCGGCACCTTCCGAAGCGTGCCGGACCTCGTGGCGAAGATCGAGAGCTTCGTCGCCACATATAACCGCGAGAGCAAGCCGTTCGCCTGGACAGCCACCGCCGATTCGATCTTGGCAAAGATCGAACGGTTATGTATGGCTATTGCCGGGACAGGACACTAGCGGTACGCCGGCAGCCCCGTGATCTCGGCGCCCACGATCAGCGTATGGATGTCGTGGGTGCCTTCATAGGTGTAGACCGATTCCAGGTTGGCCATGTGGCGGCCTGGAGGGAACTCGTCGGTGATCCCGGCCGCGCCCAGGATGTCGCGCGCGCGCCGCGCACAATCCAGCGCCATCGCCACATGGGCGCGCTTGGCCAGCGAGACCAGCGGCACTTCGTCGATGCCGCCGTCCTTCAGGTGTCCCAGTTGCCGGCACAGCGCCTGGGCCTGCGTGATGCCGGTCAGCATCTCGACCAGCTTCTGCTGCACGAGCTGGAACGAGGCGATCGGCTTGTCGAACTGGCGCCGTTGCTGGGCATAGCGAAGGGCCGTGTCGTAGCAGTCCATGGCCGCGCCGACGGCGCCCCAGGCGATGCCGTACCGCGCCTGGTTCAGGCACGACAGCGGGGCCTTCAGCCCGCGCGCACCCGGCAGCCGGGCGCTGTCCGCCAGGCGCACCTGGTCGAAGACCAGTTCGCCGGTGTCGCTGGCGCGCAGGCTGTACTTCCCGTGGATCGGGTTCGAGGTGAAGCCCGGCGCGCCGCGCTCGACCAGGAAGCCGCTGACGCCCTCGGGCGTGCGGGCCCACACGACCGCCACATCGGCCAGGTTGGCGTTGGTGATCCACAGCTTGCTGCCGGAGAGCACCCAGCCCGCGCCGTCGCGCTCGGCCCTGGTTTCCATGCCGCCGGGATCGGATCCGTGATCGGCCTCGGTCAGGCCGAAGCAGCCCACCTTGCGCCCGGCCGCCAGTTCGGGCAGCCAGCGCTGTTGCTGCTCCGGCGTCCCGTAGACGGCGATCGGCCACATCACCAGACTGCCCTGCACCGAGGCGAAGCTCCGCAGGCCGCTGTCGCCGCGTTCGAGTTCGCGGCAGATCAGTCCGTAGATGGTCGAGCTCAGTCCCGGGCAGCCGGGTCCCTTGACCGAAGCGCCGAGCAGGCCGAGGGCGCCCAGATCCGGGATCAGCTCGACCGGGAAGGTGCCGGCGCGGAAGTGGTCGCGCAGGACCGGCAGGAACCGTTCGTCGACGAAGCGGCGGACGACATCGCGCACGCCGCGCTCTTCGTCGCTGAGCGTGTCGTCGAACCGGTAGAAGTCGACTCCGCGGTAGGTGCTCATGTCGGGTTCCATTCCTCCGCGCGCGGGAACGGCCTTCCCGGGCGCCGGACAGCGTTCGGTTCAGTTTTTCAGGAACGCGGACACCAGCTTGAAGTCCGGCGTGCCGGCTTCGCGCAGGATCTCGAACATGATCATCTGGGAGCCCATGATGTCGGCTCCCACGTCGCGCATGCGCTGCAGGCCCAGTTCGCGGTCGGCGGCACTGCAGGAACTGACCGCATCGGCCGCGATGATCACCTGCCGGCCCTGGCGGAGCAGGTCGCAGGCGGTCTGGTAGACGCACACGTGCGTCTCGATGCCGCAGAGGATGACCTGGTCGCGTCCGGTGGCGCGCAGCGCCTGGTTGAAGGCCTCGTCGCCGGCGCAGCTGAAGGTCATCTTCTCGATGGCCTTGAACGGGCGGCAGGCCTCGCGGATCTCGCCGGCGGTCACGCCCAGGCCGCGCGGATACTGTTCGGTGACCAGTACCGGAATCTTCAACTGGCGGCTGAATCCGATCAGCCGCTGCGACCGCTCCATCACGCGGTCCATTCCGTGGATCAGGTCGCGGAACTTCTCCTGCAGGTCGATCACCACCAGGACGGTACGGTCGACAGTCAGGCGTTCGGGCAGTCGGCGTTCGGTTTCCATCGATCCTCCCCGGCTCAGTTGCGCCGCGGCGCCGCGTAGTCGCCGCAGGGGCTGACGGCGATGGCGTACGGTCCGTGCCAGCTCTGGTTGAAGAAGCGGTCGGCGTCGCGAGGGGCGCCCGCGCCTCCCAGGAACAGGCTCAGGTTGCGCGATTCGAAGAAGTAGTCGCGCGACCAGTTGGAGGTTCCCACCCACAGCGCGTTGCCGTCGACTGTCAGGTACTTGGCATGTTCGACGCGGGCGAACGGGATGAAGCCGTCCGGGTGCGCGGGGATGGTGGTCAGGCGGATCTCGACGCCCGGCACCGCGGCCAGGCTCTTGAGCCAGGGCACGGCGTGTTTGGTCGCGGCCCAGTCGGCCAGGATGATGCGCACCTTCGCGCCGCGCACCGCCGCCCGCCGCAGCGCGCGGTCCAGGTCGTCGAACAGGCGCCCTTCGCGGTCGGCCACTCCGTAGGACAACAACTGCAGGTGCACCGAGTCGCGGGCGGCGTCCATCATGTCGATCAGCAGCGGCAGATCCCAGGGGACATCCGCCGGCAAGCCGGCGCGCGGGCTGGCGGCCAGGACGGCGCGGACCGTGTCGCCGGACGGACCGGTCAGGGGCACCGAGGGGAGATCGGTCAGCGACGCCTGTTCCGGCCCGCCGGGAGCGGTCGCCGCACCGGCCGGACCGGCCGCCAGGGCCCAGTCCAGCTCGAAGATGCGCCGGGCCTGCGCGGCCACCGCCGGGTCGCGCACCAGCACGCCCAGTTCGTGGATCTGCCCCAGCGCGCGCCAGTCGAAGTTCTGGCTGCCCAGATAGAGGCCGTCGTCATCGACCAGGAAATACTTGGCGTGCAGCACGCCGCCCCAGGCGGCGCCGACATCGAACAGGCGGCTGGCCGCGCCCGGAAGCGTGCCCACCCAGGCCGGGACGTCGGGGTAGGTGCGCTCGAACTTGGCGTCGGCAAGCAGCCGCACCGAGACGCCGCGCCGGGCGGCCGCTTCGACCTGTTCGAGGACGGGCAGCAGGAGGTCGGGGGCGCTCTCGGGGCCGCCCGCGTCCTTGCCGTCGCCCTTGCGGCTGAAATAGAACCCGGCCAGATCCACCCGGCCCGAAGCGCTGCCGATGACCTGGGCCCACACGGCGGGGGCGTCCGGAATATCGGGCAGGTCCAGCTGCGTGTGCTGGGGCCAGCTCTCGACCAGGGTGAACGTGCCGGGCTTGTCGGCGGCGGCGGCCGGGACGGCGCCGGCAAGCAGCACGGCTGCGGCGGCGGCGAGGGCGAACGTGGACATCGTCTGGGACCATTCCTTGCGTGGGTTCGCGATGGGCGCCGGATGGACATTGCTGCCCAGAATAGCGCCCGCCGCGGCCGGCGTCGAGCGCGACCGACAGGGCCGGGGCTTGCCTCCGGGGGCGTGTTCTGTCACAATGAAGGGCCGGGAAGCGGATTCATGGTCTTTTCGGCTTCGGGAACCCAATCTCCCGACGATGGTTAACACCAGAATGTCGGGTCCGAGCCCTCAATCGAGCCTTTCTGGAGCCACCGCTTGCAGCAGTTCCGCAACCTTTCCAGCGTCGTGATCGTGCGTGCCGGCTGGCTTGTGCTTGCCGGCTGGCTGGCGATGTGGCCGGCCGCCGAGGCCCGGCAGGCGGAATTGCGTCTGGTCGCGGCGCCGACGGTGCCGGATTCCGGGGCCCTCGGCGGCTGCTGCGGACCTTCGAAGCCGGTCGCGGACAGTGGCTGCTGCCGCGGCCGGGGCGAGTCACCGGCCCGGCCGATGTCGTGTCCGGATGCGGGCAGCGCCCGCTGTGTCCAGTGCCAGAGCACGGGAGGCGCCGCGCTCTTCGCGCAGGCCCTCGTGGTACCCGAACCCGAGCGCGCCGCCCTCGGCGCGATCGTCCTGCGTGATCCTGTCGCCGCCTCCCGCGATCTGCGTCCGCCGGTTCCGCCTCCGCGATCGGTTGTGGTCACCCGTACCTGAGCGGCGCATCCGGTCGGACGCGCCGCTGAATCCACACAACCGAGTTACGCGGAGGATCCGAACATGAATGCTCGCAAGTATCTGATTGCCCTGTCCCTGGGCCTGCTGGTGGCCGCCGGTGGCGCGTCGTACGCGACGGCAAAGGATGCCGAGGCGCCCAAGGCAGAGGTCAAGGCCTGCACGCCCGAGGCTGCGGCTGCCTGCGCAGCGGGCGGCACGCCTGCCTGCACGGCCACGGTGGAGACGGCCGACAAGGCGGCCTGCGCCAAAACGTGCAGCGCCGAGGAAGCGGCCGCGTGTGCGGCGAAGTGCTCTAGCGCCAAGGCCACGGCCTGCGCGACGAAGTGCAGCCATGGCGGCGGCCAGGCCTGTGCGACGAAGTGCGGCCATGGCGGCGGCCAGGTGTGCGCGACGAAGTGCGGCCATGGCGGCGGCCAGGTGTGTG
>JAIFKS010000060.1 GCA_020049465.1 bacterium | reverse complement strand
CCCACGGATCGAAGCGGAGCGCCGGCGGCACCGCGTTGTCCAGTTGCCGGGCGCGCAGGGCTGCGTAGGCGCTGCGCTGTTCGATCAGGTCGGGCAGCATGAGCGCGCGCTCGGCCTCGGTCATGGCGAGCCCGGTCGCCGCTTCGGCGGCGCGCACGCAGGCCTCGTCGAGCGGCGGTTCGGCGGCGATCGCTTCACCGTGGCCGGAAAGCGGGCCGATCAGCAGCAGCGTGGCGAACAGGGTGGGGAAATGGCGGTGCATGGACGACCTCCGGCAGGGGTTGTCGCCGGAGAATCGGCTATCGCGCGGTCGCCGTCAACGGCCGCCGCGAGCGAGCCGGCGTTCCTCCTGGTCGAGCCGCCGGTGCAGCGCAGGGTATTCCATGGCGGGAACGGCCTCGCGGGCCGGGCGCCAGGCCGCGACCGCCGCGGCGCTGTCGGCCGGATCACCGAATGCCGCCCAGGCCAGCCGGCGTACCTGGCCTACGCGCACCGCCCGTTCCGATCGCTGCAGCGGATAGCGTGTGCCGGGGCCGAAGATCGTGTCCAGGGCCAGCAGCGAATCGGCGCGCGCGAACCCGGCGCGATCATCGTCGATCGCGGCCAGCTGCGCCGTCACACCGGCCAGGTCGGCGCGCGAAAGCGCGCGCTCGAAATCGTCGACATTTTCGCGCAGCGGCGTCAGCGAGAGCTCCAGTTCAGCGACGGCTTGCCGCAGGTACCGGATTCGCTCCGCGTCGCTGTCCGTCGATGTGGCCCGGCGCTCCCACAGGGCCGCCCGCAGACGATGAAGGTGCCAGTAGCCGCGGCCCGCGGTGACGCTGCGCAGGTCGGCGGCGCGGTCCAGGTATACTTGCGCGCTGTCGAGGCTGGCGGCGGCCGAAGCGGCCGGCAGCAGTTCGGCGCGCCGCAGGTGCGCGGCGCCCAGGGCTTCGGCCAGCATCGACAGGCCGCCGGCGTCGCGCAGACCTCCCAGGTCGGCGGCGGCGCGCAGCGCGACCAGGCCGCGGTCGATCACGGTGAGGCTGTCGATCGTCGCGCCGAGCGCCGTCAAGGCGCCGCCCCGGTTCAACTGCGCGAAGGCGCGGCTCTCCAGCCGGACCGCAGGCTGGACGATGCCGTCGTGGCCGGACCGCAGGCTGGACGATGCCGTCGTGGTAGGCGCGGCTGCCGTCGCCCAGGGTGTTCGCGGCGCGGTCGTGCATCTCGAAGGCCAGGGTCAGATTGCTCATGGGCGACCGCAGCGTCGCCAGGTCGACGTGGGCCATGCCGACGCCGGATTCCGCGTGGTGCGCGCCCAGGTGCAGCACGTTGACGCGCATGGATACGTTCCGGTCGATGGCGTTTGCGCTGCCCGGTGTCCACGCCACCAGCGTGGCGTCGCGCCAGTAGCCGCGCGCTTCCTCGAGCAGCACGGCATCATGTTCCAGACTGCCGATGAAGTAGTGCAGTTCGCCCAGGCGCCATTTCACGTAGCGGTTGAGATCGCCGGTGTAGACCGTTCCCGGCAGTTGCGACAGGTCGGTGCGCGCCTGCTGGAACTGGGCGATGGCGGCTTCCCAGTTGGCGCGGTTCTGTGCGCCGTTGTGCCGCAGGCGGTCGGCTTCCTCGAGCCGGTCGTAGAAGACCGCCCAGGTGGGCGTCTTCGACGGTTGCGTGAGCGTCACGGCCAGCGTGATGCCGGCCGCGGCTGCCGCGATCGCCAGCACCATGGCCATTCGTCTCAATCCCGGCCGCGCGCGCAGGCTGCGCCGCAGCCGCGCCACGGGTCCGGGCCGTCGCAACGAGAGGGGACGCCCGGCAAGGTGCCGCCGCAGATCGTCCGCCATCACGGCGGCCGACGCGTACCTTCGGTTCGGGTCTTTGGCCAAAGCGTGCTGCACGATCAGGTCCAGGGCCCCGTCGCGCACGCCCAGCGGCCGTGGATCGGCGGTCGTGATCTCCAGGAGCGCGCGCGGCGTCGACAGGCGCGCCAGGTTGTACGGCAGCGATCCGGTCAGCAGTTCGAAGGCGATCACACCCAGCGTGTAGATGTCCGTGCGCGCATCGATGGCGGCGGTGCCGCCGGTCGCCTGTTCGGGGCTCATGTAGCGGATCGTCCCCAGCAGTTGCCAGGTCTGCGTGGCGAGCGTCGCTCGCGGCGCGCCGTCGTCCTGCAGGCGCGCGATCCCGAAGTCGAGCACTTTCGGCCGGCCGTCGGCCGTCACCAGGACGTTGTCGGGCTTCAGGTCGCGGTGGACGACGCCGTGCCGATGGGCGGCGTGAACGGCGTCGCACAGATCGGCCAGCACACGCACGCGATCGGCCAGCGGTGCGTTCACTTCCTCCCGCCAGCGGCCGAGCGTCAGGCCCTCGACGTATTCGGTGGCCAGGTAGGGTGCGCCGTCCGCGGTGCCGGCGTCCAGCAGGCGGGCGATGCCGGGGTGGTCCAGACGCCGCAGCACCTCGATCTCGCGCTGGAAGCGGCGCTTCAACTGTTCGCTCAGGACGCCGGCGCGCAGGACCTTCAGCGCGACGACGGGTGCGGGTCCGGCGTCCGGGTTGTTGTCGCGCCGCCGGGCCCGGTAGACGACGCCCATGCCGCCCTGGCCGAGCAGGTCGAGCACGTCGTAGGGACCGATGGCGGCCGGCACCGTCACGGGCCGCGCCGAGGCGTCGATCGCGTCGTTGAGGTCGTCGCCGTCGCAGTGGCAGGCCAGCAGATTCAGTGTTTCGTCGCAGAGGAGCGGGTCGTCGCCGCAGGCCTCGTGAACAAAGGCCTCACGGGCACCCGGCTCGAGGGCCAGGGCGTCGATGAAGATCTCGCGGGCGGCCTGGAAGCGGCGGCGGTCGATGGCCGGAACCTCGAGTCGAATGTCAATATCATCGCGATGTGGAAGCGATTGTACTCCGGCAGGGGCCGGAGGTGTCAAGCCCCGGGTGGCGCTCCGGTGTGCCACTTTCCGTCGATGCGGAACCGCACGCGCCCGTAGCCTTCGTCGATCAGGGCCTGGACGGCGGCACGGTCCGGTCCCGTCAGGACCATGACCCCGGCGCGCTCGCCGTGGCTGCGGATGGGCGGGATCGCGTCGCCCGGCCCGTAGGACAGTTCCAGCTTCACGACGCCCGGCCGCGCGCGGAAATCCGGCGGCAGTTCCACCGCTTCGAGATGGCCTGCGGGCGGGAAGAAGTAGCGATTGGCTACCGTGACGTCGCGGATCGGGTGCAGCGCGCTCCAGTCCGGCTCGCGGCCCATCGCGATGTCGATGACCGCGCGAACGTAGTTGACGCCCGTACCCAGCGGCACCAGGCCGGCGCTGAAGTCGCCGCCGGACAGCCGGGCGGCCATCTCGATCATCAGGGGGCCGCGCCGGGGACACACCACGACATCGCCCTTGCCGACGCCGCTGTCGATGCCCAACGCGGCGGCGGCCGCTTCGACCAGCGCCTCGACCTGCCGCCGGGTATCCGTGCCGGCGAATCGCGAGGGCAACCAGCCGCCGTTCTCCATGATCTGGGGGTGGAACGACTCCATGCCTTCGTACAGGCGATCGGCGAAGCCCGGCGTGACGGCGCGTCCGCGCCAGACGATGGTCTCGGTCGAGATCTGCGGACCGGGCACGAACTCCTCGAGCAGCAGGTCGCCGCTGCGGCCCTGCGACCGCGCGTGGGCGACGGCTTCGTCGATCTGGTCGTCGCGTTCAAGTACGCGCACGCCGCGCGAACCGGCGCGATCGGTGGGCTTGATCACCACCTGCCGGCAGTTCCACTGCTGCCACAGCCGCCGCACTTCGCCGCCGTCGCGCACCGTGCCGAAGCGGGGCACGCCCACGCCCCGGGCCGCGAAGCGTTCCTTCATCGCCAGCTTGTCGGTGGCCAGACGCCCGGTCTCTTCCGACGGGCCCTGCCAGCCGTGGCGCGCCGCGATGGCGGCCACCAGGTGCGGCACGTCGCTGCCCATCGTGGCCACGCCCTGCAGCGCTTCGCCCGCGGTCCGCTGGACATCCAGCCAGGCGAACACGGCCGGCAGATCGGAGAAATCGATGGCCGCCGCCAGGTCGGCGGCGCCCAGTCCGGGGGCGCGCGCGTTGCCGTCCAGGCAGGCGGTGCGCAGGCCCATTTCGCGGGCGGTCCGCAGCATGAACAGCTGATCGGTGCTGCCGCCCAGGACCAGCAGGCAGGGGGTGGGCTCGCTCACGGCAGCACCGCTCCGCCGGCCACGCTCAGCACCTGGCCGGTCATGTAGTTCTGTTCGTCCGAAGCCAGGAAGACGCAGGCGCTGGTGACATCGTTCAGCTGTCCTGGCCGCTTCAGCAGCGTCAGTCCGACCACCTTCTGTCCGCCGGGCCCGCGCAGTTCGTCTCGCGTCAGGTCCGTTTCGATGATGCCCGGAGCCACGGCGTTGACCAGGATGCCGTGTTCGGCGCCGTAGCGCGCGACCGCCGCCGTGAGGGAGATGAGGCCCGCCTTGCTGACGGCGTAGTGCACCGTCTTCGGACCGTGGTACTGGCCGGCCACCGAAGCGATGTTGATGATGCGTCCACCGTGCGCCTTCAGGTGCGGGAAGGCCTCCTGGCAGCAGATGAACGGGCCCTTCAGGTTGACGCCCAGGATATCGTCCCAGTCCTGGTCGGTGATCTCCTCGAACAGGCACACGCGGTTGATGCCGGCATTGTTGACCAGGATGTCGAACCGGCCGAAGCACTCGATGGTGCGCGTGAAGAGCGCGCGCACATCATCGCGGCGCGAGACGTCGGCCCGCACCACCAGCGCGCGGCGGCCGGTCGCTTCGATGGCGGCGGCGCAGGCCTGGGCCGCGGTTTCGTCCTGCCGGTAGTTGACCACCACGTCGGCGCCCTCGGCGGCAAAACGCTCGGCGATGGCCCGGCCGATGCCGCGCCCGCCGCCGGTGACCACTGCGATTTTGCCCTCGAGGCGCATGCCCGCTCCTTCGGTTCGGTCCGCCCGGGGTGCGCGGCGGCGTGGGCTGGGTGGCCCGCCGCCACACCTGCCCGGATATCGGCCACCGGCTCCAGGGAAAGGCCCGGCGCCGGCGGCGGTTCGCGTATCACTTTGGAATCATGCAGGATCCGGACCAGAGACAGCCGTCCGGCGACGGTTCCGGGGTCACCCGCCGGCGGCAGGCAGGCGCAGCCCTTCGGACACGGCCAGCGTCGCGTAGCGCGTGGCCTGCCGCCTCAATTCGGTCACCCGGGCCGCCAGTCGGCGGCGGCGCGCCTCGCCCTCGTCCAGCAGGCGCGTGACGGCGCCGTCCAGGGCCTCAGCCGACAGATCGTCCAGAGGCAGGCGCTCGTGGCAGCCGGGCAGATGGTCCAGGAAGCCGCGCATCTTCGGCTGGGTGTCCAGGCCGACGGGCGGCGTGCCGGCGATGGCGCTGAACACCGCGCCGTGCAACCGGCTGGCGACGGTCACCGCCGCCAGTCCGTACAGTCCGACCAGATCCAGCGGATGATGCCGCCCGCGCACGAGCAGGCAATGGCAGCCGGCAGGAGCCCGCGCGGCCAGGCGTTCGGCCAGCACGCGGTCGTCGTCCTCGCGGTAGGTCGACTGCGGCACGAACAGGAACGCGGCGCGGTCACGCCAGCGTTCGAGCAGGCCCAGCACCGCTTCTTCCTGGCGGCGCGCGGCCTCGTCGCCGAGACGCGCGGACAGGTCGCACAGGCCCAGGGCGATGACGGGATCGTGTTCGGGCAGTTCCAGGTTCTCGGTGCGCAGGAGCTGGCGCGCGCGGCCGGGTTCGGGCGGCGCCACGGCCAATGTCGCGTCGGGCAGCAGGTGGATCCGGCGCGGCCGCGGCAGCAGCTCCCGACAGAGCGCGAACGAATCGCTGTCGCGCACGGTGACCACCGCCGCGTCGGCGATGAGCTGCCGCGACAGATCGCGGCCCCAGGCGGTGCGCAGCGGGCCGACGCTCATCCCGTAGATCATGACCGGCCGGTGGTGCAGGCGCGCGAGCGATCCATACACCGACATGAGCGGCACCGGTCCGCGCAGCAGGCCGATGGTTTCGTCCAGAAGCGCGTTGCCGGCGCCCAGCACCAGCAGATCACAGGCGGCGATCTCCGCCTGCACGCGCTCGAACGGCTCGGGGTCGTCGTCGGGATTCAGGCCGCGGAACCAGCGGCCGCGGCCGGTGGCCTCGCTCGGGTGTTCCAGATTCGGCACCAGGGCCGCGCCCAGCAGGGCGGCGTCCTCGTCGTCGGGATGGCGGGTCAGCGCGCGGAACCGCAGTTCGCGGCCCGGCAGCGCGGCGCGCAGTCCTTCCATCAGGGCGATCAGAGGCAGATCGTCGCCGGCGTTGCGGATGCCGTAGGCGCCGGCGCACAGGATGGTCAGGGGCGCGGCCATGGACTGCCTCCCAGGGCGCGGTCGGAGACCTTGGCGTTGGACCCCATCTTACCATATACGGCGGCGCTCTGCCCGGGTTCCCGCGCGGGGATCTGGCGCCGGATTGCGTCAAACCGTTGATTGAAGTCTGACGGCGCGGCTGCTGTCGGTCGCGCTCGGAAACCGTCCCGGATCCGGTGAGGTGATGAATTGAATCGCAGCCATCCGTTGGGTCGGGTCGCCTTCATGGTGCCCTGCCTGTTATTCGCAACAGCGATGGCCGCTCCGCAGGCGCGGCATCCCGTCGAGACACTTTACGAGGAAGCCGTAGCCGCCGCGGACCGGCAGGACTGGCCCGCATATCTTTCCGCGGTCGAGCAGGCATTGGTGCTGGCTCCGGGGCAGCCCGCGCTGCAACGGCGTCGCGCCGAAGCCTTGGCGCAACTGGGCCGTTCCGACGAGGCGCTGCGCATCCTGCAGGGCCTGGCCACCTGGGGCGTGGCGACGAAACCGGCCGAGAACAAGCTGCTGACGCCGTTGCACGACCTGCCCGGCTGGCCGGCGGTCTTGACGGCGGCCGCCGCCGCCCTGGAGCCGCGCGGGGACATGGCGCTTTCGTTCACGCTGGCCGAAGCGGATCTGGTGCCCGAGGGTATCGCCTACGATCCGCTCGACGACGTCTTCTATGTCAGCAGCGTCGCGCGGCGGAAGATCGTCCGCGTGGACCGTGCCGGCAGCGCCACCGACTTCATCGCCCCGGGCGAGCACGGCTATCTGGGCGGTCTGGGTCTGGCCGTCGACGCGGAGCGCCGTCGTCTGTGGACCGTGAGCACGGCGCAGCTCGACGACGGGCTGTTCGACGCCGCCACCGCGCACACATCGGCCGTGCACGTGTTCGATCTGCGCACGGGCGCGCTGCTGTGGTGCCACGTTACCGCACAGGCCGATACCTTCGGCCTGAACGACATCTGCGTGCTGCCGGACGGCGGCGCGGCCGCCTCGGTGAGCGACCGCGGGCTGGTGCTGCGGTTCGGCCCGGACGGCGGCGAACCGGTGGCGCTGACGCCGCCCGGCGCGTTGCCGGGCGCCAACGGCTTGTGCGTAGGTGCGGACGGCAAAGGACTCTACGTCTCGGCCTACACGCTCGGCGTGATGCGCCTCGATCCGGACAGCGGCGTCGTCACGCCGGCCTGCGTGCCGGACGCCGACTTCACGACCGTGGGCGTGGACGGATTGTATCTGGCCGACGGCGCGCTCATCGCGGTGCAGAACTACGTGGGTCTGGATCGCGTCGCGAAGTTCACGCTGCGTGGCGACGGGCTCATCGACGGTTGCGAACCGCTGGTGGCGCGGCAGCCGATGTTCGTCGACCCCACGACCGGCGCGATCGCCCCGGACGGATTCCACTTCATCGCCGACAGCTATGTGTCGCCGTTCTACGGGCGCGAGGACAAGAGCGTGCTGACGGGGTTCGGGACGACGCGGGTGATGAGGGTGGGGGTGGAGTAGGGGCCGAAGGAGTGGCGGGCTCAGGCGTGATCCAGCCCGTGGTCCTCGGCCGTAATCGTCAGCGACCACGCGACGTGCCAGGGCCTGGCGTTCGGCGTGAACGTCTCGTCGATCTCCTGCGCCGAATAGCGGATGCGCAGGAAGTAGCGTCCGTCGCGGCCGGGCACGAAGCGCACGGTCGGCATCAGCGCCGAAACGCAGGGATCGTGGCGCAGCACCAGGCGGCGGCGGTCGTCGCCGATGATCAGTTCGCCGTCGGTCGCGCCCAGGCCGCCCTTGGCCGTGATCAGCGTCGAATAGGCTTCTCCGTGGTGCACCGGGCCGTCGCGGAAGCGGAACACCTCGCGCGCGCGGCCGCCGTTGCGCACGGCGAAACCGAGACTGCCGGCGTCGAACACGCCCGGCACCACCGTCAGGTGCACGGGGTGGATTTCCGCGGCGCGCCGCTCCGGCAGATCCATTCCACCGCGCAGGGTGACCATCGGCGCGTCCGCGTCGACCAGCCATTCCTTGTGCACGCGCAGGTCGCCGTCGGAGGATTCGGCGCTTGCGGCCTCGGCGTCGCCGGACGCGCGGAACACGCGCGGTTCGATCGGCCGCAGGTCCGTCTGCTTTGCGCAGCCCGGCCGCTGGACCACGGCGTGTCCCGTGTAGAAGTCCGCGCCCAGCGTGATGTCGTCGAAGTACCCGTGCGCCAGCGTGCCGAGGACCGGATTGTCGCCCCAGGTCCGGAAGGTGACGGCGCGGGCCGCCAGGCCCCGCCGCGGATTCAAGCGCAGCTCCACCTGTCTGCCGCCCAGGATCAGGTCGCCGTCCGGTGCGGTGCGCGGCGGGCAGGGATCGCCGATCAGGGGCGTCAGGCGCGGTAGAGCCGCGCGCTGCTCCACTTCCCGCCAGCGGTCTTCAGTCAGGTGCGTGCGCAGGTCGCTCGACCAGAGGAACAGCAGGTCGCGCCAGCTGTCGTCGCTCGCGTCGCCCGTCCGCGCCAGATCGCGCGCGCGCGCGTGGCACGCGGTGTTCAACTCCAGATCGCCGCGCCCGGTCACGGCCCAGCGGTTCAGATTGTATTTTTCCTGCTTCTTGACGGCCACCGGCTGGCCGACGGCCTCCAGGCGCAGCGGTTGTCCGCACAGCGCCGACGGCGTCTCGTCCAGCGCGGAACCCAGCGGCGCCAGCGACACGCCCGGTTCGGCGGCCAGCCAGCCGGCGGCCGCCGTGATCGTGTCCCATTCGCCCTGGGGCTGTCCCGACAGGCCGCCGTGCTCGTCGCGGTAGCGGCCGGGACGGAAGTCGAACACCTCGGCGTCGCTGCCGTACAGCAGCGCGCGGCGGGGCGTCGTCTCGTCCGGTCCGGGCAGCCGTGAACGCCAGTGGGTCAGGAACTCTTCGCGGGTGATGTCTCCCGAGCACAGGCGCTGCATCTTCTGGAAGTCGAAGGTGTCGACCCAGAGCACCGGCACTTCCGCGCCGTCGGGACCCTGCGCGCGCTGCCAGTGCCAGCGCCAGCGACCGTCCCACTCGGGGTGGGCGCGCCAGGCGTTGTTCCATTCCATGATGACCGCGCGGGCGCCCGCCTCGCGGTAGAGCGCGGCCAGGCCGCCGCTCCAGGCCATCTCGTTGACCATCCACAGCGACGGTTCGACGCCCAGGAGCTTGGACGCCGTGCGCCGTCCCAGGTCCAGGTTGCGCGCGTTGACCTCGGCCGGCGCCAACGGGCCGATGATCTGGCTGTAGCCGCAGGCTACGTACTCGGCGTGGCCGCTTTGCAGCAGGCTGCGAAGGCGCTCGAGCCAGCGGGGATCCAGGGCGGCGATCATCTCCAGCGTCAGGGCGCTGGCCTCGACGGCCACCGGCACGCCGCCTTCGGCCAGGTCCAGCACCCGGTGGTAGCAACGGGCGATGACCTCGGGGCGGCGTGCGGGCGGGATCGCCGAATACATCAGGTTCAGGTGGAACAGCGTGGCCAGCTTCAGCATGGCCCGGTCCGGCGCTGGCTGACCAGCCGCGCGATGTGCTCGGCCGCGCGCTCGGCGCCGTG
>JAIFKS010000088.1 GCA_020049465.1 bacterium | reverse complement strand
TGCAGGTCGTCCACCTCGCTCGGCACCGAGTCGATCTCCATGCGCAGGCGGCTGGCGGCCTCGTCCATCAGGTCGATGGCCTTGTCCGGCAGCATGCGGTCGGCGATGTAGCGCTGCGACAGCTTGACCGCCGCGACGATCGCGCCGTCGGTGATGCGGATGCCATGGTGCGTCTCGTAGCGGTCCTTCAACCCGCGCAGGATGGCCACGGCCTGTTCCCAGGTGGGCTCCTCGACCATCACCGGCTGGAACCGCCGCTCCAGGGCCGGATCCTTCTCGATGTGCTGCCGGTACTCGTCGATGGTGGTGGCGCCCACGCAGTGCAGCTCGCCGCGCGCCAGCGCCGGCTTGAGGATGTTCGACGCGTCCATCGCCCCGCCGGTGGCCCCCGCGCCGACCAGCGTGTGCATCTCGTCGATGAACAGCAGGATCTCGCCCTCCTGCTCGGTGACTTCCTTGATGACCTTCTTCAGGCGGTCCTCGAACTCGCCGCGGTATTTGGTGCCGGCGATCAGCGCGCCCATGTCCAGCGCGAGCAGCCGCTTGCCCTTCAGGCCCTCGGGCACGTCGCCTTCGACCAGACGGCGCGCCAGCCCCTCGACCACCGCGGTCTTGCCCACGCCGGGCAGCCCGATCAGCACGGGGTTGTTCTTGGTGCGACGGCTGAGGATCTGGATGACGCGGCGGATCTCCTCGTCGCGCCCGATGATGGGGTCGATCTTCCCGGCCCGCGCCGCGGCGCACAGGTCGCGGGCGTACTTGCCCAGCGCCGATTCGGCGCCCTCGCCCACGCCCGCCTCGTCGTCGCCCTGGTAGGCCTGGTCGCCGCCGGTCTGTTCCAGGGCGCGGGCGATCTTCGGCGCCGTCGCGTCGAACGTCTTGAGCACGCTGCCGGCGCGGCCCGTGTCGTTGGCGGTGGCCAAGAGCAGTTCGCGGGTGCCGGTCATGCCGCCGGTCGCCAGCTGGTCGGCCTCCAGCAGCAGCTTCTGCAGCTCGCGGCTGGGCGACGGCACGTCCTTGTTCTGGACGCGCGGCAGCGAGCGCAGCTCCTGCTCGGCGGTGCGGGCGATCAGGGCCGGGTCCAGTTCCAGCCCGCGCAGGACATTGGTCGCCAGACCGGTCTCGTTGAGCAGGGCCCACAGCAGGTGCAGCGGCTCGAGCTGGGCATGGCTCAGCTCGAAAGCCTTGGCCTGGGCGCGCTGCAGGGTGTCCATGGCGTTGACGGTCAGATTTTTCATGGTGCGGGCCTCCGGACCCGGATGGACGACGGCCTTGATGGCGGTGCGTCCGCAGAGCCCAACGCAGAGATGGGGCCAGTCGGCTGGGATCCGGTCATTGATGCGTTATATTATTGCAATACAACAATATAAAGAACAACGACGCCGATCTGTATACAGAACACAGCCGCCGTGGCGCCACGCCACGCCATCCTGTCATGTCATTTTGGCATTTTCCGCCATCGATTGTCAGGCGCGCCCCCCTCACGCCCCGGCCGCCTTGCCGCTCGACACCAGGGCCGCGGCTCCCCTACGATGACACCATGATCCCAACTCACAAGCCGATGAGGTGCCCATGAAGACGCAACCGCACTTCCTGTCTTCCCTGCTGCTCCTCTTCCTGGCCGCCGCCGCCACCGCCGGCGCGGCGTCCGCCGCCACGCCCCTGCCCGGCGATGCGGCGCCCTTCGTCCAGCCCTCGCGCTGGCTGCGGGGCGAACCCCTGACCGGCTACGAGCCGGGCCGCGTCTACGTGGTCGACCTGTGGGCCACCTGGTGCCAGCCCTGCCTGGCCTCGATGCCCGCGCTGCACGCGGTGGAGGAGAAGTTCGGCGACCGCGTCACCGTGATCGCCGCCAGCGTCTGGGAAATGAACCCGGCGGCCATGCAGCCCTTCCTGGCTGCGCACGGCGACATCATGCCGGCGCACATCACAGCCGACAGCGTGCCGGCCGGCAGGGAGATCAACGAGGGTCTGACGTCGCTGGCCTTCCTCGGCACCTCGGAACACGTCGGGATCCCGGCCACCTATCTCATCGGCCCGGACGGCCGCCTCGCCTGGATCGGCAATCCCGACGGACTGGAAGCGCCGTTGACACAGGTGCTCGACGGCACCTGGGACGTGGCCGCCTTCGCCGCCGAATACGCCGGTGAAATGGCCCATGAGGATCGCTACTGGGAACTGTTCGACCGCGTCGGGGTCGCCATCGGCGAAAAGAACTGGGCCGCCGCGTTCGAGGCCTGCGAAGCCACGGCCGCCGCCGACACCTCGTTCGCGCCGCGCGTCGCCCGTGCGGGGTTCCTGAGCCTGGCCGAATTGATCGCGCACGAGGAATCGGTGGACGACGCGACCAGGGAGCTCTCGCTGCGCGCCGTCGAGCGCGCGCTCGCGCTGCAGGAGGCGCCGCACTGGCGCGCCGCTCTGGCGGCGGGCAAGGTGGCGAAGGCGGCGGGGCGCATGGATCTGGCGCGCGGCTACTTCGAAGAAGCACTGAGCCTGGCTCCCGCCGACCAGAAGGGCCTGATCGAGCAGGCGATGGCGGAGTTGCCGGCCGCACCGTAGCCTGTTGCCGCCATCGGCAGGCGCCGGCCTGCCCTGGCCGATTGCCCATCCACCCGCTCGAGACTTACACCGAGACTTGCGCCGGCGCAAGTCGGGGGAGTTCCACTGTGAACGAGGCCGACAACACCAAGGGATCATCGTCCCCAAGACCGTCGCCCTGGTCGCCCATGACAACCGGAAGAAGGACCTGGCCGAGTGGGTGGCCTACAACTACGGCACGCTGGCCGACCACCACATCGTCTGCACCGGCACCACGGGCACGTTGATCGAAGAAACCCTGGCCCGTCGCGCGCGCGAAGAGGACGGACCCGAGCCGCTGCCCATCACGAAGCTGCGCTCCGGACCGCTGGGCGGCGACCAGCAACTCGGAGCGATGATTGCCGAGAACCGCATCGATGTGCTGATCTTCTTCTGGGATCCGATGGAGCCGCAGCCCCACGACGTGGACGTCAAGGCGCTGCTGCGCATCGCCGTCGTCTACAACGTGCCCATCGCCTGCAACCGGTCGACGGCCGACTTCGTGGTGTCGTCGCCGCTGCTGGGCAGGTCGTACACGCCCATCATGAAGGACTATTCGGGGTACCTGAAGCGGCACCTGGAAACCTGACCTGAAGCGCGCGCGGCGGCGCTATTCGGCAGGCGCCAGCCCCCGCGCCGTGAAGTCCCGGTACACGGTGCCGGTGTCGTCGCCCCACTCCCAGTTGGCGACGATCCCCACGCGGTTGATGACCAGCGGACGGCACGCAGGGTAGACGTCGGTCAGGCGGCGGTAGAGGACGGGCTCGCCGTCGAGCGAGGCCAGGAACTGCTCGCCGTCGAACGCCACGCGCAGGCGCACCTTGTCGCCGTACCAGGCGCGGCGGCCGATGTTGCTCCACACCGCGTCGTAGATGTCCTCGAAACCGTCGATGTGGTAGAACGACGACACCGAAGCCCCCGGGTATTCGTCGCCGCGCCACAGGCTGATGATGAGGTGGTTGCGGGGGTCCTGCCAGAAGAGGAATCCGCCGCGGGGCTTGTGCCATTCGCCGACGCCGACGCCGGGGATGGTCATCTCCATTTCCAGTTCCGCCAGCCGCGGCGAGTTCCAGGCGATGGTGTAGGCCGTGCGCCCGGGGTTCGGCCGTGCGGCCGTGGCCACGACGCGCGCCGAGCCTTCGCCGGTCACCTCGGTCAGCCCGACGCCGAATTCGCGCGACCAGACCGCCGAACCGGTGGTCGTGGTCCGGCCCGCGAGCGGGCCCGGTTCACCTTCGAAACGATCGGTGACCAGCACCGGCGCCGCCTCCGGCAGGGCCACGGCCGGGCCGCGCAGTTCCTCGGGCAGCAGCAACCGGTCGGGATGGGCCTCGAAGTCGCGGAAGACCGCGCCCGCGCCCGTGGCGTGCAGGCCCGTGCCGTCGCCGGCCGCGGCCGCGCGCGAGGTCGTGACCGTGAGCAGATCGCGCCCGTCGATCGCGCAGGTCACACGCGTTCCGTCCAGCGTCAGCTGCACCGCGCGCTCGGGACCGGAAGCCGGCGGCGCCTCGCAGGGCTCGCCCAGTTTCACCGGCTCCCCGTCGCACAATTCATCGAACCAGCACCGGTTCCCGGCGATGGTCAGCCGCAGCAGGTTGCGGGCGTCGGCCGCACGGACGACCAGACCGGCGCCGCCCTGCGGTTCGCCACCGCCCAGCAGCACGTGCACCAGCCCGATCCCGCCCGCGGCCGGCAGCAGGGCGACGCCGGCGGCCACGGCCTTCAGTCCGGCGTCGGTGCGCTCGAACACGCCTTCGGTCGCCTTCCAGGCGCCGCCGCGTTCGGCCAGCGATTCGTCGCGGTCAACGCCGGCCAGGAGACGATCCGCGGCCACGGCGGCGCCGCACCAGGGCGCGAACATCTCAGGCGAGGCCACCTGCACGCCATACACCCGCGTGTCGATGCGGAAGCCGATCTGCCCGAACGCCGCCGGGCTGACGACCGCGTGGACCACGGGTTCGCGGCCGCGGACGTCGAGGCCCACCGGCCGCACCCACGGGTACCCGGGAAGCCCGCCCGCTTCCGGCGTGGCCGCGGCGTAGTGGATGGCGCCGGCCTCGCGCAGCACGACCACCAGGCCGAGCGGGATGTCCGGCACCGCGCGCGCCGCCACGGCGGTGCGCCCGTCGGCGCAGATCCACAGTTCGCCGTTGTCGGCGCCGGCCGCGTGCATGACGAAGCCCTGGCCCGCGCGCACCGGATCCAGGGGAGCCGGCGCGGCGTACCAGCCGACAGCCAGGTTCTCGTCGAGCGGCTTCGGGCGCGGGCCTTCCTTCCGCATCCCCCACCACCAGCGGAACAGACGCAGCGTGCGCCGCACGCGGCCGCTGCGCAGCCAGGCTTTGAAGCGATGGAGGCGGCCCTCCTGGCCGGACGCGCGCAGCCAGCGGTCCAGGCGCGCCTTCAGCGATTCGGGCAGCGGTTCGACCTGGGCCGTGTTGTGGTTGTTCAGCAGATAGGCGGCCATCGCCAGGCCGTGGCGGCGTTCGAACGGGCCGTAGGCCAGCGCGGCGCGTCCCCAGCCCTGGCGCGGCGGCGGCGCGAAGCGGACGGCGCCGTTGTCCAGCGTGACCGTCCGGTCGCGATCGACCAGGCGGCGCGCGGGTCGGGGCGCGAGTCGCCCCGCGCCCGTGCCGGTCGGCGGCAGGGCGGCGCCCGATGCGCCGAAATCATCGTCGAAGCGGACGCCCGCGTTGGCATCATCGGACACGGTGAGCACTCCCTACGGTTGAACGCCCCGGCCCGTGAGCCAGGCGGCGATCTGGCGCAGCCCTTCGGCGGGCACCAGCAGCCAGGACCGCGGATCGGCCCGCAGATACTGCGCCAGTTCGCGCCGCGGCAGCGGCCGGCGACGGCGCAGACGGAACAGCAGATGGTAGACCAGGTCGCGCCGGTTGCGGTCCAGGCGCCGGCGCACCAGTGCGCCCTGCGCGGCGGTCAGCGGATACGAAGCGCGCACCCCGGCGCCGAACAGGGTCGAACCCAGGACCACGCGCAGCGCCGCGTCCGAACCCGTGTCCGAACCCGGGACCACCCCGCGGTACATGTTGATGCCGGTTCCGTACTGCGTGCCGATCGCCGTCGAGAACGCGACCCGGGTCGAGGCGGCCGCCATCTCGAACCAGAACATCAGGTCCTCGTAGGCGTGGCGGAACTCGGCGCGGAAGCGCAGGGCCGCGAACGCCGAACGGCGGAAGACCACGGTCGAGGTCTCGATCGGGCACGACTCCAGCACCGCGTCGCGCAGATCCCCGCGGTAGGCATGGACGTCCGGCAACCCCGGCAGCGGGTCGTGCCGCGCCGGGTCCAGGTGCCCCCGCGTCTCGAAACCGCCGACCGTCTGGCCGATGTCGCGGTAGTTGGAGAAATAGAGATCGCGGCCCGTTTCCAGGGCCGCCACGGCCCGTTCCAGGTGGCCGGCCAGCCATTCGTCGTCCGAATCCAGGAAAGCCGCGAAGGGGATGTCGCCGGGAACCAGGTCGAGCCCCCGGTTGCGCGCGGCGCCCGGTCCGGCGTTCGCCTGGCGCTCGACCGTGACCAGGGAGGCCTGTTCGGGCGGCAGGGCGGCGATTTCGGCGGCCGCGGGCAGCGGCGAGGCGTCGTCGACGACGATCACCCGCGCCACCAGACCGCCCCCCTGGGCGAAAACCGAGGCCAGGGCGCGCCCGAGCAGGCCGGCCGAGCGCTGGTAGTAGGGAATGATGACGGCCACGCAGGGTCGGTGCGCGTCGTCCCCGGAACCGGTCGGATTCATGGGCGGGATCCCCCGTTGGCGGTCGCCGTGTGCGCCGGCGCCCGGAAGCAGCGGCCATCGAAAAGACTGTACAGTTGTCGCGGTTTCGGGTCGATGGTATATTCTGTGCCGCTGCCGCAGGTTAGACAACCGGCAATCGCGTCGATCACCCAGGCAATCAACGGCAATGGATGGCGTCCGGGCAGGTTATCTCCCGGAACCGACGTGCGCGAGCCGCCGCCGGCGCCGGCACCTTGACCATCGACATGGCCAACGAGAATGGACGAGGCATGCGACGATCCTGGCTGATCGAATTCTGGCAGTACCACGAACTCCTCTACTTCATGGTCTGGCGTGACCTGAAGGTGCGCTACAAGCAGACGCTGCTGGGGGTGGCCTGGGCCATCATCCAGCCGCTGTTCTCGACGGCCATCTTCTTCCTGTTCTTCGGCAAGATCGCCAAGATGCCCAGCGACGGCATCCCCTATCCGGTCTTCGCCTACCTGGGCATGGCGGCCTGGACGTATTTCTCGGGGGCGACCTCGTACGCGTCCAACAGCCTGGTCAACAACGCGAACCTGCTGACCAAGGTCTACTTCCCGCGCCTGATCATCCCGACGGCGGGCGTGCTCGCCTCGTTGCCCGACTTCCTGATCGCCTCGGTCGTCGGCGTCGTGGTCATGCTGATCTACGGCGTCACGCCTTCGGTGGCGTTCCTGCTGTGGCCGCTCATCATGGTGCCGGTCGTGCTGCTGACCCTCGGCGTCAGCCTGATCCTGGCCACGCTCAACGTGCGCTACCGCGACGTCAAGTACGCCGTGCCGTTCCTGCTGCAGATGTGGATGTTCCTGACGCCGATCATCTACCCGACGAGCATCGTGCCCGAACGCTTCCGGCACCTGCTCTTCCTGAACCCCATGGTCGGCTACATCGACACGCTGCGCGCCGCGGCCCTGCCCGGCCGCGACATGGAATGGGGTCCGTTCGGGGTGGCCGTGGCCATCTCGCTGGTGGTGCTGGCGGTCGGGCTGATCAACTTCCGCCGGGCCGAACGCAATTTCGCCGATGTGATCTGAACCGATTGGTGGAGCAAAAAATGTTGGCAGTTCAGGTACAAGGCATCGGCAAGCGCTACCGCCTGGGGCAGTTCGGCCAGGGCGACACCATGCTGCGCGAGGCGCTCGTGAACTTCGTGCGCAACGCCGGCGCCCGCAAGAACCGCGACAACGAGTACGTCTGGGCGCTGGAGAACGTCAATTTCAACATCAACAAGGGCGAAGTCGTCGGCCTGGTCGGCCGCAACGGCGCCGGCAAGAGCACCCTGCTGAAGGTGTTGTCGCGCATCACCTACCCGACCACGGGCGACTTCTCGGTGCAGGGCCGCCTGGCGTCGATGCTCGAAGTCGGAACCGGCTTCCACGAGGAACTGACGGGCCGCGAGAACATCTACATGAACGGCTCGATCATGGGCATGAAGCGCCACGAGATCACGGCCCGGATCGACGATATCGTCGAATTCTCGGGCGTGGGCGCCTTCATCGACACGCCCATCAAGCGCTACAGTTCGGGCATGCGCCTGCGCCTGGGCTTCGCCGTGGCCGCGCACCTGGAGCCCGACGTGCTGCTGGTCGACGAGGTGCTGGCGGTCGGCGACGCCGAGTTCCAGAAGAAGTGCCTGAAGACCATGGACGACCTGCGCGGCGGCGGCCGCACGGTCATCTTCGTGTCGCACAACATGGCCGCGGTCGAGAACCTGTGCCAGCGCGTGATCTGGATCGACAAGGGCCATGTGCGCGAGGACGGCCCCACGCAGCAGGTCCTGAGCAACTACATGGCGACGTTCGCCAACGCCCAGCAGGGCGGCGCCGACCTGGGCGCGATCAAGTCGCGCGTCGGTTCGGGCGACGTGATCCTGACCGGCCTGGACGTCCTGGACAAGCAGGGCCAGACGCTCAACTTCGTGCGCAGCGGCGACGCCCTGTCCCTGCGCCTGCACTTCGACGCGCGCAGCGAGATCCGCGACCTGCACGTCGGCGTCGAGATCCGCAACGAACTGGGCATGCTGATGACCATCAGCAACAACTGGATGAACGGCCTCAGCGTGTCGCGCGTGCCGGTCGGCCAGCACCACATGGATCTGGACATCGACTTCCTGAACCTGATGCCCGGGCGCTTCTACCTGACGCTCTGGCTGAAGGGCCCCGACAGCAAGAACCACGACCTGCTCGAGAACTGCATGGTCATGGACATCGAGACGTCGGACTACTACGGCTCCGGCCGCGGCATCAATCCCCAGTTCGGGCTCATCTTCCTGCCGGCGCGCTGGCGGGCCAGCGAAGGACTGGTGACGAGTTGACGTCGGGCCCCGCGGCGGCGGCCTCGCGGCCGCGGCTCAGCCTGGGCCTGCCGGTGTACAACGGCGAGCGGTTCCTGGCCGCCTGCGTCGACTCCCTGCTCGGCCAGACCTTCGGCGATTTCGAACTGATCTGCTGCGACAACGCCTCGACCGACGGCACCGCGGCCATGCTGGCCGCCTACGCCGCCCGCGACCCGCGCGTGCGCATCCACCGCGCCGAAGTCAACCGCGGCGCGGCCCCGAACTTCAACTGGACCTTCGAGCTGGCCGGCGGCGAGCTGTTCAAGTGGTGCGCCGCCGACGACGTGCTGGAACCGACGTTCCTCGAGCGCTGCGTGGCCGCCCTGGACGCCCATCCCGACGCGGTGATGGCCTGGAGCGGCGCCGTCGACATCGACGACGACGGCCGCGTCCTTCGCGAGATCTACGACAACCGCGATCCGCAGCGTTTCGACGATCCCGACGTCGGCGTCCGGTTCCAGGACCTCGTCTGCCGCGACCATTCGTGCATCGCGGTCTTCGGCGTGATCCGCAGCGCGGCCCTGAAGCGGACCTCGCTGATCGGCCCCTACGTGGGCTCGGACCGGACGCTGCTGGCGGAGCTGGGGCTGCAGGGCCGCCTGCTGCGCGTGGGCGACGACCTGATGCGGCACCGCGAACACGCCGGACGCTCGGTGAACGCCATCAAGGACCTGCGCCGGCGCACGGCCTGGTTCGACGCCAAGGCCCGCGGACGCGCGTTCCCCCACTGGCGCCTGCTGCGCGAGTACCTGCGCGCGGTGCGACAGAGCGGCCTGCCGCTGGGCCAACGCGCACGGTGCGCCGCGGGAGTGGCCCGGTGGGTCAAATGGCGCGCCTGGCGCCAGCTTTGGGATGACGTGAGCGCCAATCTGGGCATCCAGCGCTGACTATTCGCCGACCCGCATGACCTCTTCCACGGGTTTCCCTTAGATGGTACAGTACCCGCCAAACCACCGGCCGCCCGGCCGGCTCTTCCACGGGTTTCCCTTAGATGGTACAGTACCCGCCAAACCACCGGCCGCCCGGCCGGCTCCATTCCGGACCGTGAATCCACGCGAGGTTCTCGTGCGCACCACGACCCGTTGGCTGCTGCTGGCTGTCGCCCTGACCGCCACTTTGGCGACCGCCGCCCCGGCGACGCCGCCTGGCGAAAAGCCCGTCCCCACGCCCTTCACCCGCCTGGCCGACGCCGGCTCCGCCGATGACTTCGACGGCGCCGATCTGGCCGTGGTCTTCGAGCACGCCGTCAACCGGGTCAAGCCCAGCGGCGTCACCTATGTCGACGGCTACCGCCTGACCAAGGTGCTGACCCCGGAGGGCTGCCGCGACAACTCGGTGCTCTACTGGCACTACGACCCGCAGAGCCAGGCGCTGGAGATCCGCGAGGTCAACGTGCTGCGCGGCGACGCGAAGCTCGCGGTCGATGTGGCGCAGGTGCACGACCTGCCGGCGCCGCAGTCGGCCATCTACTGGAGCGACCGCGTCAAGACGCTGCAGTTGCCGCGGCTGGAAGTGGGCGACGGCATCGAGGTCGTCACCTTCAGCAAGGGCTTCACCTACGCACTGCTGGGTGCTGGCGCCGCGGGCGCCGCCGGCAGCGCGCTGGCCGACGCGCCCGGCGACGAGAAATACATCCCGCCCATGCCCGGCGAGTACTTCGACATCGTCCTGTTCGCGGGCGACGCCCCCATCGTCGAGAAGCGCTATGAACTGGTCCTGCCGAAGGACAAGCGCCTGCACGTCGAGACCTACAACGGCGCCGTCTATTCGTCGCTGACCTACGACGACGCCACGACCACCTACGCCTGGTGGTGCCTGGACACGCCGGCGCGCGCGCACGAGCCGTCGCAGCCGGACGCCAGCGACATCGTCGCCAAGGTCGTCATGGCCACCGCCGAGAGCTGGGAGGCCAAGAGCCGCTGGTTCTTCGACGTGAACCGCAACCAGTTCGAGGTCACGCCCGACATCCAGGCGAAGGTCGACGCCATCCTGGCCGCCGAAGGCGCCGCCAACGGCACCGACGAACGCAAGGCCAAGGTGCTGGTGCACTGGGTGGCCCAGAACATCCGCTACAGCGGCCAGACGATGGGCGAGGGCGAGGGCTTCACGCTGCATCCGTCGAACATGATCTTCGAGCAGCGCTCGGGCGTGTGCAAGGACATCGCCGGCATGCTGGTGGCGATGATGCGCGCCGCCGGCCTGGACAGCTACGCGGCGATGACGATGGCCGGCAGCCGCATCGACCCGGTGCCCGCCGACCAGTTCAACCACTGCGTGACCGCGCTCAAGCTGGACGACGGCACGTTCCGCATGTACGACCCCACCTGGGTGCCCTACAACAACGACACCTGGTCGAAGTCCGAGACCGAGCAGCACTACCTGGTCGGCTCGCCCGAGGGCGAGACGCTCAGCCGCATCGCCTACAGCCCGCCCGAGGAATCGCCGCTGAACGCGCGCCACATCGCCGTCCTGGCCGACGACGGCACGCTGACCGGCACGATCGACCTGTCGGGCGGCGGCGCCTCGGACTCCCGCCTGCGCCGGTTCGTCACCGGTCCGCGCAAACAGGAGATGGCCGCGGCCGTCGCGCACCTGCTGGCCGCCGTCAACCCGCGCGTCGAGGGCGTGAAGGTCACCCACCGCGCCGCCGACGACTTCAGCGGCGACATGTGGCTGAAGATCGAGTACCGCCTCCCCCGCTTCGCCGCAGCCATTGACGGCGCCTGGGAGTTCGCCAGCCCGCTGCTCACGCTGGTGCACAGCAACGGCACGTTCTACCGCGCCGGCAGCCAGGCCTGGCCGGACGAGCGCGAGACCGACCTGATGCTGATGTTCACCCAGATGGTCGACGCGCAGGAGACCGTTCGCCTGCCCAAGGGCTGGCGGCTGACGGGCGACCCGAAGACCGACCCCATCGACGAGACCTACGCCATGTTCTCCGGCAGCGCCGCCCAGAAGGGGCGCGACTTCACGGTCACGGCCAGGGCGGCGGTCAAGCGCCGCCAGATTCCGCCTGACGGTTACGGCGGATTCCTGAAGGCCGTCAACGCCTCGCGCGACTGGTCGAAGACGACGTTCCGCTTCACGAAGGAGGGCAAGTGATGATGAAGAAGCTGTTTGCCATCATTTTTGCCCTGCTCCTGGGCACCGGCGTTGCGAACGCCGCACCCTCGATGGGCCCTTCGAGCAGCCACGACCTGGATGCCCTCTGGGCCACGGCGCAGACGACGTACGACCTGGCGCAGGAGGACGCGGTCCTGCTGCTGGAGAGCCGCCGTGTCGCGATCGGCGACGCCGGCGACGTGGCGACCACCGTGCAGCGCGTGGTCTGGATCGGCACCGCCGCGGGCCTGCGCGCGCACGCCGACCTGCGCGTGCCCTGGAATTCGGCCACCTGCACGTTCGAAGTGACGAAGCTGCGCACCTGGCGCGATGGTCGCTGGTGGCCCGATGCGGAGAAGCTGAGCGCCACCGCCATCGTCCACACGCTGCCCTACGCCGTGGACCACGCCGACGATTACACCACGATGCGCGAGACCATGCTGCTGCACGACGGCGTCGAGCTGCCCTGCATCATGGAAACCGAGTACACCATCACCGAGCGCGGCCTGCCCGGCGCCGACGACGTGTTCGTCATGGCGCAGCGGGACCCGGCGGTGCTGGTGGAACTGACGGTCAGCGCGCCGACGGCGCTGGCGCCGCGGCACGAAGAATGGAACGGCGCGCCTGCGCCCGCAGCCGGCGCGAGCGACGGCCGCGACACCTTCACCTGGACGCTGCGCCCGGCACCCGCGCTGCGGTTGCCCGTGACCGCCGAACCCGCGAGCTACGAGCCGACGGTCGCCTGGTGGACGTGGCGCGATGTCGGCGCCCTGCAGACGGCGTGGTCGAGCGCCTTCGGGAAGGCCGCGGTGGCGCCGGCGGCCGTGCTGGATTCGCTGCGGGCGGCAACCCGCGACGCGGCCGGCGAACGGGCCCGCCTGGAAGCCGGCGGGCGCTGGCTGGGCGAAGCGGTGCGCCTGGTCCGCCACGACGACCGCTGGTGGGCCTTCGCCCCGCGCCCGGCCGCGCGCACCTGGGACACGGCCTACGGCCACGTCCTGGACCGGGCGGCGCTGTGGGCCGCTTTGCTGCGCGAAGAGGGCTGGGTCGTGGATCCGCTCATCCTCTACGCGCCGCAAACAGAGCCGGAATTCGGCCCGCCCAGCCTGGCCCGGCATGGGCGCCTCGTGCTGCGCGTCCGCACCCCGGAACCGTACGGGAGCCGCGGCCTGACGCTGGTCTGCGATCCCTCCGACTTCTCGGTGCATGGCGAGACCATGCTCTTGTCCCGTCCCCTGCTCCCGTTGACGGATACACCCGTGGGCGGCCGCGGTTGGCTGAATCCGCCCGCACTGTCGGTCGACCTGCGCCTTGCCGCGGGCGACAGCGCCTGGACCGGCAGCGGCCAGGTCGACGGCCTCTCGGCCCTGGAGTTCAGCGATCAGGTGACGGGCTCGGCGGGCGCCCTGACGTCCTGGCTCGGCGAACTGGCCGGCTCGCTCGTGCCCGGCGCCAAGGTGCCGGCCGCCGCCGTCACCGCACTGTCGCCGCTCCGCTCCACGGCGCGCTTCGACGTCACCGCGCCCTTCGTAAAGGCCGACGACGAAGGCCGCCGCACGCTGGTGATCGGCCGGCCCCACGGCGGCCTGCTGGACCTGCTGCCGCCCGACTGCCGGCTGGAAGACGCCACGCGCGCCTCGCCGGTGCTGTTGAGATCGAGTTGGAAGAAAGAGGACAGCGCGAGCCAGTCCCTCAGCGTGAGCCTGCGCCTGCCCGAAGGCGCCGTCGCGACCCGCCCGGCCGACCGCGCCGTGGAGAACGCGGCCGGCACATTCAAGCTGACCGTGACCGAAAAGGACGGTTGGCTGACCTACGACCGCGCGGTGACCCTGGGGGCCGACGCCGGCAAGCCGGAGAACTGGCCGGCCCTGCGCGCCCTGCTCCTGGAGGAGGCGGACGCCGCCAACGCGACCATCACCTGGCGTCCGGCGCAGAAGAAGTAGAAGCGGCATCGGCGGGACCGGCGCCGAAACGCGACCGGTCCATGCCGTGCGAGGTCAATTCGAGCTTGAGCGCCCACAGCGACCGGTTGACGTCGTAGAGGAAGACCGACAGCGACACGACCAGCGACGTCATGCAGGCGATGAAGAGCGTGGCGATCACGGCGGTGGCCGCCACGCCCGCCAGCGCGGTGATGAACAGGACGATGACCAGCACCGCGGCCAGCAGGGCGCTGCCGGCGGCAAAGGCGATGGCGGTGCGGATCTGGCCGGCCCGGCGCCAGATGATGGCGATCTGGGCCTCCATGATCGCGCGTTTGGCCGCCGGGGCCTCCGCCAGCAGGGGTCCCATGACCCGGGCGCGGTCGATGGCCCGCCCCAGGCGGTTGGTCATCGTCAGAAGCAGCAGGCCGGTCCCGGACACCAGAATGGCCGGTCCGATGGCCGTTTGCAGCACGGGCACCAGGTTTGTCATCGTCGCCTCCTTTTCACCATGATGGGGCGCGCCGGTCGGCGCCGCAACCCGGGGGTGCCCGGCTGGCGATCTTGCCGCTGGTCAATGCCTGCCCGTGCGTTAGATTGATCCGATCACACCACGCGAACGTGCCCAGGACAGGGGAATTCCATGCGCAGAATCATCATCGTGCTTCTGGTGCTCGCCGTTGCCGCCGTCGCCGCCTGGCGTCTGGGCGTCGGCAAGTCGGCCGAAACGACCAGTTACCGCCTGGTCGAGGTCACCCAGGGCGACCTGTTCTCCGTCGTCGCCGCCACCGGCAACCTGCAGCCGGTGACCACGGTGCAGGTGGGCACGCAGGTCAGCGGCATCATCGAAGACGTCCTGGTCGACTTCAACGACTACGTCAAAGCGGGTCAGGTCATCGCCCGCATCGACAAGACGCTGCTGATTTCGGCCGTCTCGTCGTCGCGCGCCCAGCTGGAGAGGGTCGAGGCCGAGCAGCGGCACGCCGAGCGCGAGCACACCCGCCTGAGCGAACTGCACGAACAGAAGATGATCTCCGACAGCGAATTCAACACGGCGCAGTACAACCTCGACGCCTCGCGCGCCGGCGTGAAGGGCGCCAAGGTCGATCTCGAACGTGCCGAGCGGAACCTTGGCTACGCCACCATCACCTCGCCCATCGACGGCATTGTCGTGCAGCGCAGCATCGACCCCGGGCAGACCGTGCAGGCGTCGTTCTCGGCGCCGCAGCTCTTCCAGATCGCCGGCGACCTGGCCGCCATGCAGATCCTGGTCTCGGTCGACGAGAGCGACATCGGCCAGATCAAGGTCGGCCAGCCCGTGAAATTCACGGTGCAGGCCTACGCCGACGACAACTTCACCGGCACGGTGCGCCAGGTGCGCCTGCAGTCGGTGACGCAGGAGAACGTCGTCAACTACATCGCCGTGGTCGACGTACCCAACGCCGACCAGCGCCTGCTGCCGGGCATGACCGCGTCGGTCGAGTTCATCATCGAGCAGGTGAAGGACGTGATGCAGGTGGCCAACGCCGCCCTGCGCTACCGGCCCGACCCGGCGACGATGACGCCCATCATCGAGCGCAAGCGCGCGGAGATGCAGGCCAAGGGCGGACCCGCCGGCGCCGGCGCCGACAGCGCGCGCGCGGGCGGACGGCCTGCGGGCCAGACCGGCGGCATGGCCGCGGCCGGCGGCGCCAACCCGCATGGCGGCGGCGCGGCCGGGGGCCTGCCCGCCAACCGCGGCATGCTCTGGTTCACCGACGAGGACGGCAAGCTGGACGTGATGTTCGTGCGCACGGGCATCACCGACGGCACCAGCACCGAGATCCGCGGACGCGAGATCGCGGCCGGCATGCAGGTCATCGCCGGCGTTTCGACTTCGGCGACGCCGGCGGCCGCCGCCAGTTCGCCCTTCCAGCAGACACAGCAGTCGCGCTCGGGACCGCCGCGTCCGAGCGGCTTCTAGGTGGGCGCCGTGGCCGCCGACGTCATCCGCATCCGGGGTCTGACCAAGACCTACGTGATGGGCACCAACGAAGTGCACGCCCTGGCCGGCATCGACCTGACCATTACGCAGGGCGAGATGGTGGCCGTGATGGGCGCCTCGGGCTCGGGCAAGTCGACGATGATGAACATGATCGGCTGCCTGGACAAACCCACGGCGGGCGGCTACGAACTGGACGGCGAGCGCGTCGAGATCATGGACCGCAACCAGCTCGCCGACCTGCGCAACCGCCGGATCGGGTTCGTCTTCCAGGGCTTCAACCTGCTGGCGCGGACCAGTGCGCTGGAAAATGTCGAACTGCCGCTGATGTACGACCGCGGCGCCCGCAAACGCGACCTGCGGACGGCGGCGACGGCGGCGCTGGCACGCGTGGGCCTGGCCGACCGCGCCCACCACCTGCCCAACGAATTGTCGGGCGGGCAGCAGCAGCGCGTGGCCATCGCCCGCGCGCTGGTGACCGAACCGGCCCTGCTGCTGGCCGACGAACCCACCGGCAACCTGGATTCGCGCACCAGCGTCGAGGTGCTGGCGCTCTTCCAGGAGCTGAACGACCAGGGCCTGACCGTGGTCATGGTCACGCACGAGGAAAACATCGCCCACTACGCGAAGCGGATCGTCGAACTGCGCGACGGCCTCATCGTGCGCGACGAACCCGTGACTCCGCGCGGCAACGCCGCTGCCGATTTGGCCGCCATCGACGCGCGCCGGAAGGGGACGGCATGAAGCCCCAGAAGCTCATCAGCATCGCCCTGCGCAGCATCCGGCGCACCAAGCTGCGCAGCACGCTGACCGCGCTGGGCATCATCATCGGCGTGGGCGCGGTGATCGTCATGGTGGCCATCGGCCACGGCGCCAAGTCGCGCATCGAGGCGAGCATCAAGAACCTGGGCACCAACATGGTGGTGATCACCCCGGGAGCCGCCAATACCGGGAACGTGAGCCAGGGCGCCGGCAGCTTCAACCGCCTGAAGATCGAGGACGCCGACAAACTGAAGCGCGAATCGGTGCAGATGTCGGATGTCTCGCCGGTCATCATGGCCTTCGGGCGCATCCGCGGCGGTAACGGGACCAACTGGCGCTGTCCCATCTACGGCGTCGATCCCGCCTACCAGACCATCCGCGACTGGCCGGTTGCGGAGGGCCAGTTCTTCGACGCCCGTGACCTGCGTTCGCGCCGCAAGGTGTGTGTGCTGGGCGCCACGGTGGCCGAACAGATCTTCGGCGAAAGCGAGGCTCTCGGGCAGGAAGTCATCCTGCGCGACGTGCCGTTCACCGTCATCGGCGTGTTGGCTGCCAAGGGCCAAACCGCCAGCGGCAGCGACCAGGACGACCTCATCATCGCGCCCTACACCACGGTGCAGGAACGGCTGGCCGGCCACCAGTTCATCGCGCAGATCCTGGGCTCGGCCGCCAGTTCGGGCGACGTCACGGCCGCCATGGCCGAAGCCAAGGCCATCATGCGCGAGAGCCACAATCTGAGCGAATGGGAAGACGACGACTTCACGGTGAAGAACCAGGCCGATCTGGCCGACGCCGCCACGGGCGCCACCGAAGTCATGACCATCCTGCTGGCCTGCATCGCCGGGATCTCGCTGCTGGTGGGCGGCATCGGCATCATGAACATCATGCTGGTGTCGGTGACCGAGCGTACGCGCGAGATCGGCATCCGCATGGCCATCGGCGCCCGCCCGGCCGACGTCCTGATGCAGTTCCTGGTCGAGGCGATCGTGCTCTCGGTGCTCGGCGGCCTGCTGGGCGTGGCCCTGGGCTACGGCGGCAGCTGGCTGGTGGGCAAGCTGACGGGCTGGCCGACGGTCATCGACGGCGGCACCGTCGGCCTGGCGCTGGGCTTCTCGGCGACGGTCGGCGTGTTCTTCGGGTGGTGGCCGGCGCGCAAGGCGGCGGCGCTCAGTCCGATCGACGCGTTGCGCTACGAATAGCGCGAACCGGACAGGAAAAGACCGGCCGCGATCGTCATGAACGCGGCCGGTCTTTTCAGGTCTCGTCTTCGCTCAGGCCAGCTCCCGCCGCAACCACGCCTTCGCATGGCTCCACTGGTTCCTGACCGTGCGCTCGGAGATGTCCAGCTCGCGCGCGATCTCCACTTCGGTCAGGCCCGCGAAGAAACGCATCTCGACGATGCGACCTTCCAGAGGATCCAGCTCGGAAAGTTTCTCCAGGGCACGGTGCAGATCCAGCAGGTCCTGCGCGCGGCCGTCGTCCATGATCGCCGATTCGTCGAGCGTCACCATCAGCGCGTGGCCCCCGCGCTTGATCGAATTGCGCTGACGCGCGTGGTCGACCAGCACCTGACGCATCGCCGTGGCCGAGAGCGCCAGGAAATGCGTGCGGCCCTGGATGTCCAGATCGCGCTGGCGGCCGAACTTCAGATAGACCTCGTTGACCAGCGCGGTGGGCTGCAGCGTGTGGTCGCCGCGCTCGCGCCGCAGGCGGCTCTCCGCCAGCTTGCGCAGGTGGGCGTAGACCATCGGCATGTACTCGGCCAGGCGGTCGCCTTTGTCGGAGGGGCGATCGGTCATGTCGGCAGCTCGATCCTGACGCCTGGGCGATGGCGATGAGGTACGTTATGGCGTTTGAACTGTCGGCTGATGATACTGCCAGGGCGGGGCTTTCGCAATATGGGCGGAGAGGTCTATTCGCGGCGCGCCTCGAGGTCTTCCCAGCGCGCGTACAGCCCTTCCAGCTCCGTCCCGACCGCCGCCAGCCGGCGCTGCAGCTCCGGAACCTCGCCGCCGGCGTCCCTGTACAGGA
>JAIFKS010000117.1 GCA_020049465.1 bacterium | reverse complement strand
TGGCCAGCATGTAGGCGCCGTGGCCGTCCAGTTGGCGGGCCAGCAGCGTGGCGAACGCCTCGATCACCGCGTCGTTGCCGTCCAGCTTGTACAGCCGCCAGACGCCGTAGCCCGTCAGCTCCAGATAGTGCTCGACCGTGCCGGGGTTGACGATGTCCAGCGTGTCGTGCGGCGCGAATCCCAGCAGCTCCTGCATCCGCGCCTGCGCGCCGGTCAGCAGTTCCACGCACGGCAGCATGTCGCAGTCGCCGTAGCCGGGGTGGTGGCGCAGGATCCACGGCCCGTAGCGCTTGACGTCCGGCTCGATGACCAGCCCTTCGCGCGGCACCGGCTGCTTGAGCGTGCACAGAGAACCCGGCCCCACCGTCACCCCGTCCGGGCCCATGACCGGCGTCCAGCCGCCCCAGTGGTACTCGTGCAGGTGGTCGGGAAAACCGACGCGACCGATCACCGCTTCCGACGCGCGCGGGTACGGCCCTTCCAGGGTCAGCGGCGGCAACTGGCTGGCGTGCGTCTGCGCCGACGCGTTTCCGGCGTTCAGCAGGACGGCGGCCGTCAGCAGCACCGAAAACAGCGCCGTCGACACGGCCCAGGTGCGACAGGTCCTAGTTCTTCTTGCCACCCTGGAAGTCCTTCGCTTTCTGGTACCAGGCGATGGCTTCCTTCTTGTCGCCCAGCTTGTCCAGCGTCATGCCGATGTTGTTCATCACATTGGCCGTCTTCTCGAGGTCGAGCGCCATCTCGAAATCCTCCAGCGCCTTGTCGTGCTTGCCCAGATAGAAGTACGACAACCCCTGGCTGTAGTAGGCGCGGTAGGTCGCCCCCTCCAGCGCGATCAGCGCGTCGAACGCCTTGACGGCTTCTTCATACCGCTTGGCGTCCATCAGCGTCAGCGCCAGGTTGTACTGCGCCTTCACGTACTTCGGGTCCAGCGCCAGCGCCTGCCCATAGGCGCCGATGGCCTTCTCGTGGTTCTCCACCTTCTGCGCCACGCTGCCCAGCAGGAACGCCGTCTTGGCGTCCGGCTGCAGCAGCAGCGCCTGCTCCAGGGGCTCGATGGCCTCGGTCAGCTTGCCGGTCGCCTGCAGGCACTGCGCCAGCGCCTGCCAGGCCTGCGGCATCTCGGGCCGCTCGCGCACCACCGTGCGCAGCGGCGGGATGGCCGCCTGGAACTTCTCGCCGCGCATCAGGCTGACCGCGTAGTTGTAGACCACCTCGGGCTTGGTGTCGGCCGTCACGCCGGCGCGCAGCCACTCGCTGGCTTCCTTGTCGTGGCCCAGGCGGATGTGCAGGTTGCCGATCGCCACGCGCAGGTCTTCCAGCTTCTCGATCTCCCAGGCCTTGTTGTAGGCCGTCAGCGCGTCCTCGAGCCGGTCGCCCTTCTCGTGCACCTTGCCGGTGGCGATCCAGGTGCCGGTCCATTCGGGGTGATCCTGCCGCGCGCGCGCGGCGGCGGCGTCCGCCTCGCCGTCGCGGCCCAGCTTCAGGTACACGTCCACCAGCCGCGGCAGCACGTCCGGCCGCTCCGGCGCCAGACGGTAGGCGTCCTGGTACATGCCGATGGCCTCGGCGTCCAGACCCGACTGCTCCATCAGCTTGCCGTCCTCGACCAGCAGCGCCACGCGGTACTGCAGGATGGCCGACGCTTCGCGCCAGCCGTCCTCGGCCTCGACGTTCTCCTTGCCGGCCAGCCCGTCCAGGAACGAGCGCGCCATCTTCGTGTGCGCGTCCAGCAGGTCGCGCACGGCCTGCTCGTCGGCCGCTTCGGTTTCCAGTTCGTGCAGCGCCAGCACCACGCGGAAGGTCTCGCCCACCGGCGGCATCAGGCTGGCCAGGCCGTCGCGGTACGTCTTGCGCGCCTCGTCCGTCTGGCCGGCCTTGCGCTGCGCGCCGCCGATCAGGCGCCAGTAGTCCAGGCCGCCGAACCGGTCGAACTTGCGGTACTCGCCCAGCTCGGCCACGGCCATCTCCGGCATGTCCAGGCGCGAGAACACCAGGCCCAGGTTGCGGTGGTAGTCGCCGTTCGTCTTGTCGCACTGCACGGCGTGGATGAAGGCGTCCCGCGCGGCGGGGTAGTTCTCCTGTTCGGCCAGCAGCACGCCCAGGTCGTTCCAGCTGCGCCCGTCGGCCGGGTTCTTGAGCACCTTGTCGTTGAGGATCGAGATCTTCTCCTCCGGCGACATCTTCTCGTCCACCTGCTCGTAATGGAAGGTGCGGGTGCCGTCCTCGAGCGTGTCGACGCGCGCCGGCACCTGCGCGCGGACCGCGCCGACGGCCGGCGGCAGGGCCGCGGCCAGGGTGATCAGCAAGGGGAGACACCGGTGGCGCAGGGTCATGGACGTCCTCGAAGCCGCCGGGGCGGCCGGTCCTGGGCTGAAAAACGGCGGGGAACCCGGCCATGATAAGGATCCTGCCGGGGGCTGTCCAGTCTCGCCGGGGGTGATACACCGCACCCGCCCGGAGATTCCCGCCCATCGGCCGCGACCCCATCTGCTTGACGGACCGCGGGTTTGCTGTTGCTTTACCTCCATGATCCGCATCCGCATCCTGGGCGCCGGCGGCGCCGTCCCCACCCCCACCCACACGCCGGCTGCCTATTGGGTGACCGTCGACGGGATTTCCCTGCTCATGGATCCCGGTCCCGGCGCCCTGGTCCGGCTGGTCCGGTCCGGCGACGCCCCGGGCGGCGTGGACGAGATCCACACCGTCCTTTTCTCCCACCTGCACCCCGACCACACCGGCGACCTGGTTGCGCTGCTGTTCGCCCTGCACTCGCCCCTGCCGGAATGCGAGGCGCCGCTGCGCCTGTTCGGCCCGCCGGGGCTCTCCTCGTTGCTGGGACGCCTGGGCGACCTGTACGGCTCGTGGCTGGTGCCGCGCAAACGCGCCCTGGAAGTGACCGAGGTGCGGCCCGGCGACCGGGTGCCTTTGAATATCCGCGCGGCCGGCGACCACGGCCCGGCCCACGCCGAAGCGTTCGCCGTCGACCACCCGCAGGACCGGCTGTCGGAAGTGCAGCTGGGCTGGCGCTTCGTCGATGGCGCCGGTCAGGTGGCCGTCTATTCGGGCGACACCGGCGACTGCCCCACCCTGCGGCACGCCGCCGCCGGGTGCGACCTGCTGGTCATCGAGTGCTCGACCACCGACGACTGGGACGTGCCCGGGCACCTGAACCCCGCCCAGGTCGGGGCCGTGTGCGCCGCGGCCCGGCCCCGGCGCGTGGTCCTGACCCACCAGTACCCGAACGCGGCGGCGCTCGACCTGCCGCCCCTGGTCGGGCGCCATTTCACCGGTCCGGTGGAACAGGCGCGCGACGGCGATGTATATCTGCTTTCGGCCCCGCCGCGAAAGGAACCCGCATGACCGCGCGTCGCCCCCTTCTTCTGCCGTTGCCGGCATCGGCTCTGTGCACCCTGGTCCTGATCGCCCTGGCGGCGGTGTTCCCCGCGCCGGCCGCGGCCCAGCCCGCGGACACCCCAGCGCCGGCCATACCCGCCCCCAAGGCGAAGCTGCCTGAATTCAGACCCGACGGGACGCCCCGCTTCGAGATGGTGCTGATCCACGGCCTGGGCGGCGCCGGCGCCGAATGGGACCAGGTCGAGCCCTACCTGAAGGGGACCTTCAAGGTCGCCACCTTCGAGATGTCCGGCCACGGCCGCACGCAGCCGGTCATGGACCCGACGGTGCTCACCGAAGCGAAGCGGCTGGGCGAGTTCATCCGCACCAGCGGCATGTCGTACCCCACCCTGGTGGGGCACGGGCTGGGCGGGATGGTGGCGCTGCAGTACGCGCTCGACAACCCCGGACAGATCCACCGCCTGATCCTGCTGGACACGGCGCCGCGCCAGCTGGCGGACCAGGAGCAGAAGGCGCTGATCGGCCAGGCCCTGATCAAGGACTACGACAGATTCGTGGGTGAACGCTACGCGCTGATGAGCCCCGACGAGGCCGTCACCCAACGCATCCTGGACATGGCGCTCCGGACGCACGCGGCCAGCTTCGTGTCGCTGCTGCTGTCGAGCTTCGACTTCGACCTGACCGATCGCCTGCGCACGCTGACGGTGCCGATGCTCGTGGTGGGCAGCGAGATGATGTTCCCGCGCCCGGACGAGACGCAGCCCCTCCTGGCGCAGTACGGGTTCGACAAGGCGCGTTCGCTGAGCTTCAAGCGGTTCGGCAAGACGGGACACTACATCATGCTGGAACAGCCGGTGATGCTGGCCAGCGTCCTGATGGCGTTCGGCGTGTCGGCCGACTACGAGTTCGAGCCGTAGCGGCCCGTGGTCCGCGGCGGCGCCGGCGCCGGCAGGGCTTTTTCAGGCCCCCAGCAGCGCCAGGTCGGCATCGACCATCATGCGGACCAGTTCCGGGAACGTGACCGTCGGCTGCCAGCCCAGCACCCGCCGCACCTTCTCCGCGTTGCCCATCAGGTGATCCACTTCGGCCGGCCGCAGGAAACGCGGATCGGTCTTCACGTACCGCTCCCAGTCCAGCCCCGCGTGCCCGAAGGCGATCTCGACGAATTCCTTCACCGAATGGTTCTCGCCCGTGGCCACGACGAAGTCGTCCGGCACGTCGTGCTGCATCATCAGCCACATGGCCTGCACGTAGTCGCCGGCGTAGCCCCAGTCGCGGTGCGCTTCCAGGTTGCCCAGGCGCAGCTCCTGCGCGCGGCCCGTCTTGATCGCGGCCACACCGTGGGAAATCTTGCGGGTCACGAACTCCAGGCCGCGCCGCGGGCTCTCGTGATTGAACAGGATGCCCGAGGCGGCGAACAGACCGTAGCTCTCGCGGTAGTTCACCGTGATGTGGTGGCCGTAGGTCTTGGCCACCGCGTAGGGACTGCGCGGGTGGAAGGCCGTCATCTCGGTCTGGGGCACCTCGCGCACCTTGCCGAACATCTCGCTGCTGCTGGCCTGGTAGAACCGGGCTTTCGGAGCGAGCTGCCGCATCGCCTCCAGCAGGCGCGTGACGCCCAGGGCGGTGAACTGCCCGGTCAGCGTGGGCTGCGCCCAGCTGGTGGGCACGAACGACTGGGCCGCCAGGTTGTAGATCTCGTCCGGGGCCGCCTCTTCCATGGCCTTGGTCAGCGAGGCCTGGTCCAGCAGGTCGGCCTGCAGGAACGTGATCCGGTCCTTGATGTGGTCGATGCGCCCGGACGTCTCGGTGCTGGACCGGCGGACCATCCCCCAGACCTCGTAGCCCTTGTCCAGCAGCAGTTCGGCCAGGTAGGACCCGTCCTGCCCGGTGATACCGGTGATCAGCGCTCTCTTTGCCATGCAATCTCCAGGGAATTCGGACCGTTCGGGGAGCCCTGCCGTCCCCATTCTACACCGGGGCTGGCGGCTGGACAAGTTCGCCGAGCGACCACACTTTAGAGGGGTACTGCGGACGCGCTCTTACCCGGAGGGACTCCCATGTCGATCGTGCTGGACGGCCGCCACCTGACCATCGAGAACCTGACGCGCATCGCGCGCGACGCCGAGGCCGTCGAACTGGATCCCTCCGCCCTGGAGCGCATCATCGCCTGCCGCGCGCTGGTCGAGCGCAAGATCGAAGCGCGCGAGACCATGTACGGCATCAACACCGGCATCGGCGAGTTCAGCGAGATCATCCTGAACGACGACCAGGTGCGCGACTTCCAGCGCTACCTGATCTACAACCACGCCGCGGGCATCGGCGAACCGGCGCCGATCCCCTACGTCCGCGGAGCCATGGCCGCGCGCGTCAACGTGCACGCCCACGGCCGTTCGGGCTGCCGCCCCGAGATCACGCAGTGCCTGGTCGACATGCTCAACCGCGGCGTCACGCCGTTCGTCTGCCAGAAGGGTTCGGTCGGCGCCTGCGGCGACCTGGCCCCCATGTCGCAGATCGCGCTGCTGCTGATGGGCGAGGGGCAGGCGTACTTCCAGGGCGAACTGCTGCCGGGCATGGAAGCGCTGCGCCGCGCCGGCATCACGCCGCCGGGTCTTCACGCCCGCGACGGGCTGGCCACCATCAACGGCTCGAACCTGCTGACGGCCATGAGCGCGCTGCACATCGGCGACATGGAACGCTGGCTGAAGCAGGCCGAGATCGTGGCCGCCATGTCGCTGGAAGCGCTGCTGGCCAACATGAAGCCGTACCAGGCGCCGCTGCACGTGGTGCGCGGATTCCGCGGGGCCATCCGCAGCGCCGCGGCCATCCGCCGCTGCATCGAGGGCAGCGACCTGATGACCGGCAAGGTCAAGACCCGCGTGCAGGACGCGTACTCGATGCGCTCGACGCCGCAGGTCATCGGCGCCGCCCACGACGCGGTGGCCTACGCCCGCAGCCAGGTCGAGATCGAACTGAACGGCGTCGGCGACAACCCCATCTTCTTCCCCGAATCGGGCACCGTCCAGACGGGCGCCAACTTCCAGGGCTCGCCGGTCTCGCTGCCGATGGAGATGGCCGGCCAGGCCATCACCATGATCAGCGTGCTGTCCGAGCGCCGGCTGAACCGCATGCTGAACCCGGCCCTCAGCGCCGGCCTGCCGTCGTTCCTGACCAAGGGCGCCGGCATGTTCAGCGGCATGATGCTCAGCCAGTACACGGCCGACACCCTGATCGTCGAGCAGCGCATGCTGTGCACGCCGGCGGCGATCGCCTCCATCCCGGCGGCGGCCGACCAGGAGGACTTCGTCTCGATGGGCATGAACACGGCCATCAAGAACGGACAGATCCTGGAGAACGCCTGCGGCGTGCTGGGCATCGAGATGATGGCAGCGGCCCAGGCGCTGGACCTGCGCGACTTCACCCCCGGCCGCGGCGTGAACGCCGCCAGGGCCTGCGTGCGCGAGCACGTCGCGTTCCTGGAGATCGACCGGCCCCTGCACTCCGACCACACGACCATGCGCGAACTGGTGCGCTCGAACCGGGCGCTGGCGTCGGTGGAGCAGGTGGTGGGGGATCTGGCGCAGTACGAGGACTAGCCCTGCGGCTCAGGCTTCGGCTTCAGCTTCGAATTCGGCGGCGTCGGGGACACCCGACGCCGCTTTGCACAGCGCCGGCCGCCCGAACAGGTAGCCCTGCCCGAACCGCACGCCCATGTCGACCAGGATCTGGTAGTCGTCGGTGGTCTCGATGCCTTCGGCCACCACTTCGGCCTCCAGCACATCGGCCACGCGCAGCAGCCGCGACAGCGCGCGCCGCATTTCCGGATCCACCGCCAGCCCCCGGACCAGCCTCTTGTCGACCTTGATCACCTGCGGATGCAGCATGATCAACCCTTCCAGACAGCTGTTGCCGAAGCCCACGTCGTCGATGGCGATGCGCACGCCCGCCTGCTGCAGTTCGCGCACGTGCGGCACGAGCACGCACGGGTCGCCCAGCAGCTGCTGCTCGCTGATTTCCAGGCAGCAGGTCACGTCGCGCCGGCCGTCGGTCAGGGCGCGCAGCAGTTCTTCGGTCCCGGTCTGCAGCAGCGTGGCGGGCATGATGTTGATGTGGTAGTCGGGGCGAAGGCCCATCTCCCGCGCGTGGGCCGCACATAACCGCAGGCAGCGCAGGTCGACCGCGGCCAGGATGTCGTTCTCCTGGCAGAAGCGGAACAGGTTGTCCGGCCTCCGCAGCGGCCCTTCGGGCCCGCGCACGAGCATCTCGCGCGACACGATGCGCCCGTCGTCCAGGTTGACGATCGGCTGGCTGGCCGCCTCCAGCACATCGTCTTCCAGCAGGGCGCGCACCATCCGCGGGCCGGCCAGCGCCGGCAGGATGATCCCGCCCGGCTCGATGGCCGCCGCGTGCGAAACGCGGTTCTTGCCGTTCAGCTTGCCGTGCTGCAGCACGAAGTGCGCGCGGGCCATCACCTCGTCGTACGACAGGTCGGCGTCCCCCACCGTGGTCAGCGACAGGCTCGCGGTCGTCTGCAGGGTCTGCCCCCCCGCGCTGATGACGTCGCGGCTGACCGCCAGGCGGATCTTCTCGGCGACGATCTCGGCCTCGCCCGCGGCCACATCGGCCATCAACACCACGAAGCGGTCGGTGCCGCAGCGCCCGACCATGTCGTGTTCGCGGATCGATTCGCGGATACGCTTGGAGGCGCCCACCAGCACCAGGTCGCCCACCCCGTGCCCCAGGGTGGCGTTGATGCGCGAGAAATCGTCCAGGTCCACCAGCAGCACCGTCAGCTCGCGGCCGCTCAGGCGCGAACGCGCCAGCTCGTCGTGCAGCGCCCGCTCCATCCCCTTGCGGTTGAGCATGCCGGTCAGCCCGTCCATGTGGACCAGCCAGTCCAGGCGGGCGGTCACTTCGGCCAGTTCGCGGCTGATGGCCGCCTCGCGCAGGCAGAAATCCATGGTGCGCAGCCACGACGTCAGGTCGGCCTCGTCCAGAGGCAGGCACTCGCGGGCGCCGGCCGCACGCAGGGCCGCGGTCTGGCCGGCGTCCGGCGACACCATCAGCGCCAGCTGCGGCGTCTCGGGCCGGGCGGCGCCCAGCCCCTGAACGGCGTGGATCTGATCGGCGTCGGCCGGCTCGGGCCCGACCAGCACCAGGTCCACATCGTCGATCTGCAGGCAGGTCAGGGCATCGGACAGGTGGGTGAAATGAGCCACGCGGTGGCGCGCTTCCGGGGCCGCTTCCAGCAACGAGCGCACGCGGCGGGCCAGCGCCGGGTCGCGGTGCAGCAACAAAAGTCGGCGGAGCGGGAGCTCGACGGCCATGCGGGCTTCCTGAATCCCTTCAGTAGGGGCGCGGCGCGCATCCTTGCGGCCGGTTCGGGGCGGACGCTACAACGCGCCGCCTATTCATGCAAGATGTTCTCTTCTTTACGTTTCGCGGTGTGCGGTTCCGGCAGTGGAGTGTGCGGAGGGTTGTGTGGGGGGTGGGTGCAGGTTGATGCTTGTAGTGCGCGGCACCAGACGTACAGCCAATAAGCCATTGCCCGACAACAAGATGGGCCAGAAATGGGCCCATCGCGCACTATAAGCATCAACCTGCACCCACCCCCCACACAACCCTCCACACTAACCCACAGCCTTGATAATCCCGACGGCACCCTCGGCATCGTTCATGACGTAGAAGTGGATGCACTCCACGTCCTCGGCCAGCAGCCCTTCGACCTGGCGCTGGGCCCAGTTGCGCCCGATCTCGCGCACATGCTTGGGCGAGGCGTGGATCTCGTCGACCAGCGCATCGGGGATCGACACGTGGAAATGCTTGGGCAGCGAACTGAGATGGCGCACGCTGTCGATCAGCTTGATGCCCGGGATGATCGGCACCGTGATGCCGGCCTCGCGGCAGCGGCGGCGGTATTCCAGGAAGGCCGTGTTGTCGAAGAACATCTGCGAGACGATGTAGTCGGCGCCGGCATCGACCTTCGCCTTCAGGCGCGCGATGTCGGACTTGAAGTTGGGCGCCTCGACATGCTTCTCGGGGTAGCCGCCCACACCGATGCAGAAATTGATGGGCCGCGTGTTGGCCAGATCGTCCAGGAAGCGGGCCTCGCGCAGATCGACCAGCTGCTTGACCAGGTCGCTGGCGTAGAGATTCCGCGAGCGCCCCTGGATGATGACCTTGCTGTAGTTGGACTCGTCGCCGCGGATGGCCAGCACGTTCTCGATGCCCAGGTAGTTCAGCTCGATGACCGCGTCCTCGGTCTCTTCGCGCGTGAACCCCGTGCACAGCAGGTGCGGCACCGTGTCGATGCGGTAGCGGTTCTGGATGATGCCGCAGATCGAAATGGTGCCCGGCCGCTTCTTGCGCACGCGGCGGCGGATGGTGCCGTCGGGCTGCTCTTCGTAGACCGCCTCGGCCGAATGGCTGGTCACGTCGATGAACGGCGGACTGACCGGCACGATCTGGTCCATGATGTGGATGATGTCGCCCACGTTCTGGCCCCGCGGCGGCGGGATGATCTCGAAGCTGAACAGCGTCCGCGAAGCCTTGGCCAGATGTTCGGTCACGCGCATCGGTCTCTCGTTTCCACAAGGGCTTCGGCGGCGGCGCCGGCCCGGCTCGAAGGTGTTCAGTCCAGATTGGCCGCCAGCCAGGCGGTCGCTTCCTCGTTGGTCAGGCCGGTCCGGGCGGCATAGTCGGCCACCTGGTCCGGGGCCAGGCGCCCCACCCCGAAGTAACGCGCCTGCGGATGCGCGAAGTACCAGCCCGCCACCGAAGAGGCCGGATGGATCGCGCACGATTCGGTCAACGCGGCGCCGGTGGCCTTCGTCGCGTCCAGCAGCGTAAACAGCGCCAGCTTGGACACGTGGTCGGGGCAGGCCGGATAGCCCGGGGCCGGGCGGATGCCGCGGTACTTTTCCTCGACCAGGGCGTCGTGGTCCAGCGTCTCGTCGGCGGCGTAGCCCCACCATTCGCGGCGCAGCTTCAGGTGCAGATGCTCGGCGAAGGCTTCGGCCAGACGGTCGGCCAGCGACTTCATGAGGATCGCGCGGAAATCGTCGCCGTCCTTCTCGAAGCGCTGCACCAGTTCGTCCACGCCCAGGCCCGCCGTGACCACGAAGGCTCCCACCCAGTCGGGCACGCCGCTGCGGCGGGGCGCCACGAAGTCGGTCAGGCACAGGTTGGGGCGGTCGCCGGAGCTGCGCCGCTGCTGGCGCAGGAACGGCACGCGGGCCAGTTCCGTTTGGCGCGATTCGTCGGTGAAGAAGACCAGGTCGTCGACGTCGGAGGCGGCGGGCCACAGGCCCCAGACGCCGCTGGCGCGCAGGGAGCCGGCGGCGACCACCTCGTCGAGCATGACCTGCGCTTCGTCGAACAGGCGGCGGGCCTCGGGCCCCACGCGCGCGTCGTCGAAGATCCGCGGGTACTTGCCGTTCAGGCGCCAGGTCTGGAAGAACGGCGTCCAGTCGATGCGCTCGCGCAGTTCGCCCAGATCCTGGTTGTCGATCACGTGCACGCCGGTCAGGCGCGGGGTCTCGGGCGTGTGCGCCGAGAAGTCCAGGCGCAGGGCCTGGCGGCGGGCGTCGGCCAGGCTCAGCAGTTCGCGGGCGTCGTCGGCGGCTTCGCGGTCCGAGCGCACCTTCTCGTACTCGACGCGCACGCGGGCCAGCGTTTCGTCGCGGGTGCGGTCGCTGATCAGGCTGCCCACCACGCCCACGGCGCGCGAGGCGTCCTGCACGTGCACCACGCCGGGCGCGTAGTGCGGGTCGATCTTCACCGCCGTGTGCACGCGACTGGTGGTGGCGCCGCCGATCAGCAGCGGCAGCGTCAGGCCCTGCCGCGTCATTTCCTTGGCTACCTGGACCATCTCGCCCAGCGACGGCGTGATCAGGCCGCTCAGGCCGATGATGTCCACCTTGCGCTCGATGGCGGTGGCGATGATGCGGTCCGCCGGCACCATCACGCCCAGGTCGATGATCTCGTAGTTGTTGCAGCCCAGGACCACGCCCACGATGTTCTTGCCGATGTCGTGGACATCGCCCTTCACCGTCGCCAGCAGCACGCGGCCGGCGTTGGCGTTCGCCGCCGTCTTGCTGGCCTGCAGGTAAGGATCCAGCACCGCCACCGCGCGCTTCATGACCCTGGCCGAGCGGATCACCTGCGGCAGGAACATCTTGCCCGCCCCGAACAGCTCGCCGACGCGGTTCATGCCCGCCATCAGCGGACCTTCGATGACCAGCAGCGGCTGACCCAGCTCCTGCAGGGCGGCCATCGTGTCTTCCTCGACGAATTCGGCGTCGCCGCTCAGCAGCGCGTGCGCCAGGCGCTCGCTCACCGACAGGGAGCGCCAGGCGGCGGCCTCGTGCTGGGCCGCCTTCGTGTCCTCGGACGCGGCGGCCACGGCCAGCAGGCGCTCGGCGGCGTCGGGCCGGCGGGCCAGGATCACGTCCTCCACCGCTTCGAGCAGTGCCGGTTCGATCTCCTCGTACACCGCGAGCTGCCCCGCGTTGACGATGCCCATGTCCAGGCCGGCGCCGATGGCATGGTAGAGGAACACCGAGTGCATGGCCTCGCGCACCCGGTCGTTGCCGCGGAAGGCGAAGGACAGGTTGCTGATGCCGCCGCTGATCCGCGCGCCCGGCATGGTCGCCTTGATCACGCGGCAGGTCTCGATGTAGTCGACGGCGTAGCGGTCGTGCTCGGGCAGGCCGGTGGCCACGGCGAACACGTTCGGGTCGAAGATGATGTCCTCGGGCGGGAATCCGACTTCCTTCGTCAGGATGTCCCAGGCGCGCCGGCAGACGGACACGCGGCGCTCGAGGGTGTCGGCCTGGCCCTGCTCGTCGAAGGCCATGACCACGGTGGCGGCGCCGTAGCGGCGCACCAGGCGGGCGCGGCGGCGGAACTCGTCCTCGCCGTCCTTCAGGCTGAGCGAATTGACCACGCCCTTGCCCTGCAGGCAGCAGAGGCCCGCTTCGAGCACGGCGAAGTCGCTGGAGTCGACCATGACCGGTACGCGCGAGATCTCGGGATCCGAGGCCACCATGTTCAGGAACGAGGTCATGGCCCGGGGCGCGTCCAGCATGGCGTCGTCCATGTTGACGTCGATGATCTGCGCGCCGCCCTGCACCTGCTGCCGTGCCACTTCCAGCGCCTCTTCGTGGCGGCCGTCGCGGATCAGCCGCGCGAATTTCTTGCTGCCGGCGACGTTCGTGCGCTCGCCGATGTTCACGAACAGGGAACTCTCGTCGATGCGCAGCGCCTCGAGCCCGGCCAGGTAGGTGCCGCGCCGGGGTTCGGGAATGCGTCGCGGCTTCAGGCCGCGCATGGCTTCGTCGATGGCCTTGATGTAGGCCGGCGTCGTGCCGCAGCAGCCGCCGACGATGTTGACCAGCCCGTCCTGCGCGAACTCGCTGAGGATGGCGGCCATCTGGGCCGGGGTCTCGTCGTAGCCGCCCAGTTCGTTGGGCAGGCCGGCGTTCGGGTGCACCGAGACCAGGGTGTCGGCCAGCTGCGCGATCTCGGCCAGGAACGGCCGCAGGGCGCGCGCGCCCAGGGCGCAGTTCAAACCGAAGACCGCCGCGTCGGCGTGGCTCAGCGAGATCCAGAAGGCCTCGCCGGTCTGGCCCGTCAGCGTGCGGCCGCTGGTGTCGACGATGGTGCCGGAGATCCAGACCGGCAGGTCGGGCGTGCCGCGGCGCTCCAGGAGCTCCTGCACGGCGAACACGGCGGCCTTGGAGTTCAGCGGGTCGAAGATGGTCTCGATCAGCAGCAGGTCGGCGCCGCCGTCCAGCAGCGCTTCGGCTTCCTCGCTGTACGAGCGCACCAGTTCGGCGAAGGTCACGTTCCGCAGGCCGGGATCGTTCACGTCCGGCGAGATGGAACAGGTGCGGTTGGTCGGCGCCAGCGAGCCCGCCACGAACCGCGGGCGCTCCGGATGGCGGCGCGTGTAGTCGTCGGCGGCTTCGCGGGCCAGACGCGCGGAAGCGAGGTTGATGTCGCGCACCAGATGCTCGGTGTGGTAGTCCGACTGCGAGATCGACGTGCCGTTGAACGTGTTGGTGGTGATGATGTCGGCGCCGGCCTCGAGATAGCCGCGGTAGATCTCGCTGATGACCCCGGGCTGGGTCAGGTTCAGGATGTCGTTGTTGCCCTTCAGATCGCGAGGGTGGTCCTTCAGCAGCGACCCGCGGAAGTCGAGCTCGCCCAGCCCGTACGACTGGATCATGGTGCCCATGGCCCCATCCAGGATCAGGATGCGGTCGGCGGCCAGGCGGCCCAGTTGCTTTCGCGTCAGTCGGCTCATTGCGGCTATCGCCTTTGAACGCCCTTGCGGGGGTGAACGCCACCCGGGGCGCGGCTGTGGCCGCGTCCGGGTTCGGACCGGGATCGTGTCCGAGGATAACGATAATCGGCAGGATTGGCGACACTTGGAGCCAAAAAGGTGGCGGGCAGAGAGGCGCCCCGCGCCCGGGGGGAAGGTGGGCGCGGGGCGTCAGGGCGGCCTTCAGGCCATCAACTACCGGTGCGCGACTTCAAGACGTTCCCAGTGCCCGGAGATCCAGACCTGGTTCCCGCGGCCCGGCCGACCGCCCCTCGACTCGTAGTGTCCGGCCACCCAGACCATCCCGCGATGGTCGCGGCAACCGCCGATTTCGATGATCCCGCAGGCGTCGCAGCGATCGGAGTGCTCGCAGCGCGCGCTGACCTGGTGGCGATGATCGCGGTCGTTGTCGCAGTCGTCGCCGCGCCGGTCGCCGCGGCGGTCATCGCGGCGGTCACGACGTTCGCACTTGTCGCAGCGGCCGTCCCGATCGCGGTCGTGGCGCTTGCAGCGCTCCATGACCTGCACGACGCATTCCCCGCGGTCGGAGCGGCACCGGCTGCGGCCCACCAGCACCCGCGCAGCCACCGGGTCGAGCAGGACGCGGGCCTGGGCGTCGTAGCCGGGGCCCCGGTCGCGGTAGTCGACGTTGACCGGACCGACCTGCGCCACGACCCGGACGCCGGCTTCGGCGCGCGTGGGCAGCAGATAGGCGATCAAGGTGAGGGCGGCCAGGATCATCAGGGTGCCCCGCATCAGGGACCGGTGAACGATCGCTCTGGTCTTCATGGCTGCGTCCTTCCGCTCGGGTTGGGGCTTTCGGCCGGGACTTCGGTTCGCACCCCTCCTTATGCAGCCGCGGTGCCACGGGACGGCGCCGGAGCAGGCGGCCGGCAATTTATCCGTAACTCGTTATCTGGCATGGTATTATATATCAGAAGAGCCTGACCCCGCTGGGCGGCGGCACCCCCCGTGACGTCCCGCCGGGTACGCGTTCCGGGGCGGGTGACCGCCGCCGGAGTCGCGCTGTCTCAAGAAAGGGACGGCGCTGCGCCGGACAGCCGTCGCTTGGCCGATCGAACGGAATCTGCTATAACTCCTGCGAATGCCCCCGACCCGGTCGCGCCGTCGCGGCTGCCGCCACTCCCACAGCCCCCAAAGAAGGATCTCCATGTCCCGCAAAGCCCTGCTGCTTCTGCTGGCCGGCGCCTGCGCGTGCGCCCTGGCCGTCGGATCCGCCTCCGCCGCCCCCAAGGCTGAAAAAGCCAAGTCCGACAAGTCCAAGGCGGACGCCCCCTGGACCAGCGGCGATTTCGGCGCCCTCAAGTGGCGCGGGCTGGGCCCCGCCCTGGCGTCGGGCCGCGTCGGCGACTTCGCCGTGGACCCCCGCGACAAGGCGCACATCTATGTGGCCGTCTGCTCGGGCGGCGTCTGGGAGACGAAGAACGCCGGCATCACCTTCGCCCCCATCTTCGACGGCGAGGGCAGCTACTCGATCGGCTGCGTGACGCTGGCCCCCAGCCAGCCCGGCACCGTGTGGGTGGGCAGCGGCGAGAACAACAGCCAGCGCAGCGTCTCGTACGGCGACGGCGTCTACAAGTCGCTGGACGGCGGCAAGTCGTGGACGAACATGGGCCTGAAGCGGTCGCTGCACATCGGCCGCATCATCGTGCACCCGACCGACCCCGATGTGGTCTATGTGGCGGCGATGGGCCCGCTGTGGGGCCCGGGCGGCGACCGCGGCGTGTACAAGACGACCGACGGCGGCGTCACCTGGCAGGCGGCGCTGACCATCGACGAGAACACCGGCGTCGTCGACATCGTGATGGATCCGCGCGACCCGGACGTGCTCTACGCCTCCAGCTACCAGCGCCGGCGCCATGTCTGGACGCTGATCAACGGCGGCCCGGGCTCGGGCCTGCACAAGACGACCGACGGCGGCAGGACCTGGACGAAGCTGACCAACGGGCTGCCCTCGGTGGACATGGGCCGCATCGGCCTGGCGCTGGCCGGCCCCGACCCCGACGTGGTGTACGCCATCGTCGAAGCGGCCGAAGGCAAGGGCGGCTTCTTCCGCTCGATGGACGGCGGCATGAACTGGGAGAAGCGCAACAGCTACGTGGCGGGCAGCCCCCAGTACTACAACGAGATCATTGCCGACCCGAAGGACACCGACCGCGTCTACAGCATGGACACGTTCATGATGGTGACCGAGAACGGCGGCGCCGACTGGAGCCGCGTGGGCTGGGAAGCCAAGCATGTGGACGAGCACGCGCTGTGGATCGACCCCGACAACACGAAGCACATGCTGACCGGCAACGACGGCGGCATGTACGAGACCTGGGACCGCGGCGACAACTGGGGCTTCATGGCCAACCTGCCGGTCACCCAGTTCTATCGCGTGGCCGTGGACAACGCCGAGCCGTTCTACAACGTGTACGGCGGCACCCAGGACAACAACACCGAGGGCGGTCCGTCGCAAACGCACTACGTGCACGGCATCAGCAACCGCGAGTGGTTCATGCTGATCGGCGGCGACGGCTTCGAGCCCGCGCCCGATCCGACCAATCCGAACATCGTCTATTGCCAGTCGCAGCACGGCGGACTGTGCCGCTACGACCGGTTGAGCGGCGAGGCGCTGGACATCCAGCCCCAGCCGGCCGAAGGCGAAGCCCTGCGCTGGAACTGGGACAGCCCGCTGCTGGTCAGCCCGCACAACCCCAAGCGCCTGTATTTCGCCGCCCAGAAGGTGTTCCGCAGCGACGACCAGGGCAACGCCTGGAAGCCGGTCAGTGGCGACCTGACGGCCCAGATCGACCGCAACCGCCTGGAAGTGATGGGGCGCGTGTGGGGCGTGGACGCCGTGGCCAAGAACATGTCGACCAGCCTGTACGGGAACATCGTTTCGCTGCAGGAATCGGCGCTGAAGGAAGGCCTGCTGCTGGCGGGCACCGACGACGGACTGATCCAGGTGACGACGAACGGCGGAGCCGACTGGACGCGCATCGGCAGCGTGAAGGGCGTGCCCGACGGCAGCTACGTGAGCGATCTCGAGCCCTCGCGCTTCGACCAGAACGTGATCTATGCCGCGTTCGACAACCACAAGCGCGACGACTTCAAGCCCTACCTGCTGCGCAGCGCCGATCTGGGCCGCACCTGGACGTCGATCAGCGGCAACCTGCCGGAGGGCGGCGTGGTGTACACGATCGCGCTGGACCACGTGGACCCCGAACTGCTGTTCGCGGGCACGGAATACGGCGTGTTCTTCACGCGCGACGGCGGCCGGAACTGGACGCAGCTGAAGAGCGGCATGCCGACCATCGCCTGCCGTGACCTGGAGATCCAGCGCCGCGAGAACGATCTGGTCGTGGCCACCTTCGGCCGCGGGTTCTACGTGCTGGACGACTACACGATGCTGCGCAACCTGACGCCCGAGACGCTGAAGAAGCCGGCCGTCATCTTCCCCGTCAAGACGGCGCAGATCTTCAACTTCACCTCCGAACTGGGCTACCGCGGCAAGGGATTCCAGGGCGCGGACTTCTACGCGGCCGAGAATCCCCCCTACGGCGCCGTCTTCACCTACAACCTGAAGACCGGGCTGGAGACACTGAAGGACAAGCGCCAGGCCGCCGAGAAGGACAAGGTGAAGGCCGGCGAACCGGTCTACTACCCGAGCTGGGACGAACTGCGCGCCGAGGACCGCGAGCAGGATCCGGAACTGCTCATCACCGTGCGCGACCAGGCCGGCAACGTGGTACGGCGCCTGAAGGGCGACGGCAGCGCCGGCCTGCACCGCGCGGTGTGGGACCTGCGCTACCCGTACACGGGTCCGATCAGCCTGGGCAACGGCGGACCGCGCTCACCCTGGGAAGGCGAGGACCACGGACCGCAGGCGCCTCCGGGCTCCTATTCCGTGAGCCTGTCGCAGCGCGTGCGCGGTGTGGAAACGGAGCTGGCGGGACCGGTGACCTTCACCACCGAGCTGCTGGGCGTGCACACGACGCCGGCGGCGGATCTGGCGGGGTCGCTCGCCTTCCACAAGGAAGCGGCGGATCTGTACCGGGTGGTGCAGGCCGCGGGGCGCGAGCACGCGGACGCCGTCGAGAAACTGGGCTACATCCGCCAGGCCGTGATGATGACGCCGGCGCTGGACCGTTCCCTGCTGACGCGCGTCGAGGCGCTGTCGGCGAAGCTGACGGACCTCGGCGTGGCTCTGGACGGCGATGCCACGTTGAACCGGCTGCAGGAGCCGGCGACGCCGGGCATCAGCAGCCGCGTGTCGCAGGTCGTGTACGGGCTGGAAGGCAATCTCTCCGGCGCGACGACCACGATGCGCGAGAATCTGGCCCTCGCGGCCCGGCTGTTCGGGCCGGTGCTGGCCGAGCTGTCCGGCGGCGTGATGAACGAGATCAAGGCGCTGGAAGCGGAGCTGGAGAAGGCCGGGGCGCCCTACACGCCGGGTCGGTTGCCGGCCTGGGGCGGGAAATAGAACCGGTCCGGCACGGTTGACGCGCGGGCCCGGCCTGGTGGATCATCGGAACCACCGCGCCGGGCCCGTTCCTTTGTGGAACACGCCTCCAGTGCGGAACGCGGCCGCGCTGACGAACAATGAGGTGACCCCATGGCACAATCCGAAGATCCCACTCCGGACTATGGCACCATCAAAGCCCAGTTCGACGCCGACTTCACCGCCTGGAAGATCCGCCTGCCCGCCCGGGACCTGAAGGCCCGCCGCCCCGGCCGCATCCTCAAGGCCGGCTGGGCCATCTCCTACGTGTTCGGCCGTGACGAACAGGGCGAGTATCTGGACTACTATGCGTCGCACCGCATGACCGAGGACGGCCATATCCGGCTGAGGGACGGCGCCCGCGGGGAGTCGTTGCCCACCATCGGCGGGCTCCGCATCGTTTCGCCGGATCCGGTGGAGGACGCCCGCCTCGAAGCCGAGCAGGTGGCCAGGAACCGCGAGGTGGCGCGGATGCTCGACGCCAAGGGCCTGGGCATGCAAGGCGACGAGCCGGGCGGCGTGCTCATGAACCGCTTCCTGCGGCTGGGCGGCGCCGACGAGAACGACGAGAATGACGCCTGAAAATCGCCGGCCTGCGCCCCGACCTCAGGTCGCCGGGCGCGGCGCCACCTTGTAGGGCAGGCGCAGCTTGTTCATGCCGTTCAGCGCCGCCACCCGGTAGCACTCGGCCAGCGTCGGGTAGTTGAACGCGCTCTCGATGAAGTAGTCCACCGTACCGCCCAGCGAGATGACGGCCTGGCCGATGTGGATCAGCTCGGTCGCGCCCGTCCCGATGATGTGGACCCCGAGCACCGCATGCGTCTGCGGGTGGAAGATGATCTTCAGCATGCCCACGTCGTCGCCCAGCAACTGGCCGCGCGCCGTCTCGGTGTAGCGGGCGCTGCCCGTCTCGTAGGGGATGTTCGCCTCGGTCAGCTGCTCTTCGCTGCGGCCGACGGTGCTGATCTCGGGAATGGAATAGATGCCGATCGGGAAATCGTGGCTGCGGTCCTCGATCTGGACCCCGAACATGTGGCAGACCGCGGTGCGGCCCTGGTTCATCGAGGTCGAGGCCAGCGCCGGGAACCCGATCACGTCGCCCACCGCGTAGATGTCCGGATTCGTGGTGCGGTAGTTGCGGTCCACGGCCAGGCGCTCCCGGTCATCGACGGTCAAGCCGACGGCCGGCAGGTTCAGCCGCGCCGTGGCGCCGTGCCGGCCCAGGCACCACAACACAGCCTGGGCGCGCAGCAGCTTGCCGCTCCGCAGACTCACCTCCACGCCCGTGCTGTCGTCCTCGGTGACCCGGGTGACGCCGGTCACTTCTTCGCCCAGGCGCAGGGTCAGGCCGCGCGAGCGCAGGTGGTACTGCAGCGCTTCGCCGATCTGCATGTCCAGGAAGCCCAGCACGCGCGCGCCGCGCTCGATCAGGGTCACGCGCACGCCCAGACGCGCGAACATCGAGGCGAACTCGGTGCCGATGACCCCGCCGCCGCAGACGATGATCGTCTCGGGCAGGCAGGGCAGGCGCAGCAGGTCGTCACTGGTGAACACGCATTTGTCGTCGAACGGGACCGAATCCGGGCGCGAAGGCTCCGAGCCGGTGGCGATCAGGAAGTGGTCGGCCGTGATTTCCCGATTGATCTCGGCGCCGCGGATCAGCAGTCCGTTCCCGCCGGTGAACGAGGCCTCGCCGAGGAACATCTCGACACCGTTGCGCCGCAGTTGCACGCGGACGATCTCCATTTCGGTGGAGATGATCCGCTGGCACGAACTGAGCAGTTCGCCGATGGTCAGCTTGCCGGTGCGCACCTCGCCGCGGGCGTTCAGATGGTCCTTGCCCGTGGTGGCGCGCAGGATCGCCTCGCGCAGCGCCTTGGAAGGGATGGTCCCGGTGTGCACGGCCACGCCGCCCACCTGCTCCATCCGCTCGACCACGCACACGCTGTGGCCCAGCTTGGCGGCCTGGATGGCCGCCTTCTGGCCACCGGGCCCGCTGCCGATCACGCACAGTTCGAAATCCGCCACCTTCACGCGTCCTTTCCGGCGCTCAACACGCGCCGGTGTTGAACGTGACCACCGATCCGTCCGGGAACGTGATGGTCATCTGAACGTTCGCCATGCTCACGTTGGCCCCGCCCGAAGTGGCGTTGACCTTGAAATCGTAGATCTCGATCGCCACGGTCTGTCCGGCAGCGATGGTCGCCGGGGTATCCAGCACCGCGGCCGTGCCGGTGCCGATGCGCGGCTGCCCGCTGTCGAACACGACCTGCCCTCCGACCTTGACGCGGTCGAAGTAAGCCGCGGGCGCGGCCCACGTCAACGTCAGGCTGGTCACGGCCACGCTGCCGGTGCCGGCGTTCCGCACCGAGAAAGACAACCGTTTGCAGCCCCCGCCGCCGACCGCTCCGGTGCCGGCGACCAGTACCAGACCCTGGGGCGCCCCGCCGTCAGGCACCACGCCGGGCGGGATGTTGTCCGCGGCGGTCAGGTAGTCGGCGTCGGGCCCCGCGGACAGGACCGTGCGCGTGGAAACCCGCAAAGCGTAGGCGATCCCCCAGCCGTCGGTGGCCAGAAAATCGGCCAGACCGAGGGCCGCCCGGTCGATGCTCCAGTTTCCGGTCAGACTCAGCGAGGTGTTTCCGTCGACCGCCGCCTGCGCGATGCCCAGCTCGTACAACGAGGTGCGCCGGCCGGACGCGGCGCTGCTGATCGCGAGCGAAAGGTCGTCGCTACTGCCCGCCTCCCCGTCGCTGCCCCGGCTGGTGACCACGGCCGCGGGCGGATGTGCCGCGGCATCGACCGTCATCGCCATGGGCATGCCCCACCCGTCGACCAGCGCGTCGGCGCCGTGGGCAGGGGGCAACCAGGCGCCCGACAGGTCGCTCAGGTAATCGGGGAAGCGGCCCTGGACCCGGAAATGCTCCTGCGCGGCCTGGCTGATGGCCTCCATCCGCGTGCGGGTCAGGGCTTCCATCTCGGAGGTGGCGCCGTTGGTGTCCACCAGCATCTGCAGGTCGTCGTGACCGTCGGTGCCGTCGGCCGTGCCGCCCACGGTCCAGACGCCGCCGACCGCGCCCGAACCGAGGCGACGATCGCCGCCGGCGCTGACGATGATAGCCGCCGCCTGGCCGGTGCTCAGGAGCGGGGTGCGGTCGTAGGCCAGGGGCCGGCTCCAGGCGTCCTCGGCCACGATGTCGGCCGCCGCCTCGCGCGCACTGCCGACGTAGGGGCCGCGCCAGCCGTCGGCGCCGGGATCGGTCACCAGGGCGACCAGCCCCTCGGCCTCGGTGGGCAGACGGCCGGTATCGCGGTAGAAGGCCACCAGGCCCTGGTTCAGGGCTTCCAGATGGGCGCGGGTTTCGGCTTCGCGGGCGGCCACGTACTCCCGGAACAGAAGGGGTCCCACCGTGCCGGCCAGGATGGCCAGCACCGCCAGAAGGACGATCAGGCCCAGCAGGCCGAAGCCGGAACGTTTTGCCGCAAATGGTGGTTTCACAGGTTTCGTCCGCTTCCTGGGCAGGGCCGGGGGCGCCAGAAAGGCCGCCGGCGCCCATGGTCACCAGCGGGACCTGTCCGGTCAATACCCAAGTCATTTGAGATGTCATTATCGAAGAATCTCAAGGACTTCCGCAAATCGCCGAAATGCCTCCTGATCCGCTTCCGTCGCGCCGGGGCCGACTTCGCCATTGGGGGATTGCCGCATGAAGCTGCAGATGAAGATCCTGTCCGGTTTTGCCGTCGTGTGCCTGCTGCTGCTGGCCAGCGGCACGTTCTCGCTGCTGCGCGTGGGGCACATCCGCCAGGAGATGGACCAGGCCCTCGGTCAGTCCGAAGAACTGGCCGCGCTCATCGAAATGCAGGAAATGACGACCCGCAAACCTCTGGCCCTGATGGAGATGCTGGCAGCGACAAACGCAGCCGATCTTTCGGCGCAGTACGCGGAGTACCAGCAGACGAAGACCGACCTGGACCGGCAGATCAAGGACTTCCGCGACAATGCCTTCGCCACCAAGGACGCCCGGCGCCTGATCGACGATCTGGACAGCGTTGACGAGAACGACATCCATCCGCGCTTCGCCGAAGTGGACCGCCTGGTCCGCCTGCGGCTGGCCGGCGGTTCGGTTTCCGATCAACAGCTGAATGCGATGGATGTCGAGTTGGACGGCATGTTCGTCACGCAGATCGCCCAGCTCGAACAGATCATCGGCCTGGTTCGCGAACAGGTGGCCGCCACCACCGAGGGAGCCGACGACACCGTGGTCGCCACGCGCCGGGCGCTGGTGACGGTGATGATCGCCGGCCTGCTGCTGAGCGGGGTCATCGCGGTGGCCGTCACCCGCGCGGTGGCGCGGCCGATCGGTCAGCTCGAACGCGCGGCAACCCGCATCGCCCAGGGCGACCTCACGACCCGCATCGATCCGAAACTGCTGGCCCAGAAGGACGAGATCGGCTCGCTGGGCCGCTCGTTCGCGGGTATGGCCGATTTCCTGCGCTCGTTCGTGGGCGAGATCGTGCAGAACCTGAACACGCTGGGCCAGGCGTCGCACGAACTGTCGACGACCGCCACCCAGATCGAAGCCAACGCCCGCACCATGGCCGACAGCTCCCGCACCGTGACCGGCAACGCCGAGCACGTGTCGCAGAGCTCCGGCGCGGTGGCCAGCGGCGCCAACGACATCTCCGACCGCATCAGCACCGCCGCGGCCGCCGTGCAGGAGATGAGCGCCAGCATCAACGAGGTGTCCAGCAGCTGCAACCGCGAGTTGCAGATCGCCTCCCAGTCCAACCAGCGCACGCTGGTGGCGCGCGAGAACGTGGGCAAGCTGCACGAGTCGGCCAAGCACATCGACCGCATCAGCCAGCTGATCCGCGACATTGCCGACCAGACCAACCTGCTGGCGCTGAACGCCACGATCGAGGCCGCCTCGGCCGGCGACGCCGGGCGCGGCTTCGCCGTCGTGGCCGACGAGGTGAAGGAACTGGCGCGTCAGACCGCCAAGGCGACCACCGACATCGAGTCCAGCATCCGCGAGATCCAGCAGGCGACGCTGGTGTCCATCCGCGAGATCGACGAAGTGGCCGGCTTCACCCAGCAGTTGAACGATGTCTCGCAGACCATCGCCGCCGCCGTCGAGCAGCAGGCGGCAGCGGCCAACGAGATCTCCCACAGCCTGCAGAAGGTCAGCGCCGGGTCGTCCGAGATCGCCGTCAGCGTCAGCGATTCGACGGCGAACCTCGAGGACATCTCCCGCAATGTGCGGGGGCTGGACAACGCGATCCGCGACACGGTCACCGGAGTCGGCCGCATCAACGGCAGCGTCGACAACCTGACGGCGGTCGGGAAGCGGCTGCAGGAGCAGACCGCCAGGGTGAAACTGGTCTGAGGCCGGACATCACCGACGGGATACGGCTGGGCCGCGAGCGCTACTCGCGGCCCAGCGCCACGATGGGGTTCATGCGGGCGGCCTTGTTGGCCGGATACAGGCCGAAGAAGATGCCGATGGCGACCGAGAACGCGGCCGCCCCGATGGTCACCCACGGCGAGATGGCGAAGGGGAACCGCAGCAGGTGGGTCATCCCCCACGACGCGAAGTAGCCCGTGAAGATGCCGACGATGCCGCCGATGCCCGTCAGCGTGCCGGCCTCGATCAGCACCTGCAGCAGGATGTCCTGCCGGTGCGCGCCGACCGCCATGCGCACGCCGATCTCGCGCGTGCGCTCGGCCACCGAGATCAGCATGATGTTCATCACGCCGATGCCGCCCACCAGCAGCCCGATCGAAGACAACACGACCAGCACCAGAGCCACACCCCCGGTGACCTTGTCGATGAGTTCGCCGTAGGTCTCCGACGAGATGACGTCGAAGTCGCTGGGTTCATCCGGGCGCAATTGCCGTTCGCGGCGAAGCGTGCCGGTGATGTTGGAAATGACTTCGTCCGAACTGAATCCGTCGTTCACGGTCAGGGCCACGTTGCGGTCCTCGAATCCCGTGTTGAGCGCATCCTTCTCGAAGGAACTCCAGGGCGTGCAGACGAAATTGTCGCCCATGGCGCCGACGATGTGGCGACGTGCGGCCATCGTCCCGACGATCACGTACGGCTTGCCGAAGACGCGGATGGTGTGCCCGACGGGATCACGCCCGGGGAACAGGTCCTCGCGTGGCCCGTAGCCGAGCACCACGACGCGCGCGCTCGAGGCGACTTCGTCCGCGGTGAAGAAGCGGCCTTCGTCCACGCCGATGGAGAAGAGGTACGGGAAGTTCTGCGAACAGCCGAAACCCTGCACGAAGTTCGTGCGCTCCTTCCCGTAGTTCAGCACCATGCCCCGGCCGTTGGAAACCTGGTAGTCGACCAGGCCCACGCCCTCGGTCGCTTCCAGCGGCAGGATCACTTCCGACATCAGCTGCGGGCGCTTCATCTTCTCTTCGGTGTCGCCGCCGCCCACGCCGCTGTCGCGGCTGACGTACAGGTAGGGCCGGCTGGACGAAACGACGTCGTCACGGATGCGCCCGCTCAGGCCGCTGACGATGGTGTAGATGGCCAGCAGCGTGGTCACGCCGATGGCCACGCCCAGGATCAGCAGCGATGAACGCATGCGATGTCCGGTGATGGTGCGCAACGCCTGCCGGACGGCGTCCCTGACATCGAGCCGCGCGCTATTCATGACGCAGAGCCTCCACCGGATCGAGACCCGCGGCCTTCCAGGCCGGGTAGGTGCCGAAACCGGCGCCGATCAGGAACGTCGTGCCCAGGCCCAGCAGGATGGACCAGCCGGCAACGGCGAACGGCAGCGGCGACGCCAGCGAGATGACCCAGGCCAGCAGAAGCCCGATGATGATCCCCACGACACCGCCGATCAGCGACAATGTGACGGCCTCGACCAGGAACTGCCACATGATGGCCAGGCGCCGCGCGCCCAGAGCCTTGCGCACGCCCACCTCCCGCGTGCGTTCGGTGACCGACACCAGCATGATGTTCATCAGGACGATGCCGCCGACGACCAGGCTGATGCCCACCAGCGGCACCAGCGCTCCGTAGATGGCTTTCGAGATGCCGCCCCAGATGGCCAGCATCTGGTCGCTGGAGGAGATCGCGAAGTCGTTGCGCTCCATCGGCCGCAACCGGTGGCGCTGCCGCATCAGGAACGTGACTTCGTCCTTGGTCTCCTGCATGTCCTCCAGATTGGCGGCCTGGATCTTCAGATCGATCGAACGGGAGGTCCCGAACAGCTTGAACGCAGCCGTGATCGGCACCACGGCGAACTGGTTGCGGTTGTTGCCCATCACGGTTCCGCGGTCCTCGACCACGCCGATGACCGTGAAGTGCCGTCCGCCGATCTTCACCTGCCGCCCCAGCGGGTCGGCATGACGCGGGAAGAGGTCGCGCGCCGCGTCGAAGCCCAGCACCGCGACCTGCCGCGCCGTCACGACGTCGGTGCGGGTCAGGTGGCGGCCCAGCAGCAGCGGCATGTCCTCCAGGATGGAATATTCCTCGGTCATGCCGCGGATGCGGGCGTTGCGGTACACGTTGCCTTCGGCCCGCAGGTCGCCGCTGCTCTCCGAATAGGCGCCCACCGCGCTGGCCGTGGTGATGCGGTCGGAGAGCCAGTCGCGGTCGGAGAGGGTCACGTTCGGATTGTTCAGCGACTCCAGGAACGCGTCGAAGTCGGTCAGGAACTGGATGCCGTCCACGCGCGTGAGCGTGAACACGGAGGTGCCCTCGTCCAGCACGACCTGGGAAACGTACCGGTCGGCGCCGTAGATCAGCGAGACCACGGCCAGTACCGACATCGTGCCGACGATGTTGCCCAGCAGCGTCAGGAACGTGCGCAGCTTGTGGCCGCGCAGGCTCTCGATCGCGATGCTGACCCCCTCGAGCAGGTTCATCGGGCGCCCTTGTCCCGTCCGCTGCTGCCCTTGCCGCGGTCCTTCTTCACCAGTTCGACCTGGGCGCCTTCCTTCAGTTCGCGGAGGATGCGGAACGGTCCGGTCACGACGGTCTGCCCGCCGGTCAGCCCGGAGAGGACCTCGAAGTCGTCGTCGCCGGCGATGCCGATGGTCACCGGCACGAACTTCACGAACCCGTCCTTCAGCACGAACACGCCCTCGGTCTCCTCGCGCTTGACCTTCGCTTCGGCGGCGGTGTCGGCCTTGGCCGTGCGCGCCGCGAATCCCAGATCCTTCAGCGCCGCGGCCTGCGCCTTCGCGCGGCGACCGCTGTAGCGACGCACATCGGTGTCCTTCAGCGGCCAGTCGCGCACCGTGACCGCGCCCAGGGGCACGGCCAGCGACTGCTTGCGTTCGGCCACCGTGATCTCGGCCTTGGCCGACAGGCCCGGCCGGATGTTGGGCAGGCTGCCGTCGAGGGTGATCTTCACCTCGAAGTCGATGGCTTCCTGGTTGCCGCCGCTGCTGGTGCGGATGGGGCTGTTGCCGATCTCGGTCACATGACCGGTGAACGTGCTGTCGGGGAACGCGTCGATGGTGATCTTCGCCGGCTGACCCAGGGCCACGTTGACGACCTCGGTCTCGTCGACCTCGACCCACGCCTCCATGGTGCCCAGGTCGGCGATGACCAGCAGCACCGTGCCGGGGTTGTTCAGCGTGCCCATGATGGCGTTCTCGCCCTCTTCGACGTTCAGGCGCGTGATGACGCCGGCCATGGGAGCGGAAATGGTCACCTTGTTCAGGTCGTGCCGCGCCGCGGCCAGATTCGCCTCGAGCTGCTGCACGCGGTTGCGCGCCGCCTCCAGGCGGGCCTTCTCGATGCGGGCGCTGGTGCGCGCGTTGGCCAGCTGCTCTTCGGTGGCCAGGCTCTCGGCGAAGAGCTTCTCGGCACGGTCACGGTCGAGCTCGGCCTTCTCCAGCGAGGCGGCGCTCAACTCCAGGTCGGCCCGCGCGGAGCGGATCCCGGCCTGCAGCGCGTCGACGGCCGAACGGTACGCGGACGGGTCGATCTCCATCAGGAGATCGCCCTGCTGCACCTGCTGGCCCTCGACCACCGCCAGCTTGACGATGGTGCCCATGGCGTTGGCGCTGACGTCCACCTTGCGCTTCGGCTCGATGGTGCCGGAGCAGTCGACGATGGCGGTCAGGTCCTTGGTCGCGACCTTGCCCGTCTCGACACGTGCCTCGGCCTTGTCGCGGCCCTTCAGGATGGAGGCGACGACGGCGCCCAGCACCAGCACCACCGCCACAATGATCAGAATCCGTTTCACGACGAATCTCCCCGGTTCGAACGACTACATGACGAGCATGGCCATGCCCAGAGGTATCAGGCTGAGCAACGCCCAGGGCAACAGCACGGAAGTGATGGCGGCGTTGCGGCTGAGGCCGAATACGCGCGAGAACCCGATGATCGTCACGGCCAGGCCCCACCACGACAGGAAATCGCCGTAGGACTGCAGGGCCAGGAACGGGAACGATCCAGGGTCGCCGCCGGGCATCAACGCCGCCAGGCCGATGTTGACGCGGGAGACCGATTCGGTCGCCAGCACCAGCGGAATCTTGACCAGCGTCCCCAGCGCGAACGGCAGCAGCCCGGCCCAGGCCGTGACGCCCAGCGCCTGGCGGAAGGAACCCTTGCCGCCGCTCATGCGCACGAAGAACCCGAGGATGAAGCCGAAAATGATCATCATCAGCCAGGCCGTGAAGCCGGCGGTGAGCGACGTCAACAGGCGCTTGGTGCCGGACGGGTTCATGGATTCCTCGTATTGCGCCTGCCACTGCTCCTCGGGCACCATGCTCATCAGCTTCGAATCGCGCATCATCTCCATCTGCTCGGGACCCGAGATGGGAGACGTCAGCCAGGAGAACGCCGCCACGGCGACCAGCACGATCAGCCCGGGCACCCACCATTGCGGGCGCGCGCCCACATGGTCCATCAACCGGGACGGCTTCGTGACCAGGTCACGCAGGCGGCCGGGCAGGCTGTCGCCCGCGGGCGACGGCATGGCATCCGCAGACGGAGCGGTCTTGTGAACCGGCAGGGCATCGACTTCCTCGGGGGGCAGGTCGGTCATGTCGGGGTCTCCTTTTGCGTGTCGCCCGGATGCAGCCGGGCAAGCATGGTGCCCGCGGCGCGGGCCAGCGGGCCTTCCGCCTCGACGGCGGCCAATCGGGCTGTCTGCCCGTGTTCGGCCAGCAGCTCGCGCGCGAAGCTGCCGTCCTCGATTTCGCCCAGCACCTCGCGCAGGCGCTGCCGTACCGTCGCGTCGATCACCCGCGGGCCGCGCGTCAACCCTCCGTACGCCGCGGTGCCGCTGATACGCGACCGGAGGCCGGCCACCCCGTGCCGGTGCAGCAGGTCGGTGATCAGCTTCAATTCGTGCACGCACTCGAAGTACGCGTTCTCGGGGCTGTAGCCGGACTCCACCATCACGTCGTAGGCCGCTTTCAGCAGCTCGATGACGCCGCCGCAGAGCACCGTCTGTTCGCCGAACTGGTCGCAGATACATTCGTCGCGGAAGGTCGTGACGAAGCCGCCGCCATGGAGGCAGCCCACAGAGAGGGCATACGCAGCGGCCAGGTCCCAGGTTTCAGGGGGCGACGATTCGGTCACCGCGAGCAGGCCGGGCACCCCCCGACCCTGGACGTGGAGTTCCTGCAACAGGTCGCCCTGGGCCTTGGGCGCGACCAGAAAGCACGGCCGGCCCGGTTCGGGCACGATCTGCCCGAAGGCGACCGCGAACCCGTGCGCGAAACCGACCGCCGCGCCCGGCCGCAGATTCGGCACCACATCCCGCGTCCAGGCCTCGGCCATGGCCGTGTCCGGCAGCATCAGCATGACCACGTCGGCCGCCGCCACCGCGGCCGCCACCGACCGCACCTCGAGCCCCTCGGCCGAGGCGCGGGGCCCCGCGGCGGAGCCGTCACGCACGCCGACCAGCACCGCGATCCCGCTGCGCCGGAGATTCAGGGCCTGCGCCCGTCCCATGGTGCCATAGCCGATCACGGCGACCGTGCGGCCGAGCAGCGGCCCCGGGTGGACGCCCGCCGCTTCGCACACGGTGCCCGGCGGCGGCGGATATGCAGTGAAGAAGCGATGTTCCATGGCGGCACCATAGCCCCCCCGGGGCCGTCTTGACAACCCCGTGCTGAGCGGATAAATTGCGTGATTGCCCGCGCAAAGTGGGCGTGCTGGATGTTGGGTGGCGGCTTAGCTCAGTTGGTTAGAGCAACGGAATCATAATCCGTGTGTCCGGGGTTCGAATCCCTGAGCCGCTACCAACATTTTTCCAGGCCCTGGCGTTGTACGTCCGGGCTTTTTTTGTCTCGATCCGGTCCCGTCCCCTGGAGGCGCATGCCCCGTCCGCTGGTCCTGGATGCCGCCGCACGCCACCTGGGTGAACTGGTGGGCCGCGCCTGTCCGGCCGGTGCTGGAGCCCCGGACGCCTCCGCCCCCGCCTCCGCCTCCGCCCCGGGCGTGGTCGTGGCGCTGTCGGGCGGACCGGACTCGGTGGCGCTGCTGCTGGTGGCCCGGCGCTGGGCCGGGTTGGCAGACCGGCCCCTGGTCGCCGCGCACCTGAACCACGGCCTGCGGCCGGGCGCCGCCGACCTGGACGCCGCCTTCTGCCGCGACCTTTGCGGGCGGCTGGGCGTCGAACTGGTCGAGAGCGACGCCGACCCGCGCGCCGCCGCCCGCGAGCGCGGGCTGGGCCCGGAAGAGGCGGCGCGGCACGTGCGCCGGCGATTTCTGCGGGATGTGCTGTTGGAACGTCCCTGGTCCGGCTGCGTGGCGACCGGACACCACCGCGACGACCAGATCGAGACCGTGTTGATGCGCCTGCTGCGCGGCACGGGTCCCGACGGCCTGCGGGGCATCCGCCCGGTCGCCGGCGATTTCATCCACCCGCTGCTCGGTCACGACCGCGCGGCCATCGTCGCCTTCCTGGAAGAGCAGGGGCAACCGTGGCGGCTGGATGCCACCAATCTGGAAGGTGACAACCTGCGGGCCCGGCTGCGGCGCGAGGTGGCGCCGGTCCTGCGCGACGTGTTCGGCGACGGCTGCCTGGAGGGCCCGGCGCGGCTGGCCGAGCTGTTGGAGGCCGATCTGGACCTGCTGGACGCCCTGGCGGCGCGGGCGCTGTCAGACGCCGTTGACGGTGCGTCGCTCCGGGTTGACACCCTGCTGGCGCTGCCGCCGGCGCTGGCCGGACGCGTGCTGCGCCGGTGGCTGGACGCCCCCGAACAGCTCGAAGCGGTGCATGTGGCGGCCATTCTGGGATGGTTGCGGGAGGGAACCTCGGGAAGCGGCCTGGATCTGCCGGGCGGGCGGCGTCTGACCCGTGAATTCAACCGGCTTTCGCCGGGTATCCCCCCTGCGCCCGACGTCGGGCCCGAGGACTGGCGCCCCGAGGTGCGCCGGCTCCCCGAGGACGCTGCCGCCGGTACGCCCGGCGTGGGCTCCTGGGACGATCCGGACACCTGGCATCTGCTCTGTCCGGCCACTGCGCTCCGCGGCAACCTCCGCGTGCGCGGCTGGCGCCGCGGCGACCGGATGCGCCCCCTGGGGCTGGGGGGTGGCAAAAAGGTCAGCGACCTGCTGCGCGAGGCGCGCGTGCCGGCGTCCCGGCGCGGCGGCGTGCTGATCGTGGACGACGACGAGGGCATCCTCTGGGTCGTCGGTGTGGCCCGTGACGAACGTACGCGGCTGTTGCCGGACTCCGGCGGGACGGTTACTATCTCGGTTATCCGAAGGAATTACCCTACGACGCGAGGAACGCGCTCTTCATGAGTCAGCTACCCGGCCGCAACGGCCACGGGAACGACGGGCGGGGACCCAAAGGTCCGAACCCCAAAGGACCGAACAAGGGCCCGAACGTGAAGCCGCCCCACATTCCCGGCAAGACCGCCGGATTCTGGGTTCTGCTCCTGTTCCTGGTCTTTCTGGTCTATCAGATGATCGCCCTGGACCACACGACGATCCAGGAACTGACCTATTCCACGTTCCGCGAGCAGGTGGAAAAGGGCAACATCCAGAAGGCGACCAAGACGAACCTGATCGTCATCGGCGAGCTCACGGAGAAGACCTCCCTGACGGTCAAGGACGGCTCGCTGCGCGAAGTGGACAAGTTCACCACGCGCCTGCTGTCGGACCGCGACGACTTCGCGGAATGGGTCCAGGAGAAGAATCCCGAAGCCGTGCTGGTCGGCGAACCGCAGAAGACCAACTGGTGGGTCCACTTCATGACCTACTATCTGCCGTTCCTGCTGATCCTCGCGCTGTGGCTGTTCTTCCTGCGCCAGATGCAGGGCGGCGGCAACAAGGCCTTCAGCTTCGGCAAGAGCCGCGCCAAGATGTTCAACATGGACAAGCCCGAGATCACGTTCGAGGACGTGGCGGGCTGCGACGAGGCCAAGTACGAACTGCAGGAGATCATCGACTTCCTGCGCTCGCCGCAGAAGTTCCAGCGGCTGGGCGGCCGCATCCCGAAGGGTGCGCTGCTGGTCGGCTCGCCGGGCACCGGCAAGACGCTGCTGGGCCGCGCCGTGGCCGGCGAGGCGGGCGTGCCGTTCTTCAGCATGAGCGGTTCGGACTTCGTGGAGATGTTCGTGGGCGTCGGCGCGAGCCGCGTGAGGGACCTGTTCGAGCAGGGCAAGAAGAACGCGCCCTGCATCATCTTCATCGACGAGATCGACGCCGTGGGCCGGCACCGCGGCGCGGGTCTTGGCGGCGGTCATGACGAGCGCGAGCAGACGCTCAACCAGCTGCTGGTCGAGATGGACGGATTCGAGACGAACGAAGGCGTCATCCTGCTGGCCGCCACCAACCGGCCCGACGTGCTGGACCCGGCGCTGCTGCGCCCGGGCCGCTTCGACCGGCAGATCGTGGTCGACATGCCGGACCTGGTCGGGCGCGAGGCCATCCTGAAGGTGCACATCCGCAAGATCAAGATCGCGCCGGACGTTTCGGCCGCGCAGATCGCCGCCGGCACCCCCGGCATGGCGGGCGCCGACCTGGAGAACCTCGTCAACGAGGCGGCCCTGCTCGCCGCGCGCAAGAACCACAATCTCGTGGACATGGACGACTTCGAGGACGCCAAGGAGAAGGTCATGCTGGGGCCGGAGCGCCGCAGCCGGGTCTTCACCGACGCGGTCAAGCGCGAGGTCGCCTACCACGAGGCCGGGCACGCGGTGGTCGCCTGGTGCTGCAAGGAATCGGACCCCGTGCACAAGGTGACGATCATCCCGCGCGGGCAGGCGCTGGGCCTGACGGCGATGCTGCCGGTCGAGGACCAGTACACGGTCACCGAGCACAAGTACCTGGACCAGATCTGCGTGGCGCTGGGCGGACGCGTGGCCGAGGACCTGTTCCTGGGCAAGATCGGCTCGGGCGCCTACGGGGACATCAAGGCCGTCACCAGCTACGCGCGCACCATGGTCACGCGCTTGGGCATGAGCCAGAAAATGGGCCCGATCGCCTACGAAGAGGCCGCCGAGCAGGTGTTCCTGGGCCGCGACTTCGGGCGCACCCACGTGTTCAGCGAGAAGACGTTGCAGGATATCGACGGCGAGATCAAACGCATCGTCGACGAACAGTTCGCGCGCGCGCGCACGCTCCTGGAAGCCAACCGGGACAAGGTCGAGACGCTGGCGGCCGCCCTGCTCGAGCGCGAGTCCATCGACGCGGAAGAGTTCAAGCTGCTGATGGCCGGCGAAACGCTGCCTGAGCGGGAATTGGCGGTCGACCACTCGGTCGACGGCCTGTCCGGCGGCGGTGCGCCCGACGACGGCTCCGTGAACGGAGACGCCTCCGTCGCCGATATCGCCGCCGCCACCACAGCCGACGTCAGCGGTGACGGTTCCGGCGACGGCATGGGCGCCGATCGGCCGGCATGAGCCCCGGCGGCAGCGAACGACACGCGGAAGGGGGCCCGAAGGCCCCCTTCCGCGCCTGTGTCTGGGATCTGGGCCGCGTGCGCCTGCAGGCGGTCGGGCGTCCACTCATCATGGGCATCGTCAACCTGACGCCGGACAGTTTCTGGGCCGGCTCGCGGGCCCTCGATCCGGAGCACGCGGTCGATCTGGCGCTGCGCCTGGCGGCCGAGGGCGCCGACCTCCTGGACCTGGGCGCCGAATCCTCGCGGCCGGGCGCCGCGCCGGTGGGCGAAGAAGTCGAGAAGGCCCGCCTGCTGCCGGTGCTGCGGCGGCTTCGCGCGCGAACGGACCTGCCCCTGACCATCGACACGGTGCGCGCCGGCACGGCCGCAGCGGCGCTGACCGAGGGCGCCGACGCCATCAACGACATCACTGCCGGGACCGGCGACCCTCGCCTGCTGCCGGTGGCGGCCGCGGCCGGTTGCGGGCTGGTGCTGATGCACATGCAGGGCTCCCCCGCCACGATGCAGGACAACCCGGGCTACGCCGACGTGGTGGGTGAGGTCACCGCCTGGCTGGCCGCCCGCGCCGCGGCGGCCGAAGCGGCCGGCGTGGCACCGGAGCGCATCGCCGTGGATCCAGGCCTGGGGTTCGGCAAGCGGCCGGAACACAATCTGGCGCTGCTGGGACGCGCCGGGGAAACGGCCGGCGGGCGGCCGCTGCTGTTGGGGGCGTCGCGCAAGAGCTTCATCGGCGCGGCGTCCGGCGCCGGGGCGGAAGACAGATTGCCGGGCAGCCTGGCCGCATTGGCGGCGGCCTGGTACGCGGGCGCCGCCGTGGTGCGCGTGCACGACGTGGCGGCCTCGAAACAGTTCCTGGACGTGCTGGCGGCGATCGGTCGCGCCTGAATTCCGGCGAGGGCGGACCCGATCGGCACATTCAACGTTGAGCGGCCCGCGCACCGGTGCTAGGTTGGGACCATGTGGGAAAAGATCTCCAGCAGCATCGTCATCGACGTCCTCGATATCCTCATCGTGGCCTACCTGCTGTATCGCCTGATCGTGTTCATCAAGGACACGCGGGTGATCCAGATGTTCGTGGGGCTGGGCCTGCTGCTGGTGCTGTCTTTCGTGGCCCAGACGCTGGGCATGATGGTGGTCGGACGCATCATCGGCACGCTGCAGACGGTGTGGGTGGTCGCCTTCATCATCATCTTCCAGCCTGAATTGCGTTCGGCCCTGACCACACTGGGGCTGGGACACGGTCTTGGTTTCGGCCGACCGTCCGAGATTCCCGCCGAGCAGGAGCTGCTGAAGGCCGTCACGAAGCTGTCCAAGCGCGGGCTGGGCGCCCTGATCGTCATCGAGCGTCAGGTCCGCCTGAGCGACTGGATCCAGAAGGGCGTGCCGCTGAACGCGGAGATCACGGCCCCCACTCTGGAAGCGATCTTCACCGTACCGGGACCGCTGCACGACGGCGCGGTCATCATCAGCAACAACAAGATCGCCGCCGCCGCGGTCATCCTGCCCATCACCGAACGCGAGGAACTCGGCTACGTGCTGGGCACGCGGCACCGCGCGGCCATCGGCATCAGCGAGCAGTCCGACGCGATCGTGCTGGTGGTTTCGGAGGAGACGCGGGCGATCAGCTTCGTCTACGGCGGTCACATCCGGCGCGGTCTGACCGCCGAGGACCTGACGAAGGAACTGGAGCGCGTCTACCGGCGCCAGGTGGGCCCGCGCAAACAGAACCGCCGGGCCAGCGACCGTGCCGCCGAAGCGGTTGCCGCCGATCCCGCCCATCCGGCCCGCACCGGCGCCGCGCCCGACCCGCGCAGCTAGCCTGCGGTCCGCTGCCTATCGCCGCGCGCGCTGGATCAAAGCCAGGTCCGCCAGCACCAGCGCCGCCATCGCCTCGACGATGGGCACCGCCCTCGGCAGCACGCAGGGGTCGTGCCGGCCCTTGCCGATCAGGTCGACCTCGGTTCCGTCGTAGCCGGCGGTGCGCTGCGGCCGTGCGATGGTCGCCGGCGGCTTGAACGCGACGCGGAAGGTGATCGGTTCACCGTTGCTGATGCCGCCCTGCACGCCGCCGCTGCGGTTGGTGGCGGTGCCCAGACCGCCGCCGTCGCGCGCGACAAAAGCATCGTTGTGCACGGAGCCGCGCAGGGCCGCTCCCCCGAAACCGGAACCGATCTCGAAACCCTTGGTGGCCGGCAGTGAGAGCATGGCGTGCGCGAGCATCGCCTCGAGCTTGTCGAACACCGGTTCGCCCCAACCGGAGGGCGCGCCGCGGCAGACGGCGCCGATGACGCCGCCCACCGAATCCCCGTCGGCCTGCGCGGCGGCGATCGCCTCCGACATCGCGTCGGCCAGCCGCGGGTCGGGGCAACGCGTCGCGTGCGCGTCGACCTGGAGGCGCGTCAGCGTGGCGGGATCGACCTGCGCGGGCCCCAGCGTCGCCACCTGCTCGACCCAGGCCACCACCTCGACGCCGCAGACCGCCTGCAGCCACCGCGCCGCCACGGCACCGGCCGCGACGCGTCCGACCGTCTCGCGCGCGCTCGAACGCCCGCCGCCGGAGGCCGGGCGCAGACCGTATTTCTGCTCGACCGTGAAGTCGGCATGGGACGGGCGCGGAGCCGCGGCCAGGTCGGCGTAGTCACCGGGACGCTGGTCCTGGTTGCGCACCAGCAGCGCGATGGGCGTGCCCAGGGTGCGGCCGCCCTCGACGCCGGAGAGGATCTCGACGCGATCGGCTTCCTGCCTGGCGGTGGTAAGCGAACTCTGTCCGGGACGGCGGCGGTCCAGATCGCGCTGGATGACCTCTTCATCCAGCGGCAGCCCGGGCGGGCAGCCGTCGATGACCGCGCCGACACCCGGGCCGTGCGACTCGCCGAAGGTGGTGACGCGGAACAGGCGGCCGAAGGAACTGGACATGGGATCCTGCCTGGGCTGGAGGTGGGCGCCGGGCAAGCGAAGGCCCGGCGCCGGGCGATGATGGCAGACCCGCGGGCCGTACGCAACGATGGGAGCCTGGGCCTGGCCCGGCCTAGAGCGCGATTTCGTACCCTTCGAACCGCGGGGGCCCCAGGTACATGCCCTCCGGCGCGCGGGATTTCGCGTGCGCCTGGCGAAACACGTCCGACTCGGTCCAGGCCTGGAACAGGCCCCGCGACTCCCACGTCGAGTGCGAAATGAACGTCGTGGATTCGGCGTCGGTGTCGCCGCGCAGCAGGTGGAACTGGCGGAAACCGGGAACATCCTGCAGGCGGGAATCGCGCTCGCGCCACATCTGGACGAACGCATCCTCGAATCCCGGGGCGATGCGGAAGCGGTTCATGGCGATGAACATGCTGGGGCCTTTCCGTGGCAGCGTCGACGTGGCCGTTGATCGGTGAATGTTCCCGTCAAGGTCGACCAGTCGGGGCGTCTCCGCCACGGCTCCGTCGCTTCTTCGTCCTTGACCACAGCGCATCGTTTCAGGAACCGGACCCTTCCGTGACCGTTGCGGGAGGCGCCGGGGCTATCATCACCCTGGAATTGTGGTATGATTGATGGCTTCCACGGGGCCGCCGACCACGCCGCCCGCGCCACCTCCACCCGGGGAGTCCAGCCGCATGTTCGTTACCCTGCGCACGCATCGTCGGACGGCACTGACGGGCATTCTCGCTCTGCTGTGCCTGGGAGCGGGCCCGGCCACCGCCGCCGGTTCGGCTCCCATCACCGCGGCGGCGCTGGAAGCGGCCCGCGCCCTGCCCCAGTGGCGAACCGTGGTGTGGACGGATCACCCCGTCCGCCTCGAATTGCGCGATCGCGCGGAACTGGACGCCCTGCTGCTCACGGTGCCCCTGAGCCGGTTCTCGCGCGAAGACGTGAAGCTGACCTTCGAGGGCCCTGACCGCAAGATCGAGCGCCTGGCCATCGAACCGCGCGTGACCGAGCAGGAACACGCCGCCCTGCTGGCTGCCGGCTGGGCGCCGGTGCGTTTGCGCGATCTGGAGCGCGAAGGCCGGGAAGAGACCGAAAAGGCCTGGGCTGCGCGGGCCGAACAGTCGTCCGCCGACAAGGTGTTCACCTTCCCGCTGACGGCGTACCCGACGCACGCCGAGGTCGGGCAGATCCTGGCGGACCTGGCGGCGGCCCATCCTTCGCGGGCGCGCACGTTCCAGTGGGGCACCAGCGTGCAGGGCCGCGCGCTGTGGGGCCTGGTCATCAGCGACGACGTGAACAACACCGAACCTGAGCCCGAGGTGCGGCTCAGTTCGACCATGCACGGCGACGAGGTGACCGGCATGGTCCTGCTGCTGGACTTCGCCAACTATCTGCTCAGCAACTACGGCGTGGCCGGGCGCGAGGACGTCACGAATCTCGTGGACAACTACGAGATCCACCTGATGCCCAATCACAATCCGGACGGCACCTACCTGGGCCAGCGCTCCAACGCCAGCGGCGTGGACCTCAACCGCAATTTCCCGCTGCCGGAAGGCACGCAGCCGACGCTGGCGACCGAGAACGTGGCCTTCGCCAACCACGCCGATGCGCACCACTTCGCGATCAGCTCGAACTACCACGGCGGCGCGCTGGTGGTCAACTACCTGTGGGACTACACCTACACGCTGGCCCCCGACGACGCCGCGCTGCGGAAGCTGAGTCTGGAGTATTCGACCTGGAACGTGCCGATGTACAACGGTTCGTTCACCGACGGCATCACCAACGGCGCCGAATGGTACATCGCCACCGGCACCCTTCAGGACTGGTCGTACGACCAGACCGGCTGCATCGACGAGACGATCGAGGTGTCGAACGTGAAATGGCCGTCGGCCGGCACTCTGGTCGGCTTCTGGAACGACAATCGCGAAAGCCTGATGCATTTCGTCAAGGCCGCACGCTACGGCGTGGGCGGCGTGGTCACCGCGGCGGACTCGGGTCTGCCGCTGGCCGCCACCGTGACCGTGACCGGCAACGCGAAGCCGGTCACGACGGATCCCGCGCACGGCGACTACACCAAGCTGCTGGGCACCGGCACCTGGGAACTCACCTTCAGCGCGCCGGGATACATCACGCGCACGATCAGCAACGTGGCCTCCGTCTGGGGAACGCCCACGGTGCTCGACGTGCAGCTGCAACCGGTCGCTTTCGGCGACCTGGCCGGCCAGACCAGGGCGCTGGGCGGCGCGCCGCTGGCCGCGCAGGTCGGCGTGTACACCCATCCCCTGAACGCGCCGGTGACGACCGTGGCGAGCGACGCCGCGGGCGCCTACGCGGTGAACGACCTGGAGTACGGGGACTACCGGCTGGTCTACACCGCGGCCGGCTACGCGGGCGTCGAACAGGTCGTCACCGTGGATGCCGCCCTTGTCGCCGCGCCGACGGTCTACCTGACGCCGGCCGTCACGCTGACCCCCTTCGCTTCCGACTTCGACGACGGCCTGGCCACCGGCTGGACCGGAACCTGGGGCCTGATCGCCGCCGGCGCCGACGGCACCGCCTGGGCCATGACCGACAGCCCGGTCGGCGGCTACGCCGTGAATACGACGAAGACCTGTACGATGGCACTGGGTGCCGACCTGACGGACCTCGTCTCGGGCAGCCTGACCTACCAGGCCAAATGGAGCCTTGAGCTGGACTGGGACGGCGTGCAGTTGCAGGTCTCGGTGGGCGGCGGCGCCTGGACTCCGGTGGCCACGGCGCGCACGCAGCCGGGCAGCGGCCAGGGCGTGCAGACGGCGGGCCAGCCATGGTACGAAGGCACTCAGGTCGCGTGGGTGACCGAGACCGTCAGCCTGGCGCCCTGGCTGGGCCAGGCGGACGTGCGTTTCCAGTTCGTGCTGCGCTCGGACACGTCCGTCATCGCCGACGGCTTCCATTTCGACCAGTTCCTGATCCAGGGGGAAGGCCTGCTGACGAGCGGCGGCCCGGGCGACCTGCCCGCGGTCACGCGCCTGACCGGCGTGCGGCCCAATCCCTTCAATCCCGCCACGACGGTGCCGTTCGAACTGGCGCGCCCGGGCCACGCCGTGGTGCGCGTCTACGACATGTCCGGACGACTGGTCCGCACGCTGGTGGACGAGGCGCGGCCGGCCGGGCCGCAAGCGGTGGTCTGGGACGGGATCGACACGCAGGGCCGGCCCGCCGCCACCGGGGTCTACCTGGTGCGGCTGAATGCCGGCGGGGTGGAACGGACGGTCAAGGCGACGCTGGTCAAGTGACGGGTGACGAGAAGAGTTCCTGTTGCAGGTCCTCCAGGGCCACCAGCAGCTCGGCCAACACGAGGTCGCCGGCGCCGAGCGTCTGGGCTTCGTCGGTCACCGCCAGGATCAGCGACGGCTCGCTGTCGATGCCGATGCCCAGGCGCGCGCAGGCCTTGTTCGCCAGCGAGACCAGATTGATGAGCGTACCGCCCATCGACAGGTCTTCCTGGTGATGGTCGCGGATGACGTGGCCGTACTCCTCGGGCAGACCCCAGCCCTGGGCGAGTTCATACCCGCGCGTGGTGTGGGCCGAATCGAGGATCTCCCGCACCAGACGGTCGGTGAGCCCGCCCGGCGCCTCCGGGGCGCTGAAGATGTCGTCGACGACCTTGATCAGAAGCAGCTTCCCTACGTCGTGCATCAGACCGCCGACGAACGCCGTCTGCTCCAGATCGCGGTAGCCGAGCTTCCGGGCCAGCCAGGCTGCACCATGCGCAACGCCCACCGTGTGCTGCCACAACGGGTCCATCAGGCTGTTCAGTTCCGGTGAGCGCGCCTGGTACTGCTCCTTTTCGCAGGTCTGCATCGCCAGGCGGAACACGTGCTTCGAGCCCAGACGCACGATGGCGCTCTGCACCGTCGCCACTTTCGACAGGCCGGAATACAGGGCGCTGTTGGCCACCCGCAGCACTTCGCCGGTCAGGGCCGCCTCGTTCGAGATCAGGCTGATGACCCGTTCCATCGCGAAGTCCGGATCGGCGGCCAGCGTCTGCAGTTCGGTCGCCACGCGACTGCGTGTCGGCAGGCTGTAGTTGCCGGCGGCGACGCGCTCGTCGATCATCGACAACAGGGACCGGCTCTCGTTCATTTCAACGCCCCCTGCAATCGATGCAGTTCCGGGAGTGGGCGCGGCCGGGCCAGGCGCGGCAGCGTTCGGATGATCTCCTCGAACGAAGTCAGTCCCTCGCTCGCCTTGTAGATGCCGTCTTCCAGCAACGACACCAGACCGGTGCCTTCGATGCTGATGCGGCGAATCTCATAGCTGGTGCGGCGCTGGATCAGGGCGTCCTTGACCGGTTCGTTGAGAACCAGCAGTTCGAAAACGGCGATGCGCCCGCGGTAGCCCAGATAGCGGCACTCGCTGCAGCCCGTACCCCGGGCGAAGGTCAGCTTCGTGACATCCTTGGGCGAGTAGCCCAGGCGGCGCACCTCGTCCGGGGTCAGCACGTGATCCTGCCGGCAGGTCGGGCACACGCGGCGCAGCAACCGCTGCGCCACGACGCTGACGACCGTCGACGAGATCAGGAACGCCTCGATGTCCATGTGCAACAGCCTGAGCAGGCCCCCGATCGAGTCCTCGGTATGGAATGTCGTCAAAACCTTGTGGCCGGTCAGGGCCGCCTGGATGGCCGTGTCGGCCGAGAAGCGGTCGCGGATCTCGCCGATGACGATGACGTCCGGATCCTGGCGCACGATGTGGCGCAGCGTTTCCTCGTAGGTGATGCTGATCTTGGGGTTGATCGAGCACTGGTTGATCCCGTTGATCACGTACTCGACCGGATCCTCGGCGGTGATGATGCTGGTGTTGATGTTGTTGAGATAGTTGATCGCGCCGTACAGCGTCGTGGTCTTGCCGGATCCCGTCGGTCCGGTCACCAGCACGACCCCGCTGGGCACGTCCAGGACATCGTCGCGGAAGCGCTGCAGGATGCGGGTGGTCATGCCGACATCGTTGATGTCCAGGAGATGGCTGCGGTTGTTGAGCAGCCGCATCACGATCTTTTCGCCGTGAATCGTCGAATAGAAAGAAACACGCAGGTCCAGCGAGGCGCCCTCGTGCTCGAACAGCATGCGCCCGTCCTGATGACGGCGGCGCTCGGCGATGTCCGCCCCGGCCAGGATCTTGATCCGGCTGGTCAGGCCGCGCGCCGACTCCAGGGGCAGATCCGCGTGCTGCACGAGCACGCCGTCCTGGCGGAACCGGATGCGCAGCCGATCGCTCATCGGTTCGATATGAATGTCGCTGGCCTTGTTGGCGATGGCCGCGGCGATGATGTTCTGCACCGCCACCACCTGCACGCCCTCGGCCTCGGCGCGGGCCGGCTCGTGGGTCACCGGCGAGGTGACGCGGATCGCCTGTTCCAGCACGTGACGCCGAACCAGACAGGTTGTTACGCTCTGGCCGAGCGCACGTGCGGCTTCCGTGGCCGGCTCGCAGACCAGCGGATCGGCGACCGCCAGCAGGAGCGTTCCATCCTGGCCGCGGAAGGGAAAGGCCTGGTTGCGCAGGCACCAGCCGGGCTTGAACGGAGCCACCAGTGTCCGGTCGACCGGCAGTTTGTCGATGTCCAGGTAGGTGATGCCGAGTTGGGCGGACAGCACTTTCAGCAGCTCGTCTTCGCTGATGAAGTGGTTCTCGATGAGGACTTCGCCGATCTTTCGGCCGCGGGACTCCTTCTGGAGCGCGATCGCAGACTGAAGGTCGGACTCCCCGATGACCCCCAGTTCCAGCAGCAGGGTGCCGAGCCGCAGCTTCACGCGATTGCGCGTCAGTGTTTCGCGGAGCGTCTCGGGCGAGACCATGTCCAGGTCCTGCAGGACCGACACCAGTGGTCGCGGATTGGCCAATTTCGCCCGGACGCGCAACGCATAGTCGAGATCCGTGGCGCTCAGCGCGCCGGCTTCGACGAGAATGGCCGCGATTTCCTGCGAAGCCGCCATTGTGGTCGACACATCGACCGGCATGGTCGCCGCTTCGGGTACTGTCAGTTCTTGAATCGACAAATCCGGCACCCCCCGTGCACGCCGCATCCCGACGATCCCGCCGGGGGGATCTCGCCATGGGTTCATCGACTGAACAGATCGTGTCATTAGTGATTTCGATAACTCGCCGAGTATCATTGACATACTTCACCATCCTTGCTATGCTCACTCCGGTTTACACGACCTGTTCCCGGATCTGGGGAAGAGAATGACCGTTCGCGGCGACAGCAGTTCCAGCGACATCAACGCCACCGGCGCCCACAGCGGCACGTGGCGTTGGCGGCATTGGCGGGCCACGGGCCCGGATGCTGGCGCTGGTGCGCGCGGAGGCGGTCTGATCTGACCTGAGCCGCGAACCCGATGCCGATCCGAGCCCGTCATCCTCCGGATGCCGGGTTTTTTGTTTTGCAGGAAGTGAACCCGAGACCCCCGCCCGCGGCGGGCGAACGCAGGAGACGCCATGACTGAGCCGAATCACCGCCCACCGGCCGAACCGGAAGCCCCCGCGCGGCTCGAACCGGTGCGCGAGGTGATCCCCGCCGACCTGGAGACGCCGGTTTCCGTGTTCCTGAAGCTGGAAGGGCGCGGCGCCGCCTTCCTGCTCGAAAGCGTCGAGCGCGGCCTGCAGATGGGCCGCTACTCGTTCATCGGGCTGGATCCGGGCGCCGAGTTGACGCTGAACGGGGACGAAGTGACTGTCACCCGCAACCGCCGGGGCGAAACGGCCAGCACGACGTCACCGATCGATCCCGCCGATCCGCTGGGCGCCGTGCGGGCCGAACTGGCGCGTTCGCCGCTGGCCCCTTCGCCGGACCGCCCGCTGCCCCCGCCGCTGGGCGGAGCGGTCGGCTACCTGGGCTACGATCTGGTCCGCTACTTCGACGACATCGCCCTGCCGGCCGCGGGCGGCGACGGGCTGCCGGGCTTCCACTTCCTGCTGCCGCGCACGATGGTCGTCTTCGACCACACGCGCAGCGAGATCGAGATCGTGACCGTGCCCGAAGGCCCGGGCGCGGACGACCGCGACCGCGCCCGGGCACGCATCGGCCAGATCCTGGAGTTGCTGGCGGCGCCGCTGCCGGCGTCCGCGCGCACACGGGGGCCGGTCGGAGGCGCCGACGACAGCGCGGACCCCGCCTCCGGGCTGGAGGCCGAGGTGCCGCGCGAAGAATTCATGCAACGCGTCAGCCGGGCCCAGGAGCACATCCTGGCCGGCGACGCCTTCCAGATCGTTCTCAGTCAGCGCCTGGTGGGCTCGACGACGGTGCCGCCGTTCGCGGTCTACCGGGCGCTGCGAATTCTCAACCCCAGCCCCTACCTGTTCTACCTGGACTTCGGCGGCCACCAGCTCATCGGCTCGTCGCCCGAGATGCTGGTGCGGCTGCACGAGAACCGGCTGCAGGTGAACCCCATCGCCGGCACGCGCCCGCGCGGCGACACGGCCGCGGCCGACAACGCGCTGGCGGCCGACCTGCTGGCCGACCAGAAGGAGCGGGCCGAACACGTCATGCTGGTCGACCTGGGACGCAACGACCTGGGCCGTGTCTGCAAGCTGGGCTCGGTCGTGGTGGACGACTTCATGGCCGTCGAACGCTACAGCCACGTGATGCATCTGGTGTCGCGCGTGTCGGGCGAGATGCTGCCGGGGCTGGACATGTTCGACGCGCTGCGCGCCACGTTCCCGGCCGGCACCGTCTCGGGCGCGCCGAAGATCCGGGCCATGCAGATCATCGGCGAACTGGAAGGGCGCCGCCGCGGGCACTACGCCGGGGCGGTCGGCTACTTCGGTCAGGCGGGAGACATGGACATGTGCATCGCCATCCGCACGCTGCTGCGCCAGGGCGATCGGTTCAGCGTGCAGGCGGGCGCGGGCATCGTGGCCGATTCGGATCCCGCGCGCGAACACCAGGAAACGCTCGACAAGATGGGCGCCCTGGCCAGGGCCGTCCGTCTGGCCGAAGAGGGGCGCTGACCATGATCCTGCTCATCGACAACTACGACTCGTTCACCTGGAATCTGGTGCAGGCGATCGGCAGCCCGGGCTCCGGCGCCCAGGCCCCCGAGGTGCTGGTCAGGCGCAACGACGCCATCACCGTGGATGAGGCGCTGGCCCTGAAGCCTTCGGCGCTGGTCGTTTCCCCGGGACCCGGCGGACCCCGGGATGCCGGTGTGAGCCTGGAAATGATCAAGGCCTTCACCGGGCTGGTGCCGGTGCTGGGCGTCTGCCTGGGGCACCAGTGCATCGTCGAGGCCGAGGGCGGACGCGTGATCCGCGCGGCCCGACCGGTCCACGGCAAGACCAGCCGCATGTACCACGACGGCGCGGGCATCTATGCGGGGCTTTCGAATCCGTTCGAGGCCACCCGCTACCACTCGCTGATCGCCGCCGAAGCCGACCTGCCCCCGACCCTGCGCGTGACGAGCTACACGTCCGACGGCGAGATCATGGGCGTGCGCCACGTGACGCACCCGGTCGAGGGCGTGCAGTTCCACCCGGAGTCGATCCTGACGACCGAGGGCCGGATGCTGCTGAACAATTTCCTGGGCGCCGTGCGCGCCGTCGGAGGTCGCCATGAGCAACGCGCCTGAAGACGCCGCTGAAATGTCGCGCGCCGCGCTGGAAGCCGTGATCGGCGGCCTCGACCTGGGGCGTGATCGCGCCCGGGCGCTGATGACCGCCGTCATGGACGGCCACGTGCCGCCGGCCCGCCTGGGCGGGCTTCTGGCGGCGCTGCGGGCCCGCGGCGAGACGGTCGACGAGATCACGGGCTTTGCCGAAGCGATGCGCCACGGCGCGTTGCGGGTGGCCTGCCGCCGCCAGGGCCTGGTCGATACCTGCGGCACCGGCGGCGACGGAGCCGGCACCTTCAACATCTCCACCGCCACGGCGCTCGTCGCCGCGGGCATGGGCATTCCCGTGGCCAAGCACGGCAACCGCGCGGTGTCGTCGCGCAGCGGCAGCGCCGACGTGCTCGAAGCCCTGGGTGTGAACATCGATGTGGGGCCGGCGCGCGCCGGCGAACTGCTGGACGAACTGGGCCTGGCCTTCCTGTTCGCGCCCGCGATGCACCCGGCCATGCGCCACGCCGGCCCGGTGCGGCGCGAACTGGGCGTGCGCACCGTCTTCAACGTGCTGGGTCCGCTGACCAACCCGGCCGGCGCCGAGCTGCAACTGCTGGGCGTGTTCGATCCCGCGCTCTGCGAACCGCTGGCGCGCGTGCTGGGCGCTCTCGGTTCCCGGCGCGCGTTCGTGGTGCACGGCGCCGGCGGACTGGACGAGGTGTCGCCCCTGGGACCCACGCGCGTGGCCGAGTTGCGGCGGGGCGCGGTGCGCACGTTCACCTTCGATCCGGCCGACGTCGGCATGGATGTGTGCACGGTCACCGATCTGGCCGGTGGCACCCCGGCCGACAACGCGGCGATCATCGCCCGTGTACTGGCCGGCGAGCAGGGCCCGGCGGCCGACGCGGTGGCGCTCAACGCCGGATTCGTGGCGGTGCTGGCCGGCCGCGCGCCGGATTTCCGCGCGGGCGTGGCCCTGGCACGCGCAACCATGGCTGGCGGAGCGGCTCTGCGACTGCTCCGGCAACTGGCCCACGCCAGCGGCGGGATACCCCGGGAGGCGGCATGAGTTTCCTGGACGACATCCGCCCGCTCAAGCTGCAGGAGGCCGCCCGCTACCGCGAAGCCTTCGCCGCCACGCCGGCCCGGCGCCCCGACCAGCGTCCCTTGCGCGATTTCCGCGCCGCGGTGCGCGGCGGTCGCCGGATCATCGCCGAGATCAAGGGACGCGCGCCCAGCCACCCGGGCTTTGCGCTGGCGGCGCCGGTCGACCGCGTGGCGCGCGCCTACCTGCGCGGAGGCGCCGCGGCGCTGTCGCTGGTCACCGACGCCACGCACTTCGGCACCGGTCTGGGCGACCTGGACGCCGCGCGCTCGGCCGGCCTGCCGGTCATCGCCAAGGACTTCGTGCTGGATCCCGTGCAGATCGACGCGGCCTGGGCCGCGGGCGCCGACTGCGTGCTGCTGATCGCGCGCTGGCTCGACGCGCGCACCCTGGGCGAACTCAACGCGCACGCGCACGGCCTGGGCCTGGCCGTGCTGGTCGAATGCCACGACGAGCGCGACATCGACCTGGCCCTGCTGGCCGGCGCTGATCTGGTCGGCGTGAACAACCGCGACCTGGCCGCGCTGCGCACCGACCTGGGCCGCGGCGAGCGCCTGCTGCCGCGCCTGCCGGCCCACGTCACCCGCGTGGCCGAGAGCGGCCTGTACACGGTCGCGGACCTGGACCGCCTGGCGCGAGCGGGCGCCGATGCGTTCCTGATCGGCCACGCCCTGCTGCAGAGCCCGGACCCCGGCGACACGGTGGCCGTGCTGGCGGGCCGCCGCGCGGCGGGCGCGCCGCTGGTGAAGATCTGCGGGCTGACCACGCCGCAGGACGCCGTTCTGGCGCTGGAGGCCGGTGCCGATCTGCTGGGTCTGGTGTTCGCCGACAGCCCGCGGCGCGTGGACCTGGAACAGGCGGCCGCGATCCGCCGCGCCGTGCCCGGCGCCCGGCTGGTCGGCGTATTCCGCGATGAGACGCCGACTGCGGTGCTGGCGGCGATGGCGGCCGCCGACCTGGATCTGGTTCAGCTTCACGGACAGGAGTCGCCGGCCTATGGCGCCGAAATCGCGCAGTCGACCGGCGTCCCTTTGATCCGCACGCTGACGCCCGCGCAGGTCGACGACGGAACCTGCGCGCGGCATCCGGAAGTGTCCTACTTCCTGATCGATCCGCCGAAATCCGCTGTCGCGGCCGACGTGCGCGGAGACGTCCTGGCCGCCGCCGCGGCCCTGACGCGCAGCGGCGGCCGCGTGCTGATCGCCGGCGGCCTGGGCCCCGACGACGTGGCCGCGGCGCTGGCCGAAGCCCGTCCGTTCGGTGTGGATGTCTGCCGCGGCGTCGAAAGCGAACCGGGCCGCAAGGATCCGCACAAGCTGCTCACCTTCATGCGAAAGGCCGGACGATGACGAGGCCATCCGATCTGAAGGACGGGGTGCTGGTCGACGGCGGCCCCGGCCGCTTCGGCCCCTACGGCGGGCAGTACGTGCCCGAGACGCTGATGCCGTGCCTGCGCGAACTGGAGTCGGTCTGGCTGGCAGCCCGCGGTGATCCGGCCTTCCTGGCCGAACTGGCGGAACTGCAGGCCGACTACAGCGGCCGGCCCACGCCCCTGTACCGCGCACGGCGTTTCGAAGCCGCCTGCGGCGGTCAGGCGCGCGTGTGGCTCAAGCGCGAGGACCTGAACCACACCGGCGCGCACAAGATCAACAACTGCCTCGGCCAGGTCCTGCTGGCCCGGCGCATGGGCAAGCGCCGCCTGATCGCCGAGACCGGCGCCGGCCAGCACGGCGTGGCCACGGCCACGGTGGCCGCGCTGGCCGGGCTCGAGTGCACGGTCTACATGGGTGAAGTCGACATGCGGCGGCAGGAACCCAACGTGCAGCGCATGCGGCTGCTGGGCGCCGAAGTGGTGCCGGTGCTGACGGGCGCGCGCACGCTGAAGGACGCGACCAGCGAGGCGATCCGCGACTGGGTGACGAATGTCGCGCACAGCCACTACATCATCGGCTCGACTGTCGGTCCCCATCCCTACCCGACGATGGTGCGCGACTTCCAGTCCGTGATCGGCATCGAGGCGCGGCGGCAGATCCTGGAGAAGGAAGGCCGCCTGCCGGACGCGGCGATCGCCTGCGTGGGCGGAGGCAGCAACGCGGCGGGCCTGTTCGCGGCCTTCCTGGACGACCCGGTGGCGCTGTTCGGGGTCGAAGCCGGTGGCGGCGCGCACGGCCACTCGGCGGCGCTCGGTCTGGGCACACCCGGGGTGCTGCACGGATCCTACAGCTACCTGCTGCAGGATCCCGACGGCCAGGTGGTGCCGGCGCACTCGATCGCCGCCGGACTCGACTACCCGGGCGTGGGGCCCGAGCACAGCCACCTGAAGGACACCGGGCGCGTGACCTACGACAGCGTGGACGACGCCGAGGCCCAGGCCGCTTTCGGGGACCTGTGCCGGCTCGAAGGCATCATCCCCGCGCTGGAGTCGAGCCACGCGCTGGCCTTCTGCCGACGCTTCCTGCGGGACGAGGCGGCCTGCGCGCGCCTGAGGGCGTCCAGGACGGTCGGCCTGGATGGCGGTCCGCTGGTGATCGTGATCAATCTCTCGGGGCGTGGCGACAAGGACATGCACGACAGGAACGAAATGCACGACCAGGATGGAGGCGGCCATGAGCAGGCTCGGTGACCTGACGGCGGCCCTGCGCAGGGACGGCGTGCGCCCGGTGGTGCCGTTCGTCACGGCGGGCTACCCCGATGACGAGGCCTGCCGCGGCGCCCTGCGCGGCTTGAAGGACGCCGGCTGCCGGCTGGTGGAGATCGGCGTGCCGTTCAGCGATCCGGTGGCCGACGGCCCGGTCATCCAGGCCGCCTCGCAGCGCGCGCTGGTCCAGGGCATGACTCCGGCGCGCAGCCTGGAATTGGCCGCCTGGGCAGGTCGCGAACTGGATCTGACCGTGGTCCTGATGGGCTACCTGAATCCGGTGCTGCACCGCGGTCCGGCGGCCTTCGCCCGGGACTGCGCCGCGGCGGGCGTGGCCGGCGTGATCGTGCCGGACCTGCCGCTGGACGAAGCGGCCGGTCTGCGCCGCGTGCTGGGCCCGGTGGACGTGGACCTGATCAGCCTGGTGGCGCCCACGACCGACGAGGCGCGCCTGCGCCGCCACGCCGAATCCGCGGCCGGTTTCCTCTACCTCGTGTCGACCACCGGCGTGACGGGCGCCGGGGCCGGCGCCGGCGACGAACTCGAAGCCTACGCCGATCGCGTGCGCGCCGTGTGCGCCCTGCCCCTGTACGTCGGATTCGGGGTGGGTACGCCCGCGCAGGCCGCGCGTGTGGCCGGCTGTGCCGACGGAGCCATTGTCGGCAGCGCGCTGTTGCGCAGGCTGGCGGACGCCGCGGATCCGGACGCCGCGCGCACCGCGGCCGCGACCTTCGTCACGGACCTGTACCGCTCCATGAATCCCGAAGCCGACGCACCCGTGAAAGGTGACCGCTCATGATCATCGTGATGAAGGAAAACGCCTCTTTGCAGGAACTGAGCGGGGTCATCCGCGAACTCGAGTCGCGCGGTCTGCGGCCACGGCCGTCGCACGGCACCAGCCGCACCGTGGTGGGCGTGATGGAAGCCGGCGCCGCGCAGCTGGAAGGCGTGGCGGCACTGCCCGGCGTCGAACAGGTCTCCACCATGTCCAGCAGCTTCAAGATGGTCAGCCGCGACTTCCGCGCCGAGCCCACCGTGATCAACCTGGGCGGTGCCCAGGTGGGCGGCGCCAACTTCGTGGTGATGGCCGGCCCGTGCGCCGTCGAATCGACCGACCAGCTGCTGGCCTGCGCTCGCCACGTGCGCGCCTGCGGCGGCAGCGCGCTGAGGGGCGGCGCCTTCAAGCCGCGCACCTCGCCCTACAGTTTCCAGGGTCTGGGCGAGGAAGGCCTGAAGATCCTGGCTGCCGCGCGCGAGGAGACCGGCCTGCCCGTGATCACGGAGGTGGTCTCGCCCGACGCCGTGCCGCTGGTGGCGCGCTACGCCGACGTGCTGCAGATCGGCGCGCGCAACATGCAGAACTACGCGCTGCTCGAGTCGGTCGGGCGCGAGCGGAAGCCGGTGCTGCTCAAGCGCGGGCTGATGTCGACGATCGAGGAGCTGCTGCTGGCCGCCGAGTACCTCATGTCCAACGGGAACCACCAGGTGATGCTGTGCGAACGCGGCATCCGCACCTTCGAACGCGCGACGCGCAACACGCTGGACCTTTCGGCGGTGCCGGTGATCAAGCAGCTGAGCCATCTGCCGGTCATCGTCGACCCCAGCCACGGCGTGGGACACACTGCGTACGTGGAGTCGATGTGCCGCGCGGCGGCGGCGGCCGGCGCCGACGGCATCATCGTGGAGATGCACCCGAATCCGGCCCAGGCCGTTTCCGACGGACAGCAGAGTCTGGATTTCGATGCTTTTTCCAGGATGATGGATGCGGTGCGGCCGGTGGCCGCGGCGGTGGGGCGGCCGATGCCCGCGAAGTGAGCGGGAGACGAAGAATCAGCCGCCGGCGGTGGACCAGGGTCGACCGCCGGCGGCCGGGGACAGCCGCGGGGCCAGTCCTCCCAGCCCGACCCCGTGGCGTTGATCCTCTTGCAAGCATCCGGCCATGACGGGCCTTCGACCGACAAGTACGCCGGCTGCACGCATTGGCGTTTGCCGGTGAAGGACTTATGACGGCGATGGGGCGTTGAAGCGGAGACGAAGATTCGAGGCCCGTGTCCCGGTGTCCCACCGATCCTCTGCCCCGATCGGCGGTACGGTGCCCGGAACCCCTTGGCTTGAAAGGCGACCGCGCCCCGGTGGCGCGGGGCGCGGTCGATGGGACAATGGGACATCGGAACGGCCGGTCAGTCGCCCGGCGTGGAGCCTGCGCGCTGCAGGTCCGGCTGCAGCGACCTGACGAAGACGGCGACGATGTCGGGATCGAAGCGCTCGCCCGCATCGCGCGTCATGATTTCGAGCGCTTCGTCGATGCCCACCGGGGCGCGCGAAGCATCGCCCGTCAGCAGGCTCACCCAGGTCTCGACCACCTTGACGATGCGCGCGGCCAGGGGGATCTGGCGGCCTCGCAGGCCCATCGGGAAGCCCTTGCCGTTGAAGCGCTCGTGGTGGGCCATCACGACATCGAGCACGGTCTGCGGAGCCTGCAGCCCGCGCAGCAGCGAGGCGCCTTCGACCGGGTGCTGGCGGAAGCGGGGCCACTGCGTGGGATCCATCGCGGCGCGCGGGCCCATCAGCGCGTCCTCGCGCGCCACCAGGCCCAGGTCGCGCAGCAGGCAGCCCTGGACCAGATCGCGTTCCTGTTCGGCGGTGAAGCCCATCGCCCGCGAAAGCCGGTACAGGTGCCCCACCATGGAACCGGTCAGCGCGAACGGCCCCTGGCTGCGTTTCTCGTGCTGCTCGACCAGCAGACGCAGGACGTCCAGATCGATGTCCGCGGCCGCCGGCTCCGCATCCAGGCGGTGGAGCAGACGCGACGCCTCGCCGAAGATCTCCGACAGCAGTGCCGGCACGTTCTGGCCCGTGTAAGACTCCTCCATCCCGAGCAGAACCGTGCCCAGGAACTCTTCCTGCCAGTTCAGGCCGACGATCCAGTCGACCCCCGCCTCGAGCAGCGCGTCACGCGTCTGACGGAAGAAGTTGGGCAGATTGGCGGCGCGGACCGGCATTTCCATCAGGCGCAGGAAATGGCGCAGCTTGTCGTCGCCCAGATCCAGCCGGTCCCAGGCCACCGCGTTGCCGGCCACGACCTGCGGACGGCTGACGCCGGGCGCCACGAAACCGACGCACCGCAACGGCAGCACCGGCCACACATGACGCGCCAGCAGACGCCAGAAGTGGGGCACGTCATTGGCTTCGGGCAGGTTCAGGGCCAGTTGCATGAGCGCGTCGGCCAGCGCGTCGTCGTGCGCATCGGTGGCGGTCCAGGCGCGCCCGGTCGGCGAGAATTCCGATGCAGGGATCGCCGGCGCTGGTTCGGGCGCGGCCGCGGGCTCCACCGCGGCGACCGTGACGACCGGCGCGGCGCCCTCGGCGAGGGCACCGCCCAGCAGGCGCATCAGCAGCTCGAGTGCGAAGTGTTCGGCGACGTTGTATTCGCGATCGCCCTCGCCCCGCACCAGGAGCAGC